>DASXMW010000097.1:0-18486 GCA_036495425.1 Streptosporangiaceae bacterium | reverse complement strand
CTCACCCGATCAGACGGACACGGAAAACGCTACCGACCGGCTCAGTCGTCGTCTTCGCCCGTATAGGGGTGGAGCAGGCCGGAGACCTCCAGGTACAGCTGTTCGGGGTAAGGCAGGTAGCGGACCTTGGGCAGAATCCGGCGGCCACCACTGGACCGGGCGGCCAGCGATCCGTAACCGAGCAGGCGGCCGCCGATCGTGCGCTGGAACTCCAGGCTCTCCACGTGGTCCAGCGGCACCGAGGTCACCGAGCGGACCAGCGTGCCACGGATGATGAGCATGCGCTGGCTGGTGATCACGAGGTAGGTGACCGGCCAGGCGGCGATGCGCCGCACGCACTCCGCGCCCAGCAGACCGGAGGCATACCAGACCACGTCGGGGCGGTCCGTTCGCCGGGCCAGCTTGATCGCCGCGGCTACTAAACCCGACAACGTCAGGCCGGGCGCGATCATGACCGCCGGATGCATGCGCACCGTGATGACCTGGTGCTCATGCGGCAGCAGGTAACGGTTGACGGAATTGGGAACGGTGTCCGTTCCAGGGACCAGCCTCATCCGCGCCTCCCCGAGCCAGGACCGGCTCCAACGATGATTGCTGACACCGTACTCCGCGGCGGGTCCGGTCAGCCGGCGGCCCGGGCTGCTTTGGTCATTTGTTCGTGGCACATCCGAAACTTTGATCATCCTGGTGGGTTACCAACGCGATGACCAGCGGAAACACGGAGGCTTAGGTAAGCGGCAGTTTCAGGCCTTCGTGGGAGGCGGTGAAGCCGAGCCGTTCGTAGAAGCGGTGCGCATCCACCCGGATCTTGTCGGTGGTGAGCTGGACCAGGGCGCAGCCGCGGCGGCGGGCTTCGGCGATGGACCAGGTGAACAGGGCCTCGCCCAGGCCCCGGCCGCGCATGGCGGGGGCGACGCGGACGGATTCGATCTGGGCCCGCAGGGCGCCGCGGCGGGACAGCCCGGGGATGAAGGACAGCTGCAGGGTGCCGACGACCTGGCCGTCCGAGTCGGCGACCAGCAGGAGCTGGGCCCGATCCGCGTCGATGGCCAGGAACGCCCGCTCGTAGGCGTCCCGGTCGGCCTGGCTCCTGATCCCGTCGCGGGTGGCACCGAGGTCGTCGGCGGCCAGCAGGGCCACCAGCGCGGGCAGGTCACGCCGGACCGCCCGGCGCAGCACCACGCGGACGCCGCCCAGATCAACGGCGGCCAGATCAACGGCGGCCGGCCCACCTGCTTCCCCGGCGGCCAGCCCGGGACCGGCCCCCGCCGGCCCCGGGCTCACCACCACCGCCGGCGCGATCCCGCCGCGGCAGCCGGCATCACGACGCCGGGGTGAGCTTCAGGTAGAAGACCCCGTTGTCGTAGAGCTCCGCGCCCGCCCGGTCCCATTTGGCCGGGGGCGCGTCCGCGGCGAACAGCCGCGGCCCGGCCCCGCGGGTCACCGGGTAGACGAACAGGTGCAGCTCGTCGACCAGCCGGTCGGCCAGCAGCGCGCGGACCAGGGTGGCGCTGCCGCTGACGTACAGGCCGCTGGCGCTGTCGTCTTCCTTCAGGCGCTGGATCTCCTTGGCGTCGTAGCGCCCGAGGATCTGCGAGTTCCGCCAGGTGGTCTCGGTGAGCGTCGACGTCACCACGTACTTGACGGTGTCGTTGAAGAACGGGGCGCCCGGGTCGTCCTCGACGGTGCGCTGGGACCAGGCGGGCTCGAACATCTGGTAGGTGGTCCGGCCCAGCAGGATGCCGTCACTGGCGCTCACGACCTGCCCGATCGCCTCGCCCATCCGTGGGTCGAATCCGTAGTCAGCGGTCCAGGCCGGGGCGTCGATAACCCCGTCCAGGCTGACGAACTCGTGTACCCGGATCGGTGCCATATGCCCTCCTTGCCGCAGTGGCCTGCCGCGCCGGCAAACTCTCGATTTTGGTCAGCCTAATAGGCCGGTGGTCCTATGGCATGGTCCAATCGCCCGCTTATAAATAGATCCAATTTTGGCCGGACCGAGTAGCTTGCCTGCATGGAGCTGGATGTCGCTTTCCAGGCGGGGATCCCGTTGCGCCGTCAGCTCGAGGACGCGCTGCGGGTCGCGATCCGGTCCGGCCGGCTGACCCCGGGGGCGGTGCTGCCACCCAGCCGGGACCTGGCCCAGCAGCTCGGCGTGTCCCGCGGGGTGGTGGTGGGCAGCTACGCCCAGCTGGCCGCCGAGGGGTACCTGGCCGCCCGGCGCGGGTCGGCCACCCGGGTGGCCCGCCTGCCCGAGACCGTGAGCCCGGCCCCGCGGGCGCCCCGGCCGGTGCCGCCGCGCTACCGGTACGACCTGCGGCCGGGCCAGGCCGACTACCATAGTTTCCCGCGCGCCCGGTGGCGGGCGGCGCTGCTGCAGGCGCTGCGGGACCTGCCCGACCGGCGGCTGGGCTACGCGGGGCACCGCGGCAGCTACGAGCTGCGCGGCGCCATCGCCGGGTACCTGGCCCGGATGCGGGGGGTGGTGGCCGAGCCCGAGCAGGTCGTGGTGTGCTGCGCGGCGTCCCAGGCCCTGACCGTGATCTGGGACGTGCTCCGCCGCCGCGGTGTGCGCCGGGTCGCGATCGAGGACCCGGGCTGGCGCTGGCAGCGCTACACCGCCGAGCACGCCGGGCTGGAAGCGGTGCCGGTGCGGGTGGACGCCGACGGCCTGGTCGTCTCCGACCTGGCCGCGGCTGGCGTGGACGCGGTGGTGATCACCCCCGCGCACCAGTACCCGACCGGGGTGGTGATGACCGCCGAACGCCGGTCGGCCCTGCTGGCCTGGGCCCACGAGCGCCAGGCGCTGATCGTCGAGGACGACTACGACGTCGAGTACCGGTTCGGCCGCGAGCCGGTGGCGTCCCTGCAGGGCCTGGCCCCGGACCGGGTGGTGTTCGTGGGCACCACCAGCAAGACGCTGGCCCCGGCGCTGCGGCTGGCCTGGATGGTGCCGCCGGCCGGCCTGATCGACGAGGTGGAGGACGTGCTGCGGATCACCGGGGTGGTGCCGCCGACCCTGGACCAGCTGGCCCTGGCCTTCTTCATCAATGATGCCGCCCTCGAACGGCACCTGCGGTCGATGCGGCGCCGGTACCGGGTCAAACGGGACGTGCTGGTCGACGCGCTGCACCGGTATCTGCCCGAGGCCCGGGTGCAGGGCACGGCCGCCGGCCTGCACCTGCTGGCCCAGCTGCCGGACGGCGCCGACGAGCGGGCCATCGGGCTGCGGGCCCGGGAGTACGGGGTCGCCGTGCACGAACTGCACCGGCACTGCGACACCCGCGCGCCGCACCCGCCCGCCCTGCTGCTGGGCTTCGCCCTGCCCGCCGAGTCGGACCTGGCCCCGGCCACCCGGCTGCTGGCCGGGGTGGCCCAGGGCAGTGCGCTAGCCTCCCGGTCATGACCGTGACGCGTATTCAGCCGGGCCAGGTGGAGACGTTCAGCTTCGACTGGGGGACGATGAAGTGGTTCGTGTCCCCGGTGACGATCCCGGGGGCGGCCAACTCCCAGGGCGAAGTGATCATCAACCCGGGGAAGGGGCACGTCAGGCACTTGCACGAGCAGGCCGACGAGCTGATCTACGTGATTTCCGGGACCGGCACCCAGACCGTCGGCGACGAGGAGTTCCCGGTCACCGAGGGCGACGTGGTGTATATCCCCATGAACACGCTGCACTCGACCATCAACACCGGCTGGCGGACGCTGCGGCTGATCGTCACCTACACCCCGGGCGGCGAGGAGCAGGCGCTGACCGCGCTGCCCGACTTCACCCGCCACCCGGCCGGCGAAATCGTCGGCTGGGAGCGGCCCGGGCGCTGAGGGCCCGCCACCCGGAAGCCCGCTCACGGTCGGCTATAGGCAGCCGGCTCTTGATCATTTAGTGTCGTGAGCAAAGGGGTTTCTCAGCGTGGAGGCTCGATGACGCGGCAGGGCCAGATCCTTCAGGCCATCGAGCATTACATCGCGCTGCACGGCTGCTCCCCCAGCAACCGCGAGATCGCGGCCGCGGCCGGGCTGAAGAGCCCGTCCACGGTGCTGCGTCACCTCAAGCAGCTCAAGGCCGACGGCTACCTGACCTACCAGCCCGGGGTGCCGCGGACGGTGCGGGTGCTGCCCCGCCCGCGCCGGGCGGCCGAGGACGAGCAGATCCTGGATGCCCGGGACCCGGACAAGGTGGTGTGGGTGCCGTTCCTCGGCCCCATGCCCCGCGACATGGCGGTGGCCCGGGAGGAACTGCGCCTGCTGCACGTCTCGGGCCACTCGGTGACCGCGCCCGGAGTCCGGCCCGGCGACTGGGTGGTGGTGCGGCGGCCGCCGGGCGGGCCGCAACGGGGCACGGTGATCGCCGTGCTGCGGCAGGTGCAGCCGGTTACTTTACCGTGACCGCGCAGGCGGCCCGGCCGCCCTTCTCCAGGTAGCGCTGGTGATACTCCTCGGCCCGGTAGAACGCCGAAGCCGGGGTGATCTGGGTGACGATCGGCCGCTTGTGATGCCCCTGCTCGGCGTCGCGGGACGCGGTCGCGGCCGCCTGCTGGGCCTCGTCGTGGACGAAGATCGCCGACCGGTACTGGCTGCCGAAGTCGAAGCCCTGCCGGTTGCGGCTGGTCGGGTTGTGGATGCTCCAGAACGTCCGCAGCAGGTCCGCGTAGCTGACCTGGGCCGGGTCGAACCAGACTTCGACCGCCTCGGCGTGGCCGGTGCGGTGCCCGCACACCTTCCGGTAGGTCGGGTCGGGCACGTGGCCGCCGGTGTAGCCGGCCGCGGTCTGCCGGACGCCCGGGATGGCGCGGAACGCGGCCTCGACACCCCAGAAGCAGCCGGCCGCGAACGTGGCCCGCTCGGCCCCATCCGGCCCGTGTCCCTCGAAGGGCGGGGCCGGCGCCGGCCGGGCCTCATCGGTACTCCTGAGCTTCAGCACGTCAGCCCTCCTGGTCCGGGGCGGCCGTGGGCTCGAAGGCGAGCGCGGCCGAGTTGATGCAGTAGCGCTGGCCGGTCGGGCGCGGGCCGTCGCGGAACACGTGGCCCAGATGGCCGCCGCAGCGGCGGCAGCGGACCTCGGTGCGGCGCATGAGCATGCCGTGGTCCGGGCGCAGCTCGACGGCCTCGGCCACGGCCGGCTCGAAGAAGCTCGGCCAGCCGGTACCGGAATTGAACTTGGCGTCCGACCGGAACAGTTCGTTCCCGCAGCCCGCGCACTGGTAGGAGCCGTCCTTCTTGTTACGGAGCAGCGCGCCGGTGAACGCCATCTCGGTGTGGCCGCGGCGCAGCACGTTGTACTGCTCGCGGGTCAGGTCGCGCTTCCACTCCTGGTCAGGCTTCTGGATCTCAGCCGTCGCCTCCTGGGTGGCCGGCTTCTGGGCGCGGTCCTTCGCACGGAACATCGATTTCTGCCTTTTCTCTTGGCACCTGTACGCTGTACAACCGCCAGCGAGGCCAATTGATGCCCGTCAGAGGGTGCCGTCAGAAAGTGCGGTCAGACCTGGCCGATGACGTGCTTGGCGTAGGCGTCGAGGGTGGCGTCGGCGTCGTCGTGCATGAGGTAGACGCTGAAGTTGCCGGCGCCGATCTCGCGCAGCTCGGCCAGCCGGTCCCGGTGGGATTCGGCCGGGCCGAGCAGGCAGAAGCGGTCGACCACGTCGTCGGGGACGAAGTCGGTGGTGGGGTTGCCGGCCTTGCCGTGGTGGGAGTAGTCGTAGCCTTCGCGGGCCTTGATGTAGTCGGTCAGGGCGCGCGGGATCGTCTCCCCGGAGCCGCCGTAGCGGGAGACCAGGTCGGCCACGTGGTTGCCGACCATGCCGCCGAACCAGCGGGTCTGGTCGCGCATGTGGGCCAGGTCGCTGCCGACGTAGGCGGGCGCGGCCACGCAGATCGTGACCTCGGCCGGGTCCCGGCCGGCCGCGGCGGCCGCGGACCGGACGGTGCCGATCGTCCAGCGGGCGATGTCGGGGTCGGCGCACTGCAGGATGAAGCCGTCGGCCTCCTCGCCGCACAGCTTGAGGGCCTTGGGCCCGTAGCCGGCCATCCAGACCTCGAGCTTGCCGTCCCGCACCCACGGGATCCGGACCGGGGTGCCGTCGTAGTCGACCTCGCGGCCCTCGGCCAGGTCGCGGATGACCCGCATGGCGTGCGACAGCGTGGCCAGCGACGCGGGCTTGCGGCCCAGCACGCGCAGGGCCGAGTCACCGCGCCCGATGCCGCACACCGTGCGCGGGCCGAACTGGTCGTTCAGCGTGGCGAACAGGGACGCGGTGACCGACGGCTCGCGGGTCAGCGGGTTGGTGACGAACGGGCCGACCTTGACGTTCGACGTCTGGGCCAGGATCTGGGCGTAGACCACGAACGGCTCCTGCCACAGCACGTGCGAGTCGAACGTCCACACGTGGCTGTAGCCGTTTCTGTCCGCCCTCCGGGCCACGTCGATGACGCGCTGAGCCGGCGGATCGTTCTGCAGGACCAGACCGATGTCCACCGTTCATCCCTCCCCATGGTTCATGAATATTTCGAAGGTCAGTTACCCGAGATACTGGCAGGTGCCGCGGGCCAGGTATTTGCCGCGCCCGGGCGACCCGTGCCACTCCCCGTTCTCGATCAGGATGTCGCCCCGGGACAGCACGGTCTTGACCTGGCCCTGCACCTCGCGGCCCTCGTAGGCCGAGTAGTCCACGTTCATGTGGTGGGTGGCCGCCGACAGGACGTGCTTGGCGGTGGGGTCGTAGAGCACGATGTCGGCGTCGGAGCCGGGCGCGATCGTGCCCTTGCGCGGGTACAGCCCGAACATCCGGGCCGGGGTGGTCGAGTTGACCTCGACCCAGCGGGCCGGGGACAGCTCGCCGTCGGCCACGCCCTGGTGCAGCAGGTCGATGCGGTGCTCGAGCCCGGGGATGCCGTTCGGGATCTTGGAGAAGTCGCCCCGGCCCAGTTCCTTCTGGTCCTTGTAGCAGAACGGGCAGTGGTCGGTGGAGACCACGGACAGGTCGTTGCTGCGCAGACCACGCCAGATGTGCGGCCAGTGCTCCTTGGGCCGGACCGGCGGCGAGGCCACGTACTTGGCCCCCTCGAACCCGGGCTTGTCCAGGTCGTCCTGGGACAGGTACAGGTACTGCGGGCAGGTCTCGGCGAACACCGGCCGGCCGTCGTCCCGGGCCTCGGTCACCGCGTCCAGGGCCTGCTTGGCCGACAGGTGCACGATGTACAGCGGCGCGCCGGCCACCTGGGCCAGCCGGATGGCCCGGGAGGTGGCCTCCCCTTCGAGCTCCGGGGGCCGGGTCCGGCCGTGCCAGCCCGGGTCGGTGTGGCCGGCGGCCAGGGCCTGCCGGACCAGTTCGTCGATGGCGATGCCGTTCTCGGCGTGCATCATGATCGTGGCGCCGTTGCCCGCGGCCCGCTGCATGGCCCGCAGGATCTCGTCGTCGGTCGCGTAGAACACGCCGGGATAGGCCATGAACATCTTGAAGCTGGTCACGCCCTCGCCGACCAGGGCGTCCATCTCCTTGAGGGTCGTGTCGTTGACGTCGGACACGATCATGTGGAAGCCGTAGTCGATGCTGGCCTTGCCGCTGGCCTTGCCGTGCCAGGTGTCCAGCGTCTCGGTGAGCGTGCTGCCCTTCTTCTGGACCGGGAAGTCGACGATGGTCGTCGTCCCGCCCCAGGCCGCGGCCTGGGTCCCGGTCTCGAAGTCGTCGACCGAGAACGTGCCGCCGAACGGCATCTCCAGGTGGGTGTGCACGTCGATGCCGCCCGGCATGACGTACAGGCCGGCCGCGTCCAGGACGCGGTCGGCCGTGCCGGCCAGCGCATCGGTGTGGGCGGGGTCGAGCAGAGCCGCGACGGTCTCCCCGTCCACGAGCACGTCAGCCGGGAAGGCGCCGGTGGCCGTGACCACCGTGCCGCCACGGATCAGGGTTCGCACCACGGCCCCCTTACGGCTCGACCAGGGAACCGTAGGAGTCCGGGCGCCGGTCGCGGTAGAACTGCCACTGGTGCCGGACCTCTTCCAGCAGGTCCATGTCCAGGTCGCGGACGACGACCTCGTCGGCGTTGTCGGAGGCGGTGCCGCCCATGATCTGGCCGCGCGGGTCGGCGAAGTAGGACTGGCCGTAGAAGTCGTCGTCACCGAGCGGCTCGACGCCGACCCGGTTGATGGTGCCGACGAAGTACTCGTTGGCCACCGCGGCCGAGGTCTGCTCCAGCTTCCACAGGTACTCGGACAGGCCGCGGCTGGTGGCCGACGGGTTGAACACGATCTTGGCCCCGCCCAGGCCCAGGGCGCGCCAGCCCTCCGGGAAGTGCCGCTCGTAGCAGATGTAGACGCCGACCTTGCCGACCGCGGTGTCGAACACCGGGTAGCCGAGGTTGCCGGGACGGAAGTAGTACTTCTCCCAGAACCCGTTGACCTGCGGAATGTGGTTCTTGCGGTGCTTGCCGAGGTAGCTGCCGTCGGCGTCGATGACGGCGGCGGTGTTGTAGTACACGCCCTCCTGCTCGACCTCGTAGACCGGGACGACCAGGACCATGTTCAGCTCCCGGGCCAGGTCCTGCATGAGGCTGGTGGTGGGGCCGCCGGGCACCTGCTCGGTCCAGCTGTACCACTGCGGGTCCTGCACCTGGCAGAAGTACGGGCCGTAGAACAGTTCCTGCAGGCAGGCGACCTGAGCGCCCTGGCTGGCCGCATCCCGCAAGGCGTCGACGGCATTCTTGATCATGGATTCCTTGTCGCCGGTCCACTTCTGCTGGATCAGCGCGGCGCGAACGGTGGTCATGGGGCAGCTCCTCTCGGTCTTAGCTGGGCAGTTCGGCGAGGATGGCGGCGGAGCGGGACAGGCCGAGCCGGGTCGCGCCCGCGGCCACCATGGCCAAGGCGTCGGCGGCGGAACGGATCCCGCCCGAGGCCTTCACGCCCAGCCGCGGCGCGACGGTGCCGGCCATCAGCTCGACCGCGGCGATGGTGGCCCCGCCCTTGGGGTGGAATCCGGTCGAGGTCTTGACGAAGTCGGCCCCGGCCCCGGCCGCGGCCTGGCAGGCGGCCACGATGGACTCCTCGTCCAGCACGGCCGACTCGATGATGACCTTGAGCACGGTGGGGCCGGGCGCCTCGCCGCGGACGGCGGCGATCTCCTCTTCCACCTCTTTCCAGCGGCCTTCCCGGGCCAGGGCCAGGTTGATGACCATGTCGACCTCGTGCGCGCCGGTGGCGGCGGCGATGCTGGCCTCCTGGGCCTTGAGCCCGGCGCTGTGCGCGCCGGACGGGAAGCCCGCCACCGCGCACACCCTGATCTCGCCGCCCGGCAACTCGCGGGCGGCCACGGTGGTCATCGTGGGTGACACGCACACGGCGTAGACGCCGAGCTGGCGGGCTTCGGCGCAGAGGGCGGCCACGTCCTTCTCGGTCGCTTCCGGGGCCAGCAGGGTGTGGTCGATCATCGCGGCCAGCTGGCGGCGGGTCAGGGTCGGGGCTCCGGTCACAGGTGCAGCACCTCCGCTATCTCCTGGCGCAGGTCGGCGAGCCGCCCGGCCGCCTGGGCCCGGAGCGGGGCCAGGTCGCCAGTGGGCGCTACGGTGCCCGCGGCGGGCAGCACCACCTGCAAGTAGATCTTCACCTTAGGCTCGGTCCCGCTGGGCCGGACAGCCACCCTGGTCCCGTCGTCACAACGCCAGATGATCACATCGGACCGCGGAAAGGCCAGGGGGTCCTTGGTGCCGTCGGCGCGGGACCGCAGGCCCAGGCCCAGATCGTCCACTGACGTGACCGGCCGGCCGAGCAGGGACAGGGGCGGGGCGTTGCGGGCCGCGGCCAGCAGGGCCGCGCCCGCCTCGGGCCCGCCCGGCAGGTCGACCGAGAACTGGCCGGTCGCGTACTGCCCGAACCGCCTGGCGATGCCGTCCAGCAGATCGGCCAGGGTCTGGCCGCGGCCCTTCGCCTCGGCGGCCGCCCCGGCCAGGGCCAGCGCGGCCGACATGCCGTCCTTGTCCCGGACCAGGTCGGTGACGGCGTAGCCGAGGGCCTCCTCGTAGCCGAACAGGAACTCATGATCGCGCACGTCGTCGCTGGCCCGCATGATCCACTTGAACCCGGTCAGCGTCTCGGCGAAGGCCGCCCCGGCCGCCGCGGCCAGCTCGCCGAGCAGGCTGGACGACACGATCGTGGTCACCAGCAGGCGCCGGGCCGCATCGGGCGCGTGCCGCAGCAGGTAGTCGCCGAGCAGGGCGCCGAGCTCGTCGCCGGTCAGCACCCGCCACCCGCCCGGGGCGGCCGGGTCCGGCAGCGCGGCCGCCAGCCGGTCCGCGTCCGGGTCGTTGGCCAGGGCCAGGTCGGCGCCGATCCGGGTCGCCTCGGCCAGCAGCAGGTCCAGCGCGCCGGGTTCCTCCGGGTTCGGCTTGGGCAGGGTCGGGAAGGCGCCGTCCGGCTCGGCCTGCTCGGGGACCACCGACATCGGCGCGAACCCGGCCCTTGAGAAGGCCTGCTGGACCACGGCCAGGCCGACCCCGTGCAGTGGTGTGTACGCGATGTGCAGACCTTCGATGAAATTTTGATCACCGAGCGGAACGGCGGCCACGATCGCGGTCAGGTAGGCCTCGATCAGCTCGTCGCCCAGAAACTCCCCTGAGCCGCCCAGGGGCAGGTCGCGCAGGGGACCCGCGGCCGCGGCGGCGTCGGCGATGCCGGCGTCAACCGGCGGGACGATCTGGACACCGTCGGACCAGTAGACCTTGACCCCGTTGTCGCCCCGGTGGTTGTGGCTGGCGGTGACCATCACCCCGGCCGCCGCGTGCAGGTGCCGGACCGCGAAGGCCAGCACCGGGGTCGGCACCGGGCCGGGCAGGCGCAGCACCTGGCGCCCGGCCCCGGTCAGCACGGCCGCGGCCTCGTCGGCGAACTCCCGCGAGCCGCGGCGGGCGTCGTGGCCGATCACCACCGGCCGGCCCCCGGCGCCCGGGCCCGGCCGATCCGGGCCGGCCCGATCCAGGTAGCGGGCCAGGCCGGCTATGACCCGGCGGACCGTGGCCCGGTTCATCCGGGCCGGGCCCGCGCCGAGCGGCCCCCGGATCCCGGCCGTGCCGAAGGTCAGCGGCTCGCCGAACCGGCTGGCCAGGGCGGCGGTGTCACCCGCCTGGAGCAGGGCGGTCAGTTCGGCCCGGGTGCCCGGGTCGGGGTCGTCAGCGATCCAGGCTTCGACCGCGGATCGCAGCTGGCCCGCTGAGCCGGCGTGTTCAGTGGTCAGCGCTCAGCCTCGCTGCCCGGCGTAGGACGCGTGCCGGGCGGGCGCCCGTCGCACCGAAATCATCGTCAGCCCCCAGTAGAGAATGATGGCCACCGCGAACCCGACCACCCAGTTGTAGTTGTAGAGCGGCTTCAGGGCCGGGATCAGGCCGTGTTCCGGGAACGGGCCCTGGCCCGGGGCGGACCAGGCTCCGCCCACCGCCAGCACCGCGCCCGCGCCGAACGCGGCCACCGCGCGCCAGTTCCAGCCACCGTTGTACCAGTAGGCGCCACGGCGACGATAGAGGTCGACCAGCCGGAGCTCGGTGTTGCGGATCAGCCAGTAGTCGGCGATCAGCACCCCGGCTACCGCGCCCAGCAGGCCGCCGTAGAAGCCGAGCCAGACGTAGATGTAGACGTGCGGGTTGGCCAGCAGCCGCCAGGGCTGGATGAGGATGCCGATCACGCCGGTGATGATGCTTCCGGTGCGAAAGCTGACCAGCTTGGGCAGCAGGTTGGAGAAGTCGTAGGACGGGCTGACCGTGTTGGCGGCCACGTTCACGCTCAGCGTGGCCACGATGATCGTGAACAGCGCGAACGCGACCACGACCGGGTTGCTGAACTTGCCGGTGAGCTGGATCGGGTCCCAGATCGGGGCGCCGTAGATCTTCTGCGAGGCCGCGGTGATGAACACGGCCAGCAGCGAGAAGAACGTCATCGTGGTCGGCAGGCCGAGGACCTGGCCCCACAGCTGCTGTTTCTGGCCGCGGCTGAACCGGGTGAAGTCCGGCATGTTCAGCGACATCGTCGACCAGAACGCGATCATGGCCATCAGCGACGGGAAGAACACCGGCCAGAACTTGGCGCCCCAGCCCAGCTTGGCCGGCTCGGACAGCACCGCGCCGAAGCCGTGCGCCTTGATCAGGATGTAGACCAGCAGCGCGACCGCGGCCACCAGGACCAGCGGGGCGGCCCAGTTCTCGAACCGGCGCAGAGTGTTCATGCCGCGGACGATGATGGCCATCTCCAGCACCCAGAAGATGGCGAACGACAGCCACTGGGTCCACGGGTAGCCGCCGAAGGCCGGGGTGGCGTCGGTCCAGCCGTGCCCGGCGACCGCGCCGATCAGGATGTAGAAGCCCTCGCCGCCGATCCAGGTCTGGATGCCGAACCAGGCGCAGGCGATCACGGCCCGCAAGATGGCGGCCAGGTTGGCCCCCCGCAGCCCGAACGAGGCCCGCGCGAACACCGGGAACGGGATGCCGTACTTGGTCCCGGCGTGGCTGTTGAGCAGCATCGGGACCAGCACGATGAGGTTGGCCAGCGCGATCGTGATGATGGCCTGGACCCAGTTCATGCCCACCGCGATCAGGCCGGAGGCCAGCAGGTAAGTGGGGATGTTGTGGGACATCCCGACCCACAGCGCCGCGTAGTTGTAGGTGGTCCAGGTCCGGCGTTCGAGCGGCAACGGGGCCAGGTCCCCGTTGGCGTAGCCGCTGCCGGCGATCTCGTCGTTGCTGGCCAGGGTGACCCGGCCGTCAGGGTGGTGGACTTCGTCTTGAACCGGCGACGTCACCATTCAGGGCGCCTTTCTGCTGCTCTGTGTAACGGGGCACACACCGTGAACCACAGCGTCCGTCCGGTTTCCGCCAACGTCAACCGTCCGGGCTGCTCCCCGATGACGGGAACCTGAACGCCAGGTGGCGGCGGCCGCACCCAATGCGCAACTAACGGGTTGCACATCTTCCCATTATGTGCAACGCTTGGATTGCACATAATGGAGGCGGACAGAGGGGACGGCCATGACGGACCGGATCGAGCAGAGCATCGAGATCCACGCACCGCTGGACCGGGTGTGGGAGCTGGTCAGCGAGCCGGGCTGGTGGGTGCCGTCGGACGTGGCCAGCCCGCGCGACCGGGCGGCGCCCGGGCAGCAGGTGGTCCGGGAGAGCGAGAAGTGGGGCCGGTTCCCGGTCGAGGTGGTCCGGGTCGAGCCGATGACCTTCGCCGCGTTCCGCTGGGCCAGCCAGGCCCCGGGCGCCGAACTGACCTCGGTCAACACCACCCTGGTCGAGTTCCAGGTTGAGACCGCTGGGGACCTGATCCGGGTGACCGTGACCGAAAGCGGCTTCGCGGCCCTGGACGTGCCGGCCGACGCCCGTGAGCAGGCCCGGAAGGACAACACCGGCGGCTGGCAGGAAGAGCTGGCCGACCTGCGGAAGCGCGCCGAAACCCCGTGACCGTAGACCAGGTGTTCGCGGCGCTGGCCGACCCGACCCGGCGGCAGGTGCTGGAGGAACTTGGCCGGCACCCGCCCTGCAGCGCGACCACGCTGGCGGCCGGCCTGCCGGTGTCCCGGCAGGCGGTGGTCAAGCACCTGCAGGTGCTGCGAGACTGCGACCTGGTCACCAGCCACCGGGCTGGCAAGGAAGTCCTGTTCGACGTCTCCCCTACCCCGTTGACCGCCACCGCGTCCTGGATGACCACCCTGGCCGCCACCTGGACCGAGCGCCTGACCCTGCTGAAGGTGGCGGCCGAGCGGGGATCCGGCTGAAGCCGGAACTGCGATGCCGGTCAACCTCAGCCGACGTGGCCGGCGTCAGGCGTGCAGCAGGTCGAGGGCCCGGTCGACTTCGGCTTCGGTGTTGAACAGGTGCACGGACAGGCGCAGGTTACCTTCGCGGTAGGCGGCGTCGACGCCGGCCTCGGTGAGCTGGCGGTACCGGGCGGCCGTGGTGCCGTCGCGGCGGGCCAGCACGGCCAGCGTGGACCGGGTGGGGCCGGCGCGGGGGCTGATGAGCTCGTACCGCCCGGTATCCAGACCGCTGAGCAGCCGCTCCATCAATAGCTGGTCGTAATCGGCGACTGCGGCCAGGCCGGCGTCGAGCAAAAGCCGCAGCGCGGCGATCCAGGGCAGCGTGCTGGCGAACGCGGCCGGGCAGAACACGTCGAACGCGCGCACCCCGAGGTCGTCGCGAACCGTGGTGCCGCGCATCTCCTCGAGCCCGCGGCCGGCCTGCATGGCCAGCCAGTACGCCTGCTGCGGGCGCAGCCGGCCCAGCAGGTTCTGGTGCAGCCAGGCGAACCCGGTGCCGTAGGGCCCGCACAGCCACTTGTAGCCGCAGCAGACCACGGCGTCGACCGGGGTGACCGCGACGTCGATCGGCCGGGCACCGAGCGCCTGGGACGCGTTCACGACCAGCATGACGCCGGCCCGGCGGCACACCTCCCCCAGGCCGTTCAGGTCGAGCGTCCGGCCGGTGAACGAGTCGGCCCAGGTCACCGCGACCAGCCGGGCGCGCGGCCCGATCTCGTCGGCCAGCTGCCCGGGAGTCAGCAGGCCGGGCACCGGCCGGACCGCGCGCACCTGGACCCCGAGCGGCCGGAGCCGCTGCCACGGCAGCACCGTGGCCGGGTAGTCACCGTCGATGGTGAGCACCTCGTCGCCCTGGCGCCAGTCCAGCCCGTTGGCGATCAGGTGCAGCCCGTACGAGGTGCTGTTGCCCAGCACGATCTGCTCCGGCGATCCGCCGACCAGGTCCGCGAGCAGGCCGCGCAGATGTTCCGGCACGTCGCGGAAGTCGTCGTCGCGGAGCAAGTGCGGGGCCGCCTTGAGGTGCGCCGCGTGCTGCGCGGCGGCGACCGCCGCACGCGGCAGCGGGCCCTGGTGGGCGGTGTTGAACCAGACCCGGCCGCCGAACGGGCCGAACTGGCGGGCCGCCTCGCGCAGCGGCCGCCGGTGCTCAGCCGGCCGTCCGGTCCGCGACGCACTGGTCGACGATGCCTGCGTGCTCACGCGGGCAAGGTATCAGCCGGGCCGCGAGACCCGCGCCCAGCGACCAGGCCGAGCAAGCCGCGCTCCTCGAGGATCTGGCGGGCCCGCTTGTACGCGGAAATACTCAATGGGCGGGATGGGTCACGGCTGGAGCCGATCTCGGCGCACGCGCGGGCCCGCGGCCGCCAGCTGGTCATGGTCCGCCAGTCGGCATGCCGCGCCAGAATTCGGGCGAGCTCGAGCACGGCGCGCTGAGCATCGGCCCGCAGGCCGGCAATCACCGGGTCGGCGAGCACAGCGCGCACATAGGCGCGCTGGCTGCGGGCACGCCTGGATCCGGGACGGATGGCACGGATGATCGCCAGCCGGGATACGGCACCATCCGAAGACAGTGACGGGGCAGCCGGTGCAGCGCCCCGGCCTCGTGCCGGGGCGTTCGCGCGTCTAGCGCGTCCTCAGTAGCGCGTAACGCTTCCCTTCGCGATCTGGGGGGTCAGGCCGTCACGCGCTGATACCGAGGTCCAGCTGCCCAGACGGGTCAGGCTCCACGTAGTCGTCGGCCAGGGCGTCACCCTCGATCAAGATCTCCAGGTACCGGGCGATCGACACGCCACGTGCGGCGGCCCCCCGATCGGCTCGTTCCTTGATCGCCGGGTCGACCCGGCCCTGCAGCAGCACGTGCACACCACCGGTACTGGCCCGGCGGCGCCTTCCAGCGATAGCGGCCATGCCGCAGATCATGGCCGGCGGGTATGCATACGTGCCGATTTGCTGGCTGTACGGCGTGTCGCGGCCAGCGGGCCCCCCAGCCCGAGGCGTTCCTGATCATGACGCCGAGGTCGTTCCCCTGCATGGCCGGGACGTCGCTAGACCAACCCTTGTGCCTGCGGGGCGTCCTGATAACGGACGGTGACGGCGACGCTGGAGCGCCCCTGCGCCGCGCCCGCTCCCGCATCCAGCCCGGGCGGCGCGCCGGAGAGAAGGAGACCGCGCATGAAGCCGGCCAGGACGTGCCCGCACTGCGGGACGGCACTGGCGGCGGAGTGGTTGTTACCGATACTAATTAGCCGCGCTAACTACCTAGAATGGAGAGAGCTACAGTTGATGATGATCTTTCCAGCTTGGTCAGTCTTCACGTGATTTCCGGCGCGTCTCGACACTGCTGGCAACTTCTGCGGTGGCTGCGTCGTACTTGAGTAACGACGAAGGGGGCCTGGTGACTCAAGGCTGGAGTGCCGAGGGGCTGGATGAGTTCCTGGCCGAGCGCGGCGGGCGGCTGATTCACACTGCCGTGATGCTCGCGGGCAGCCGTGAAGCTGGCGAGGATCTTATGCAGGCTGCGCTGGAGCGGCTGATCCGCCACCGCCGGCGGATCGAGGGAGACCCGGAGGGATACCTGCGGCGGACCCTGTACAACCTCGCCGCCGACTCCTGGCGGCGCGAGAGCAGGTGGCGGGCGAAGCTGCCCCTGCTCAGGCAGGTGGCCGCGGCGCCGCCGGCAGATGTCACGGCTGAGGTGGACATCAGAGACGCGCTGGTGCGCATCCTGCTTCAGCTTCCGCCGAGCCAGCGGGCTGTGCTCGTCCTGCGTTACTGGGAGCAGCTCTCCGAGGCGGAGACCGCCGCGGCGCTCGGATGCTCCGTCGGGGCAGTCAAATCGGCCGCGTCGCGCGGGCTACGGCGGATGCGTGAGTTCGCCGCCTCCTGGGACGACACCGCCAGCGTGACGGGAAAGGAAAGATCATGAATACCGATGTTGAAGAGCTGCTCCGGGAGGGCATGGAGCGGTTCGGCCGGGACGTGCGGATGCCCGCCGGCATCGCCGCCAGGGCACGGGGGCAGCTGCGTCGGCGCCGACTGCAGGTGGTGACCGGCGCCGTGACCGCCGCGGCTGCCGCCGCGGCGTTCGTCACCCTCGCGGCGGCCACGGGCGGCCGCCCCGCCCCGGCCAGGCTCGCCGCGTGGACAGTCATCACCGAGCCCAACGGGACGGTGGCAGTCTCCATCTACGACCTGCGAGACCCAGCAGGCCTGCAGCGTGCGCTCCGGGCCCACGGCGTGCCCGCCACCGTCCGGTTTTACCCCAGCGGCTCGCGGATGCCGGGCTGCGTGACCTCGGTACCTAGCAGGCTCGCGACGATTGAAGGGCAGGTCTTCGTTCAGCCGCCCGCCGGCATGGGCGGCCAGGCGATGCTCTATATCGACCCCGCGGCCGTGCCCAGGACCGACCAGATTGCAATCGACGCCATGCAGGGGACCGGGTTCAGCATCTGACTGCTGACCGAGGGTGGACAGTGCCCGCCTGGGAGCACGCCGGGCGAAAACCGGATGGGCCAGTCGTCTCATCCCAGCGCGGCATCCACATGAACGGACGCTGTCGCTGAGTGGGCAACGGGGCTATGGCAGGCGTGCTCGTCAAGCTCATCCCGGTTGCCCTGGCCGGGGCTCGCCGCAGTGTCGGCCGTCCCGCAAACGACCGAGTCCGGGACGCCGCGCGGGCGGCCCCGATCTGGATCCCGACGGGGGCGCAGGCGGCCCCTCTGACCAAGTCATCCTTGCTGCGCTCGCGTTCCGGGGACTGAGCGATGTTGAGGGCCCTGGACGCGGCGATCGCCATCACCGGCACTGGATGATCTCGTGCGGTGATGGCGATCGCTGTACCAAACGCCCGCGTCGCGGGCCGCCTATCTGGATTGGTCGCCCGGCATGGCTACGGCGCGTGGACCTTGTTCACCTGGCGGACCCATGCCTGGCCCGATTCCCTGGTGGCGAAGGTCCTCAGCTGTCAGGTCACCCCACCCTGCGTCGGGCTTCGAGGTGGCCCCCCGGCGGGTGAGTCTGAGGACCGTGCTGACCATCCGCCCGTACAGGCGGCGCTGTCGAGGTCTCATGGGTCCTTCCGGCGGAGTCCGGCTTGAATCATTACTATGAGTGTACCGTCTCGCACGGTTTGCCGGCCCAGTTCACCCATGTGTTGCAGAGTCGCGTTCCGTTGATGAAGTACCGGTTGGGAGCCCAGTAAGCCCAGAAGTCGCCGTTGCCGCAGACTGTGTTGCTGGTGCGGAACAGCACACCGGCCACCCAATAACCAGCGTAGGTGCACTTGTCGAGGCCGAAGTAGTTGGATACCGACGTGTCCCAGTCGTTGACCTTGAGCCCCGATCCGGTGACGTAGATGCACATCTGGTCATACGTGCTGAAGTTGCAGCCGGAGGCAGACTGTGGCCGGAAGGAGACAGGCTTCGGCTGGAGGGGGGCAGATCGTGGCTGGGGTGCGGCCGTCGTGGTGCTCTTGCCTATTCCGGGGTTCATTCCCGGATGTATTCCGGCTGAGGCGAGTTGCTGCGTGCTCAGGTCCCGCCAGTTACCAGAGTTGATCTTGCTGGCGAGTGCGGCGGGCACCACATGGTTCTCGATGTGGTCATTGACCATGACGCGGACGACCCCGGTCGCTGGACTAGAGGACGCATAGCTGGGAGCCGCCGTGGCCAACACGCAGGTCAGTACCGAA
>DASXMW010000096.1:0-11297 GCA_036495425.1 Streptosporangiaceae bacterium | reverse complement strand
GCTACCGGCACAGGGCTTGCAACACCGCCGCGGCCTGCTTGGGTTCCAGGCGGCAGGTAGCGCGGCCAACAGTCAGCTCGCAGCGGACCACGCCGGGGTCGCCGGTGGTCTGCGGCTTCGGCCAGACCCAGATGCCCTGTTCGTCGGCGAGGCGCCGGGCGTTGGCGACGAACCGCTCCGGCGCGACGTCGAACAGCAGGTGCATCATCGGCGTCTGCGGGGGGTCCGGCACCACGCGCACCTCGTTGACATCGGTCAGCGCGGCCGAGATCGCGCGGGCGTGCAGCAATCGCTCCGGCATCTCGGCCAAACGCTCGCGGAGCAGGTGGAAGGCGGACGCGGCCGACGGCCACAACCCGTGCAGCGTGCCGCCCAGCCGCCGTCGCCACTCCCGGACCTGGGCGACAACGTTCTGTGATCCGGCTACGCAGCAGCCGGGCAGGGCACCGATGCCCTTGTAGAACGAGACGTAGGCCGTGTCGAACAGCGAGGCGATCTCGGCCGGGGGCCGTCCGTAGCCGGCGCTGGCTTCCCAGAGCCGGGCCCCGTCAAGATGGGCGGCCGCGCCGCGGTGGTTTGCCCACGCGACCTGCGCGGCCAGCTCATCCCACTCCGGCAACTGCCCGCCCAGGTCACGTTGCGGCAGCTCCAGGAGCAGCGCGGCGACCGGCTCCAGGTCGCCGAGGGTCAGAAGCCGATGCTGGTCGCCGGCCGTGCGGCCCACCAGCGCGTGCACCCGGGAGTAGGCATCACCCTCGTGAGTCTCGAGGTGACACATCGGGTGCCACAGCACGGTCCGCCGTCCCCGCTGGTCAGCGTGCACCCGCAAGGTGGCGGCCTGCGCCATGGTGCCGGTGGGCAAGAACACCGCCGCCGGGAATCCGAGCAGGTCCGCCACCATCGACTCGAGTTCGGCGACAACTCCGCCCTCGCCGTAGGTGTCGGGCACCACCGGCTCACCGATCGAAGTCAGCAACTCGGCGGGCGAGACGTTGCCATCGCCCGACAGGAACGTGCGGCACCGATCGCGCCGTGCCCGCGTCTCTTCGTCCACGACTTCGACTCTGCCAGGTGGTGCTGGTTCATGGCACCCAGAGGTTCTGCTGCAATCGTGGGCTCCGTCCCGCCGGCCGATCGGTGGGTCAGATGATCTGCCAGCCTTCGGTGAGGACGGCGCGGGCCAGTTCGCGAAGGGGGCCCATGAGGTCACCTTCGGCGACCTGGGCGGCGCGGCCGTCGACGACGATTTCGTAGACGGGTTCGCCGGGGTGGGGACGGTACGGCGGGGGAGCGTCGAGTCGGGCCTGGTCAGCCAGGGTCTCCCATCGCGCAGCGTCATGACGACCGGTGGTGTCCACCAGTGCCCGGCGGATCGAACCATCGCCGTTGACCTGCGTGATTTCGCACTTCATCGCCTCAGTGTGCCTGAAACAACTGAAACCGGGCGATCACCGGAGAGTAATCATTGTCAAAATTGTCACAGATCGTGCCGCCACGTGCGGTGATGTGCGCAGGATGACCCGGGTGAGGGTGCTCGGCGGCCCCCGGCATTGGGCCCCGGCCCGGCCCGTTCGCCCGGGCGCGGCAAGACGACAGCCGCCGGTCACGGCCCACCCGGCCGGGCCGAAGCCCGACTACAGACATGCTGAAGGGCGCCTCCGCCCGGGGCGGAAACGCTGTCGGTGGACAGCAATCCGATCCGGGTCGAAGCCCGTAACTAAGGGAAACAGTTTGAAGCTCTGCGCAACCTCAAAGGAGCATTTCCGTCGTGAGCATCGCTATCCGCCCCCATTCTGCGTCATCAGCGCGCCGGCTGCTAGGTGTTGGCGTAATTTTCGGCGCGGCTGTCACTGTGGCCGCGTGCGGTTCGTCGGGCGGCACGTCGTCGGGCTCATCCAGCCCGGCCGCGGCCGGTGGTGCCAGCAGCGCCGCGGCGGGCTCCGGGAGCGCGAGCAGCGCCGGGGCCACCACCTCCAGCGTGACCGTCAGCGCCAAGAGCGTGGCCGGGCTCGGCACCGTGCTGGTCAACCAGAAGGGCCAGACCCTGTACATGCTGACCACGGAAAAGGGTGGCAAGATCACCTGCACGGCCAGCAACGGCTGCCTCCATGCCTGGCCCGAGATCAACCTGCCCAGTGGCACTAAGGCGGCCACGGCGGGCAGCGGCGTCAAGTCCTCGCTCCTCGGTACGGTGAAGGGCGGCGCCGGCAAGACCGAGGTCACCTACAACGGCTGGCCGCTCTACACCTACTTCGGTGACTCCGCAGCCGGGCAGGCCAACGGCCAGGGGATCAGCAACTTCGGCGGTACCTGGTACGTCCTGAACACCGCGGGCAGCCCGGTGACCTCGAAGGCCAGCTCCGGTGGCGGCGGAAACGGGTACTGAGCCATGACCACCCACGGATGGGAAGACGCCGGCATGACCAGAACTGACGAGGCCAAGGCGCCGGATTCGGCGCGCACCGGCCACCCGACCAGCCCGGCCCGCCAGCTGCTCCAGGCCCTGAATTGGCGCCCGGCCCAGATCGGGTCGCCCACCACCAGATGGACCTTCAACGTCCTGGCCTGGGCCGGCGCCATCCTGGTGCTGCTCTCGGGCCTCGTTCACCTGAAGCTGTACGGCAGCTACCAGGGCATCTCGGTCATCGGGCCGCTGTTCCTGGCCCAGGGGATCGTGGGCATCCTGCTCGCGGTGGCCCTCGGGGTGTTCCGCCGGATGTGGCTGGTCCTGGCGGGAGCCGGGTTCTGCGTGGCCACCGCGGCCGGGTTGCTGATCAGCGTGAACTTCGGCCTGTTCGGGTTCCAGGACAGCCTGGCCGTGCCCTACGCGACCTCCTCGATGGTGGCGGAGTTCATCGGCGGCGGGGTCCTGGTCGTGGCCGCGATCATCTTCCTGGCCGGTCGCCCGTGGCACCGGCCGGGCAGCGAGCGGGTATGGCCGCCCCAGAGCTAGACGCGGCCGGGCCGGCCGCCCGGAAAAAGTCGCGGGCGAATAAGCCAATCCCGTGGAAGCGTCCGTCCGTATCAGACAGTGTGCAGAGGATGGGGATCCCAGCAGACCGTCTGCCGGACGAGACACTCCTCGCGGGACTGGGCGCCGGCGAAGCCGATCTGTCGCTGGCCTTCGTACGGCGGTTCCAGCGGGTGGTATTCGGCGTCGCGGTGACGGTGCTGGGCGACCCGACCACCGCCGAGGACGTGGCCCAGCAGACGTTCGAACGGGCCTGGCGGCACGCGCAGGTGTACGACACCCGCCGCGGTTCGGTCCGGGCCTGGTTGTCGACCATCGCCCACAACCTGGCCGTCGACGTGCTGCGGGCCCGGACGTCGGCCCCGGTCGACCCGCAGGACCTGCCCGCTCTGCTGACCGCGATGACCGACACGCCCGAGCGGTTCGCGGTCGCCCACGACAACGCGGCCGGCCTGCGCCGCGCGCTGGCCGCGCTGCCGGCCGGGCAGGCGCGGGCGGTGGCGATGGCTGGTATCTATGGCATGACGGCACGGCAGATCGCCGAGGCCGAGGGAATTCCCCTCGGCACGGCCAAGACTCGGATCAGGGACGGGATGGAGAAACTGCGCTCGGCTTACCTCCGGGAGGATGTCGGCGATGACTGAGCCGAACGGTATGAGCTGCGGCGAGTTCGACGACGTGGCCGCCGAGCTCGCGCTGGGAGTGCTCACCGGCCGCGAGCGGGCGGAGGCCGTCGGGCACCTGGACGAGTGCGACTCCTGCCGGGAGCACGTCCGCCAGCTGTCGCTGACCGGCGAGGAGATGCTGGGTCTGCTGCCCAGCCGGGAGCCTTCCCAGGGCTTCGAATCCCGGGTCATGGACCGGCTCGGCGTGGCCACCAAGCGGAAGCGCCCGAACTGGAGCCGCCGCATGCTGACCACGGCCGCGGTGGCGCTGGCCGTGGTGGCCTGCGGGATCGGCGGCTGGGGACTGCGCGGCGCGACGGGCCCGGCGTCCGGGGGCGGCAGCACCGCCGAGGCACCGCTGCGCGAGGCCACGCTGCTCACCGCCGCCCATCAGAAGGCCGGCAAGATCTACATCTACGACGGCAATCCGCGCTGGCTGTACATGGGCGTCGACGCCCGCAGCGCCGGTAACGACACCGTGATCTGCCAGCTGGTGGCGCGCGGCGGCCGCGTCATCACCATCGGGTCGTTCAAGCTCGATGGCGGCTACGGAACCTGGGGCAGCCCGGACCCGGTGGGGGCGGGCGACGTGACCGGAGCCAGGATGATGTCGATGAACGGCAAGGTGCTGGCCACGGCGACCTTCAAGACCAGCTCCTAGCCGCGAAGGCGAGGTCCCACCCTGATCTCCTGGCCGGCCGCATGGGGCACTGCGGTCGGCCAGGCATCATTCCCGGCCGAGTAGTCTCGCCGTATGGGAAGCGACGTGCTCCCACCGTTCGGGTTGTCCGAGGCGCTCGGCCGGTGGCAGTGGGCCCCGGTCGTGACGGTGGTGGTGGCCCTGATGGCCGCGCTCTACCTGTGGGGCGTCGTCCGGGTGGACCGCCGTCACCCGGCCCGGCCCTGGCCGCGCTGGCGAACCGGGATCTTCCTGGGCGGCCTGCTGATCATCGTGCTCGCCACCGAGAGCGGCGTCGGCACCTACGACGACACGCTGTTCTGGGATCACATGATTCAGCACCTGCTGCTGATCATGGTCGCGCCCGCCCTGCTGGTGGCCGGCCGCCCGGTCACCCTGCTGATGCACGCCAGCCGCAATCCGCTGCACACCTGGGTCAAGCGGATCGTCCGGTCCCGGGCCGCGGCCGCGCTGACGTTCCCGGCGTTCGGTATCGCGGCTTACACGGCCACGATCGTGGGCACGCACCTGACCGGGTTCATGAGCCTGGCCCTGACCAACGACACCGTGCACAACGCCGAGCACGCCCTGTACCTCGTGGTCGGCTACCTGTACCTGCTGCCGCTGGTCGGCAGCGAGCCGATCCGCTGGAAGCTGTCCTACCCGATCCGGCTCATCTTCCTGTTCATCGCCATGCCGGTGGACGCCTTCACCGGGGTGGCGCTCGGCTCCTACTCGGCTAACCCGTTCCCGGTCACCTCGGCCATGCGGCACCGGACCTGGGGGCCCAGCCCGCTGGACGACGTGCACATCGGCGGGGCGGTGATGTGGGTCGGCGGGTCCGCGATCATGTTCGTGCTGATCATGTTCGTGTTCCTGGCCTGGAGCCGGCAGGGACAGTACGCCGACAGTCGCGGCTGGCTGGAGACCGCCCGCCGGGCCAGCCTGGAGCAGCTGACCGCGGCCGGCGCCCCGGCCGCCGGGACCGCTTCCGCCGGGTCCGCGGCCGCCAACGGCACCGCCGGGTCAGCGCCCCGGCCCCGGCCCCGGTCCGACATCGACGAAGACGAGGATCAGCTCGCCGCCTACAACGCGTTCCTGGCCCGGCTCAACCAGGGCGGCCATCAGCCTCCGGCCTGACCCGGACGGCTGGGCGACACGCCGGTAGCGCTGTCTACGGAAATCTAAGGATTGCGCTAGAGCGCGTCATAGAGTCCGATGCTGTGGACCCGGTACGGAATCCCTACGCGCCCGGCGCGGGCCAGCGGCCGCCCGAACTGGCCGGCCGCGATCGCGAGATCAGCCAGTTCGAGGTGGTGCTGGAACGCGTCGCGCGCGGCCGCCCCGAACGCAGCATGGTGCTCACCGGCCTGCGCGGGGTGGGCAAGACCGTCCTGCTCAACACGTTCCGCTCCATGGCCATGCAGCGCCTGTGGGGCACCGGGAAGATCGAGGCCCGGCCCGAGCAGTCGATCCGGCGGCCGGTGGCGGCGGCCCTGCACATGGCGGTGCGGGAGCTTGCGCCCCGGCACCGGGCTCCGGACCGGATCGAGTACTTTCTGTCCGTGCTGAAGGCGTTCGCGCTGCGCGACCCCAAGGCCGCGAAGGGCACGTCGGTCACCATCCAGCTCGGCATCGACGTGCCCGCCGCCCGCGGCCGGGCCGACTCAGGTGACCTGGAGATCGACCTGACCGAGCTGTTCGCCGACGCCGCCTCGGTCGCGGCCGACCTGAGCGTGGGCATCGCCCTGTTCATCGACGAGATGCAGGACGTTCCCGCGCCCGACATTTCGGCCCTGTGCGCGGCCTGCCACGAGCTGTCCCAGAACGGCGGCCCGCTCATCGTGGTCGGGGCCGGGCTGCCGCACCTGCCGTCGGTGCTGTCGGCCAGCAAGAGCTACTCCGAGCGGCTGTTCCGCTACGTCCGCATCGACCGGCTGGAACGCGGCGCGGCCGACCTGGCCCTGATCGCCCCGGCCGAGCGCGAGGAGGTCACCTTCGAGCCCGGGGCCCTGGACGCGCTGTACCGTGCGGCCGACGGCTACCCCTACTTCGTGCAGGCCTACGGCAAGGTGACCTGGGACGTGGCCACCGGCAGCCCGGTCACCGCCAGGGACGTCGGCGTGGCCGCGCCCGAGGCCGAGGGTGAGCTGGCGGTGGGATTCTTCGGCAGCCGGTACGAACGTGCCACTCCCGCCGAACGCGAGTACATGCGGGCCATGGCCGTGCTGGGCGACGATCCGGTGCCCACGTCGGCCGTGGCCGAGGAACTGGGCCGCAAGCCGTCGAGCCTGTCGCCGGCCCGGGACGGCCTGATCAAGAAGGGCCTGATCTACAGCTCCGAGCGCGGCGTGATCGCGTTCACCGTGCCGCACTTCGGGAAATTCCTGCGCTCCCAGCCGGTCTGAGCGACGCCGGCCGCAGCCTGTCTCGGTCTGTCTAAGGCTTTCTAGAGTTGTTCGAATAAACTCTTAGAAGGGGGCAGAACTGCGGTGCCGGGCTGGCGCGGCCAAGGGGGCCGAGGGGTCCAGACTGACCCCGGGGTTCCGCCGCGCCCCGATGGCGCCTCGGTCATCCAGGCTGGCCCGGGCCCCGAGCCCGGCCATGGGCCGGGTGACGTCGAGTTCGGGCAGATGGCGGAAGCGGACCGGCTCGGCGGCCGGCCGGCTGGTCTCCCGGTCCGGAGCGGGCCACGACCGGGGCGCGCTGGTGAGCACCTCGCCGGTGACCGCGTCCAGGACCGCCACCCGGACCTGGGACCGGTGCGAGCGCAGGTAGACGGCGAAGGCCACGTTGACCTGGCGCCCCCCGTCCTCGCCCGGGTAGACCAGGTAGCGCCAGCAGCCCTCGCGCCAAATGTCGGCCGGCGCGGCCTCCCGGCCGTCCTCGCCGAGCATGCTCGCGTACCGGCGCCAGGCCGGGCTGCCGGCCAGCGCGGCCAGCGTCCGGTCCACGCTGATCCGCCGCACCTCACACGGCTCGGAGTAGCCCAGCCGGACCATGGCCTCGCTCAGCTCGGGTGACAGCGCCGCCAGCAGCAGCAGCTCGGCCACCAGGGTGGTGATCCACAGAGTGGCCACCGGGCCCGAGGCCGGCATCTGCATCGGCGGCTGGCCGATGGTGGCCAGCGCGGCCGTGGCCAGCACCGCCGACCTTGTGATGGTGCGGGCCCCGACCGGGGTCTTGCTCAGATCACCGAAGCAGCCGCACCCGGCGTCCGGGCGCCGTTCCCTGAGCTCGACCAGGGCACCCACCGCGATCAGGAACAGCACGCTGACCCCGGCGCGCACGATAGTGGCCGCGGTCCCGGCGCCGAACGAACCGGCGGTGACGATCAGCGCGATACCCAGCCCGAGCTCGGTCGCGCACATGGCCATGGCGATCGGCCGGCGCAGCCGCAGCGGGAACAGCGCCGTCGGCCCGAGGCCGACGGCCATGTCCCGGGCCTTCAGCACCCGCAGGGCCTTGGCCCCGCAGCCACCCAGCAGCATCACGGCGAGCAGAGGGATCTGCACCTCCCGGATCGCACTGAGCACACCACTGGGCACACCACCAGGCATGGCCTAGCCGCCAATCGTGATCGTCGCGTTGAAACACCCGCGTTCGAGGTCCCCGCCGAGGTCGACGAACGCGGACATGGTCAGGTCGGCCACCCGGCCGCGCGGGGACGTGCCACAGGTGACGCACCGGTCGCAGAACAGCCGGGCCGCCGCTCCGCAGCTGGTCACCGGCAGTTCCCGGGCCCGTTGCGCGCAGTCGTTGCGGACCCGGAGCAGGCTGCCCAGGGACAGGTAGGGCAGCTGGACACAGCCCGGGCCGGCCTGGTGCGGGTCGACCGCGTACCGGTCAGCGCGGCTGGCGCCCGAGCAGGGCCCGTGGCCGGCCGCGGCCACGTACTGGCTGTCCAGGTGGGTGGCGCTGGTGCGGGCCAGGGAGGCCCGGGTGTGCCGCCCGGGGTGGCCCCGGCCGGACTCCGCCGCGGCCGGCCCGAGGTCGTCGTGGGCCGGGGCCGGCCCGTGTCCCTCGCACCCGGTCTCCGGGTCGAGCGCGGGGTAGGCCAGGCCGATCAGGTCCTCGGGCTCCTCGCCGGGTTCGTGCCAGGTCGCGGTGCCGCTGATGGTGTCCGGAATGCCCCCGCTGACCAGGGGCGGGCTGGGCGGCTGGTCGGCGCGGTAGGGCGGCTGCGACGTCGCCGGGATCAGGCCTTCGACGAACCCGGGGCGGCGCAGGCCGATGACGTCCACCAGGTAGCCGGGCTGCAGCCGCGGGAACCGGACCTGAATGCGCCCGGCCGCCGGTTCGGGGATGACCAGGATCTTGCGCCCGTGCTCGCTGCCCTCGTCCACCAGCAGGGTGCCGGAGTCCCGTTCCACGATCGTTCCCGTCACCCGGCCGATCTCTGCCCATATACGGTCAGCTACCGTGTTGCGGACATAATTGCGCTTGACAATTGCTCTATCGCCTTGCCTGAGCGCTGCGGGTGCTACCGGGACTCCCCGCCAGGCCGCCGTGGAGGCGGCCAGGGTCAGCCGCTCTTCCCCGTCCGCGGTCTGCAGAACCAGGATATGTGGGCTAACATCGAGCACAGTACCAATAACTGCATGTGTCGCGTTGCTGTTCACGAGGTAGGCCGATCGGGTCGCTGGATCGTCCTCGCGATGGCCCGGCGAGCCGAACAGGGCGGCCTTGAACCGCCGGCGGCGGGCAAAACGTGCCGGACCGATAGCGTCCGTCACATCATCGACGGACGGACCATTTCCGCGCCGACTGCGCACTTGCCCTCCATGGGATTGCATGACCTCCCCTCGAAGATGCTTACAGTCAGTGGCCTACGTCAAGCGAATCCCGAACCTTTTTGCAAGGTTCACTGAGAGGCACATTCGCGCTTTTTCGAATAAGCGTCCGAACTGAATGAGCTACCGGGCTGATCACTGCGTGACGGCACAAACGCGGCGTGTGCAGGTGCACGCGCAGTTACTTTGGGTAACGGCGGGGTTATGGGCCCGGAAACGGGCGGGGACCTCGCGCTCCAGCTCGCCAGCAACCGGCCGGCGCCGGCCAGCCAGTGTGACGCACGCCGCATCGCGGCGTGGTGCCCGTGCCGGCCACTGTGGGAATATCAGCGGAAAGGCCCGCGCCACCACGAGGAGGTGGGCCGTGCGCAGCACGATGATGGATGTCCCGCTCACGGTCACGTCGATCATGCGGTACGGCACCACGACGTACGCCCGCAAAGAGGTGGTGACCAATACCGGGGACGGTGTCCGCCGCCGGACCTACGCGGAGACCGCGCGCCGCTGCGCCCGGCTGGCCCACGCGCTGCGGCGGCTGGGTGTCGACGGGGACCAGCGGGTGGCCACGTTCATGTGGAACAACGCCGAGCACCTCGAGGCCTACCTGGCCATCCCGTCCATGGGCGCGGTACTGCACACGCTCAACATCCGGCTCGCCCCGGCCCAGGTCGGCTACATCGCCACCCACGCCGAGGACCGCGTGATCATCGTGGACGCCTCCCTGGTCCCGCTGCTGGCCCAGGTGCTGCCGCACGCCGGGACCGTCCGGCACGTGCTGGTCACCGGCCCGGCGGGAGCCCTGCCGCCGGAGGCCGAGGCGCTGGCCGGCCCGAACCGGACCGTGCACTCCTACGAGGAGCTGCTGGCCGCCGAGCCCGACTCGTTCGGCTGGCCCGGCCTGGACGAGCTGTCGGCCGCGTCCATGTGCTACACCAGCGGCACCACCGGGAACCCGAAGGGCGTGGTCTACAGCCACCGCTCGCTGTACCTGCACGCGCTGGGACCGTCCTTCGGCAACGCCTTCGCGCTGGCCGAGCCGGACCGGGTGCTGCCGGTGGTGCCCATGTTCCACGTGAACTCGTGGGGCTTCCCGTTCGCGGCCATGCTGTGCGGGTCCACCCTGGTCATGCCGGACCGGCACATGCAGTCCGCCCCCATGACGGGCCTGATCGAGGCCGAGCGGCCCACGGTCGCGGCCGGTGTCCCCACCATCTGGCAGGGCGTGCTGGAGCACGTCCGTGCCCACGGCGGTGACCTGTCGTCGCTGCGGCTGGTGGTGGCGGGCGGCTCGGCCGTGCCGCACTCGCTGATGAGCGCCTACGACGACCTCGGGGTCAAGCTGGTCCAGGCCTGGGGCATGACCGAGACCTCGCCGCTGGGCAGCGTGGCCAGGGCGCCCGGCGGGGTCACCGGCGCCGCCGCCTGGCCCTACCGGGACAGCGCGGGCCGGTTCTTCTGCACGGTGGAGGCCCGGCTGACCGGCGACACCGGCGCGGTGCTGCCCCAGGACGGCGAGGCCGTCGGCGAGGTCGAGGTCCGCGGCCCGTGGGTCACCGGGGCCTACTACCGGGACGACGACCCGCACAAGTTCCACGACGGCTGGCTCCGCACCGGCGACGTGGGCACCATCGACCCCGAGGGTTACCTGCGGATCAGCGACCGCAGCAAGGACGTGATCAAGTCCGGCGGCGAGTGGATCTCCTCGGTCGAGCTGGAGAACGCGCTGATGGCTCACCCCGACGTCCTCGAGGCCGCGGTCATCGGCGTCCCGGACGAGCGGTGGGGTGAACGTCCCTTCGCCTGCGTGGTCATCCGCGACGGGGTGGACGTCCCGGCCGAGCACCTGCGCGACCACCTGGCCGCCAGCGTGCCGCGCTGGCAGCTGCCCGAGCGCTGGGCCTACATCGAGGAGGTGCCCAAGACCAGCGTGGGCAAGTTCTCCAAGCGCCTGATGCGCGAGGCCTACGCCCAGGGCGAGTACAAGGTCATCCAGCTGGGCTGATCGCGGCCGCGCCGATCCAGGTTGGATGAGGAGTTCACTCGGGATACGCTGGTCCGCGTACCGGCGGATCGCGGTAAGCTGTCGCGCACTGCCATTGGAGGCTTCGCCTAGTCCGGTCTATGGCGCCGCACTGCTAATGCGGTTTGGGTTTACCGCCCATCCGGGGTTCAAATCCCCGAGCCTCCGC
>DASXMW010000095.1:0-8189 GCA_036495425.1 Streptosporangiaceae bacterium | reverse complement strand
GCGGCAGCGGGCGGCCTTCTTCACTCATACGGTCCCCCCAGCGGCCCGCACAGCGGGAGGATGCGAACCGCAAAGTACAGCGCAGCATACAACGAACCGCTTATTCAAGCGTGATGATGAATCGTAATCCTAAGTATTGGTTAATCCCGCTAACGTCCCCTGCCTCGCCACAACGGGCCAAGTGATCTTTTCTGCGCCCGTGGTTATCTGCTAGTGGCGGAACGCATACTTCGCGCTACCAAGGGACGGCGGGCGGGCGGAACCGCAGTGTGGACGGGGCAACCGGATGTCAGGCCGGACCTTTCCGGACTCACCGCCAATCCCCGGAAGCGGGGATGGACAATTCGGTCCGGGTTGCTCTTGGCAACGGATAGTCCTTTGAGCCACTGGCCATCGGCATGCTTTTGTGGAGAGCCGGCCGAGGTTGCCGTTCTTTCTCAGGTCAACGATCATCGCACCGGCTCCGAAGTGGGCCGATGGCTTTCCCCGGGGAGATGTTGATCTTTAGTCCCGTGTCGGTGACCGCGCGGCCAGGGGCTTTTCTGGTGGCGGATTTGCCAAAAACGCCCTTGTTTAGCAGAACCTGCCGTTACGGTCTGGTTTGCGGTTCTCGTTCCGCGCGTGCTGCCCGCTTGGGCCGCAGTCGCGGCGGAGGCTGCGGGGGGTGGGTCAGCCGAAGCACCCCTGTATGCCGTGATGCAAGCAGGTAGGACTTTATGGAGCATGGCCCAGCCGCCCGCGGGCCGTTCGAGCCGATGCAACCGGCCGGCCAGGAGCCGCCGCCGGATGCTGCGCCATCGGCCGCCCCATTCCCGGCGCCACCCTCGGTGCCCAGGCCGGCTCAGCCGGGACCTGTGGATGCGACATCGTCTCCTACGGAACCTGTGCAGTGGACGCCGGTTCCCGAGCAACTGACGCCCGCCCACACCACAGCCGCCGACGCTGCGGCCGTTCAGAACCAACCTGATCCGGCCGGCGGGGCCGTGTTCAGCTGGACGTCGGGCTGGCTTCTGGTCCCGATCCTGATCCTCCAGGCCGCGCTGTCGGCCCGGCTGATCCGGGCCGACACCGCGTTCCAGGACGAGGCCCTGTACCTGTGGGCCGGGCACCTGGAACTGGCCAGCCTGCTGCACGGCGGGGCGCTGCCCCAGTTCCCGGCCTTCTTCTCGGGGGCGCCGGTGATCTACCCGCCGCTGGCCGCGCTGGTGGACAGCGTGGGCGGGCTGGACGGGGCGCGGCTGCTGTCGCTGGCGTTCATGCTCGGGGCCACCGCGCTGCTCTACGCCACGGCCGGGCGGCTGTTCGGCAAGTGGGCGGCCTTCTTCGCGGCCGCGCTGTTCGCCGTCATCGGGCCCACCCTGCACCTGGGGTCGTTCGCCACCTACGACGCGATGGGCCTGTTCCTGGTCGCGCTGGCGACCTGGCTGGTGGTGCGGGCCGGAAACCGGGCCGACGCGACGTTGTGGATGGCGGGCGCCGGAATTGCGCTGGCCGTGGCCAACCTGACCCTCTACCCGTCGGCGTTGTTCGACCCGGTGGTGATCCTGCTCGCGCTGATGGTGGCGTGCCCCCGGCCGGGCGGGCGGCTGGCCGCCGCCCGGGCGCTGACCCTGCTGGCCATCGTGGGGGTGCTGGTCACGGCGGCGCTCCTGCTGGGCGGCAGCCGCTACTGGCACGGCATTCAGGTGACCACCCTGTCCCGGGCCCCGGCTCAGGACTCGGTCCTGACCGTGCTCGGGAACTCGCTGGTGTGGACGGGGTTCATCGCGGTCATCGCCGTCTGCGGCGCGGTGGCCGGCTGGATCAGCCAGCCCCGGAGCGCGCGGGCCTGGCTGCTGACGCTGCTGGCCGTGGCGATCGTGCTGGTGCCGGCCGAACAGGCCGGGCTGCACAGCCTGGCCTCGCTGAACAAGCACGGTGACCAGGGGGCCTGGTTCGCGGCCATCGCCGCGGGCTACGCGCTGGAACGCTTCATCACCGCGGCGCCCGCCGGTCGCATGCGCACGATCACCGCGGTGGGCTGTGTGGTGGCGTTGTGCTACCCGGCCACCCTGGGCGCCCAGCAGTCGTGGGCATTCGCGACCCAGTGGCCGAACTCGACCGCGATCGTGGACATCCTGCGCCCGCTGGTCAACAACAGCTCCGGGCGGCTGCTGGTAGAGGACCCGTCGATCGCCGAATACTACCTGCGGACCGGCAGCCAGTGGCAGCGGTGGTCCAGCACGCGGAACATCGTGCGGCCGGGCGGCAGCCCGACCGGTGGCCCGAGCACCAAGGCCGGCGTGGTCGGCCCGGGCAACGCCGGCACCTACGCCATGTACATCAAGCAGGGGTACTTCTCCTACATCGCGCTCAACTTCGTGGACACGGCGGCGCTGGACCAGACGCTGGCCAAGGACATCCGCGCCAACCACCGGTACCGCCTGATCCAAGTCGTGCCCTACGGGGAGTCCGGCGGCAAGCCGGGCACCTACATCATCTGGCGATACGAGCCCGCCTCGTGATCGGGACCGCCGTGACCACCACCGACACCCGGACCGAGCCGCAGCGGCTGGTGCCGCCCCGGCCGCCGGACGACGACGAGAAGTACAGCTACCTGCAGCGCAACCTCCCCTACCTGGCCACGGTCATCCTGATCGGCTCGGTGTGCGTGATCATCAGCCAGCTGCGGTTCGAGCTGCACGACCTGGTGCTGTCGCCGTTCCTGATCTTCACCGCGGTCTACGTGATCTACCAGGCCATCAGCCTGCCGGTGAACTTCGCCGGGCGCGGGTTCGACCTGGCCGGGCACCAGGCCCGGATCGCGGCCTGGCAGCCGGAGACCTACCCGGAGATCGATGTCTACCTGCCGATCTGCGGCGAGCCGATCGAGCTGCTGCGCAACACCTGGACCGCGGTGGCCGCGCTGACCAGCGGCTATCAGGGCCCGATTCAGGTGCACGTGCTGGACGATGGGCCGGACGAGCAGGCCCGGGCCATGGCGGCCGAGTTCGGCTACCGGTACATCCACCGGGCCGACTGGCCCGCGGGCAAGAAGGCGGGCAACCTGCGCTACGCGTTCGGCCGGACCAGCGCCGAGCTATTCGTGATCTTCGACGCGGACTTCGCGCCGCGGCCGGACTTCCTGGCCGAGACCCTGCCGTACCTGGACGACCCGCGGATCGCGATCGTGCAGACCCCGCAGTTCTTCCGCAGCCACCCCGGGCAGACGTGGATCGAGCGGGCCGCCGGGCCGATCCAGGAGATCTTCTACCGGGCCGTGCAGGTGGCCCGGAACCGGCTGGACGCCGCGGTGTGCTGCGGGACCTCGGCCGTGTACCGGCGGCGGGCGCTGGAGCCGTTCGGCGGCCCGACGCTGATCCCCTACGCCGAGGACGTGCACACCGGGCTGGACGTGCGGCGGGACGGCTGGTCGGTGACGTACGTGCCGATCGTGCTGTCCACCGGGATCTGCCCGGACAACCTGGACAGCTTCGTGCGCCAGCAGTACCGGTGGTGCTCGGGCAACGTGGGCATCGTCTTCTCCTGGCGGCTGTGGAAGATCCCGATGAGCGGGCCTGCCCGGCTCACCTACATCTCGGGGTTCCTCTACTACGCCTACACCGCGCTGCTGGTCTTCTTCGGGCCGCTGATCCCCATCGTCATGCTGGCCTTCCTGCCCGGCCAGATCCGGCTGCGCAACTTCCTGGTCCTGCTCCCGGCCATGTTCACCGGGTTCGTGCTGTACCCGCTGTGGCACCGGGCCCGGTTCGGGCCGGGCATCTGGCCGCTGGGCGTCGCCCGCGGCTGGGCCCACGTGTTCGCGATCTGGGACGGGGCCTGGGGCCGGTCCATGAGCTGGCACCCGACCCGGACGCCGGGCAGTTCGCTGCGGCGGTTCCGGCTCGGGGTGACCTGGTGGAGCGGGAGCGCGGCCGTGGTCTGGCTGGGGCTGGCGGTATGGCGGATGGCCAGCCACGCCGGCGGGACCGGCCCCTGGCAGTTCGCCGTCCTGTTGTTCTTCGGCTTGCTGAACTTCGCCGTGGTGAGCCGCGTCATCCTCCCCGGAAGCAGGCCCGCATGAAGTCCCGCCTAGTGGTGGTCGTGGCCATGGCCATGGCTCTGGCCTCGGTGAGCGGAACGGTCAGCCGCGTGGCCGGGACCGCGCACGTCACGCCGCCGCCCGCGCACGCCAAGCTGGCCCCCCAGCTGGCCGCCTACCTGGGGGCCTTCGAGCCCGGGGCGCCACCCGACTACGCGCCGGTCAAGGGCTTCCAGCACGCCGCGGACCGTCCGCCCAACCTGATCGGCTACTACAGCGGCTGGGCGCAGCCATTCGACATGACGTTCGCCGACACCCTGCGCCGCCACGGCGTCATCCCCTACATCCAGATCGATCCGACGGACGCGTCGGTCTCGGCTATCGCCAACGGCAGCTACGACGAATACCTGCGCTCGTACGCCGACAGCGTGCGTAACTTCAGCGACGCGGTCGTCATCGGCTTCGGGCACGAGATGAACGCCCCCTGGTATTCCTGGGGCTACAAGCACGTGGCTCCGGCCACGTTCATCGCGGCCTGGCGTCATCTGGTCACGCTGTTCCGCAAGCAGGGCGCCGACAACGTGACCTGGCTGTGGACGCTGGAGGCGAACAACCGCAGCACCGGTCCGGTCAAGGACTGGTGGCCCGGGGCCAGCTACGTGACCTGGATCGGGGTGGACGGGTACTACTACCGCCCGGCCGACACGTTCGCGTCGGTGTTCGGCCAGACCATCGACCAGGTACGGAAGTTCACTCAGGACCCCGTGCTGCTGTCTGAGTGCGCGGTCAGCCCGGCGGCCGGGTCCTTCATCAAGATCCTCGACCTGTTCAACGGCATGGCCGCCTACCACACGCTCGGGCTGGTGTGGTTCGACAAGACGCAGAGCGGCAGCGTGTACCGGCAGAACTGGCGGCTGGAAGACAACCCCAACGCCGAGCGCGCGTTCCGGCTGGGCGTGAAGAACGAGCTCATGCCGGTCACCCCGACGGGTTAGCCATGTCGTTCGCTGCCACCCAGGCGACGCGGCCCACGGCCGGACCGGCCCCGGGCCGCGTCATTGGCCGCCTGCCGCGCACCGCCACCGCCCTGGCCGGGGTTCTGATCGTCCAAGCCGCACTGTCGTTGCGGCTGACCTGGACCAACACCGCGTTCCAGGACGAGGCGCTGTACCTGCGGGCCGGGCACCTGGAGTGGGCGCACTGGACCCGGCACGCTCCGATCCCGGACTTCCCGGCCTACTTCTCCGGGGCGCCGGTGGCCTACCCGCCGCTGGGGGCGCTGGCCGACAGCGCGGGCGGGCTGACCGCGGCCCGGCTGCTGTCGCTGGCCTGCATGCTCGGGGTCACCAGCCTGCTGTGGGCGGCCACGGCCCGGCTGTACGGGCGGCGGGCCGCGCTGCTGGCCACCGCGCTGTTCGCCACCCTGGCCGGAACCCAGTTTCTGGGCAGCCTGGCCACCTTCGACAGTCCCGCGCTGCTGCTGCTGGCCGTGGCCGCGTGGCTGGGGGTGCGGGCGGCCGGGGCCAGCCACCCGCTGGCCCGGACCGGGCTGCTGGTGGGAGCCGGGCTGGCGCTGGCCGCGGCCGACGTGACCAAGTACGCGGCCGCGCTGTTCACCCCGGTGGTGATCGCGCTGGTGGCGCTGGCGGTGTGGCGGGCGCGGCCCGGGTGGGCCTGGCTGAGCGGGGCGGCGATCGCGCTGGCCGCCTGGGCCGCGCCGATCGCGGCGGTGATCGCGGCGGGCGGCCATGACTACTGGCAGGGCGTGACCACGACCACGCTGGACCGGCCCGCCGCCGCCACCCCGGTGACCATCGTGCTCAAGGACGGGTACGTATGGACCAGCCTGATCCTGGTGCTGGCCGCGCTGGGGGTGTGGCTGTCGGCCCGCAGCCGGGAGCGGGCCCGGTTCCTGCCCGCGGTGCTGCTGGCCGCGGCGCTGCTGGCCCCGGCCGGGCAGGCGCGGCTGCACACCGCGGTCAGCCTGCAGAAACACGTGGTGTTCGGGGCGTGGTTCGCGGCCATGGCCGCCGGTTACGCGCTGGCCCGGCTGAGCCGCCTCGACCGCGGCTACGGCTGGGCGGTGGTGATGGCGCTGCCCATCGCGGCGGCCACCCTGTTCGGCTCGATGGGACAAGCCCACTTCCTGCACCGGGACTGGCCCGACGCGACCGCGCTGATCCGGGTGCTGCGGCCGACCGTGCAGGCCCACCCGGGCAGCTACCTGGCCGAAGACGACGACGTGGAGGCCTACTACCTGCGCGATCAGGTGCGCTGGCAGAACTGGTCCGGCACCTACTACTACCGGTACGGGGACCTTCCGGAGGGCGCGGCGTCGTTCGCGGCGGCGATCGCCCGGCGGCACTTCGCGCTGATCATCCTGGACTACGGGGACACCGCAACGGCCGACCAGGAGATCACCGCCGACCTGCGGCGCTCCGGCGGCTATCGGGTGCTGGCCCGCGCGGGCCGGTTCACCGTGTGGGCGTCCCAGACCGGGGGTGTCCGTGTCGGTCACTGACTCGCCGGTCGCCGCGGCCGCGCCGGGGCTGTACCTGCCCGCGCCGCCGGACGAGGCCGAGAAGTACGGCTACTTCGGGCGGCCGCGCCGGCTGGTGTTCGCCTGGTTGCTGGTGGCGTCGGCCGGAGTCCTGTACGGCTACGTGCACGTGGCCGCGCGGGCCTGGCTGGTGTCGCCGCTGATGTGGCTGCTGCTGATGGTCATGGTGCCGCCGGTGGCGGTCAACTTCTGGCTGCGAGCCGGGCGGCCCCGGCTGACCCTGGCCCAGCACCAGGCCACGGTGGCGGCCTGGACCGAGCAGGGCGAGACCGTCGACGTGTTCCTGCCCAGCGCCGGGGAGCCGCTGGCCCTGCTGGACAACACGCTGCGGCACGCCAGCGAGCTGCGCTGGGGCGGGCGCCTGACCGTCTACGTGCTCGACGACTCGGCCCGGCCCGAAGTCCGCGACCTGGCTGACCGGTACGGGCTGCGGTACGTGGTGCGGCCGGACCCCGGGCGGATGAAGAAGGCCGGCAACCTGACCCACGCCCTGGCCATCAGCGACGGCGAGTTCATCGCGGTCATCGACGCCGACTTCGCGGTCCGGCCCGAGTTCCTGTACGAGACCATGCCCTACTTCGCCGAAGCCACGGTCGGGATCGTGCAGACCGCGCAGTTCTACGAGGTCGGCCGGGCCGCCCGGTCCTACATCCAGCGCTACGCGGGCACGCTGCAGGAGATCTTCTTCCGCTACATCCAGCCCGCCCGGGACCGGTACCGGGCCGCGATCTGCGCGGGCACCAACCTGGTCTACCGCCGGGCGTCGGTGGCGGCGGCGGGCGGGTTCGCGCAGGTGCCCATCGGCGAGGACGTGCACTCGGGCGTCAAGCTGTGGGCCGCCGGGCAGCAGACCCGGTACCTGCCGCTGTGCCTGGCCCGCGGGGTGGCTCCCACCGACTTCCCGTCGCTGGCCAACCAGCAGGCCCGCTGGTGCCGCTCGTCGATGCTGCTGATGATCGACGAGTACTTCATCAAGGCGCCGTTCGACTGGAAGCAGCGGGTCGCGTTCTGGGCCGCGTTCCTGTACTACATGTCCTCGGCGGCCCTGCTGCTGACCGGGCCGTTCCCCACCCTGACCATGATCTGGTGCTACCCGGGGCTGGTGCACCCGCACAACTACCTGCCGCTGCTGCCCGCGCTGGCCGCCACGCTGTTCGCGTTCCCGCTGCTGAGCCGGGGCTGGCGGCCGACCATCTACCGGGTGTGCCTGATGAACTCGTGCTGCCACCTGTATTCGGTGTGGTATGCGCTGCGCGACCGGGTGGCCGAGTGGGTACCGACCGGCGCGTCGCCGGAACGCGGCCAGGTGCCGCGGATGGTCAACCGCATCCTGTGCACCTGGATCGCGCTCGTCCAGTTGTTGCTCTGGTCAGGCCTGGCCTTGCGGGTCCATCAGTTCGGCTGGCGGCCCTACTGGGCCACCGAGGTCCTGGCCGGCCTGCAACTGTATTTCGCCGCACCGCTCATCACCCCCAGCAAAGGAGTGACGACCTGATGTCGACCGAGACCGAGACCCGGATCAGGGCACGGCGCGGCCGCCGCCGACGCCGGCCGCTGATCACGGCCGGTGTGGCCGTGCTGGCCGTGCTGGCCATCGCAGTCGGCATC
>DASXMW010000094.1:0-12095 GCA_036495425.1 Streptosporangiaceae bacterium | reverse complement strand
GGGCGAGCTGGGCCCGCGCCGGGTGCATCCGATGCTGATCCACGTGGACTCGGCGGCGGCCCGGGACGAGCTGCTGGCCCGCCTGGGGCAGGGCGACATCGACGGTGTGGCCCTGGTCTCGGTCTGGCCGGACGACCCGCTCCCCGAGCTGCTGGGCGCCTCGGGCGCCCCGGCCGTACTGTTCACCCGGGCCTCCCGGCCCGCGCCGGTCAGCTACGTCGACGTCGACCACCGGCACGGTGCCCGGCTGGCCGCCGGCCGGCTGCGGGCGCGGGGGTGCCGGCGGGTGGTGACGGTGTCCGGTCCCGGCCACCTGCCCGCGGGCCAGGACCGGCTGGAAGGGTTCCGGGACGCCATGGCCCGGCACGGGCAGCCGCAGGTGCCCAGCGCCGAGGGCGGTTTCACGCTGGCAGGCGGCCAGCGGGCCATGACCCGCCTGCTGGCCGAGGTGCCCGAGCTGGACGGCGTCTTCGCCGCCAGCGACCTGATGGCCCAGGGGGCGCTGCTGGCCCTGACCGGGCAGGGCCGCCGGGTCCCCGGGCAGGTGGCCATGGTCGGTTTCGACGACAGCAGCGCCGCCGTGGCCTGCCGCCCGCCGCTGACCACGGTCCGCCAGCCGGTCGAGGAGATGGCCGCCGAACTGGCCCGGCTGCTGCTGGCCCGGATCGAAGATCCTGCGCTGGCACCCAGATCAGTGACCTTCGAACCGACCTTGGTGCTCCGCGAATCGGCCTGAGCCGCTCTGCCGTCAGCAGAGCACGTGGCGGGACCGCCGTCCGTGATGAAGGCTGGGGCCATGCGTCCCTTCCGTTTCAGCTGCAACGTTCGCGGTCTCAGGTCGCGCGATGAGTTCATCGGATACTGCCGGCAGGTGGAACGCTACGGCTTCCACACCCTGTTCACGGCGGACCACCTCGGGTCACCGGCGCCGTTCCCGCCGCTGGTGCTGGCAGCGCAGGTCACCGACCGGCTGCGGGTCGGGACCATGGTGCTCAACGTGCCGTTCTGGAACCCGCACCTGCTGGCGCGGGAGGTCGCCACCGCGGACGTGCTGACCGACGGCCGGCTGGAGCTGGGGCTCGGCGCCGGCCACATGAAGTGGGAGTTCGACACGGCCGGACTGCCGTGGCGGCCGCTGCGGGAGCGCGTGAGCGAGGTCGAGGCCACCCTGGACGAGCTGGAGCGCGTGTTCGGGGGCGGCGGCTACCCCGAGCGCCGCAAGCTCGAGGAACTGACCGGCCACGCACCGCTGAAGCCGGTACAGCACGCCGGGCTGAACAAGACCGGCCCGCCGGTCATCATCGGCGGCACCGGTGACCGCATCCTGGCCCTGGCCGCGCGGCGGGCCGACATCATCGCGGTCGGCGGGCTCAGGCAGATCCCGGGCCAGCCGCCGGGTACCTTCACGATCCTGACCGGGGCCGAGGCCGACGAGCGGGTGGCCTACATCCGCACCCAGGCCGGCTCGCGGGCCGACGACCTGGAACTGCACGTGCTGATCCAGGCGGTGGTGGTGACCAAGGACCGGCGGGCGGCGGCGGCGGAAATGATCAGCGAGGACGGCATTGAGATGACACCGGACGAACTCCTCGAGTCGCCGTTCATGCTGTTCGGGACGGTCCCCGAGATCGCCGGCCAGCTCCGGGAGCGCCGGGAGCGGTTCGGCTTCAGCTACCTGACCGTGCACGAGCCGTTCATGGCCGCGCTGGCGCCCGTGATCGACATTCTGCGGGAGGACTGAGCGGGGCCGGTACGTTAGCTGCGGTCCATCCGCGGGAACGTGACCTCGCGGAGAATCAGATTGATCGCCGCGGCGACCGGGATGGCGACCAGCGCGCCCACGATGCCCAGCAGCACGCCGCCCAGCAGCACCGCCACCAGGCTGACCACGGCCGGGACCTCCACCGTCCGGCCCATGATGCGGGGCACGATCAGGTAGTCCTCGGCCAGCCGGTAGACCACGTAGAAGATCAGGGTCGCGATGGCCACCGGGAGCGAGACGGTCAGGGCGATCAGCGTGACGATGAACCCGCCGATGGTGGACCCGATGACCTGGATGAGGTCCAGGATGGCGACCAGCAGGCCCAGCAGCGCCGGGTAGGGGATGCCGAAGATGATCATCCAGATGAACGTGCCGAAGCCGGCGATGGCCGACGTCAGCACGTTGCCCAGCACGTAGCCGCCCACCTTGACCGTGATCTGGTCGGTGAGCAGGATGACCCGCGGCCGCCGCGAGTGCGGGATCATCCGGTAGAAGAACAGCTTGATGGCGGGCAGCCCGGCCAGGAAGTAGATGGTCAGCACGATGACGGCCAGGAGTTCCGAAAACGTGCTGACGACCAGTTCGCCCGCGCCGAGGACGCCGCCGATGAGCGACGAGCCCCTGCTGCTCAGCAGGCTGGTCAGCCGCTGCTGGACGTGGTACCTGTCGTTGAGTCTGCCCAGCTCAGAGTTGTGATTCTGCAGCTGGTGAATGTAGGTGGGTACCTGATGGGCCAGCGCCGTGGTCTGGCTGGTCAGCGGCGGGACGGCGGCGGCCAGGAAGCCGCCGATGATCGCGGCCAACCCGACCAGCACCGCCACCACCGCGGCCCAGCGCGGCCAGCCGCGCCGGGTCAGCCAGCTGACCACCGGGTCCAGCCCGACCGCGATGAACAAGGCCAGGCCGACGATGACCAGGATGGAGCGGGCCCGGATGAACAGCTCGACCAGGCCGTAGGTCACGGCCACGCCGAAGGCACCGGTCATCCCGATCCAGAACGGCGACCGCCGGTTCACCCGCCGTCCGGGCTGGCCCATGGCGTCCGGATTGTCGGCCAGTTCCTGGGCGGCTTCGACCGCCTCCTGGACCCGGCTTTCGGCCTTGTCGGTGGCGGTGCCGGGCTGGTTGGCGTCGTCGGCGGCGTCCTCGCCCAGGTTGGCCGCGGCCCGTTCGGCCTCGCGCGCGCTCCGCGGCGGGGTGTCCTCGGTCCGGGCGTCGCCGGTCCGGGTGCTGCCCCCGTCACCGTCAGTGGAGCTCATCGTCCCTCGGCCCGGTCAGCCGCTGGCACGTCAGCCAACACGGAAATCTCCCCTTGCCGGCCCGCCGGCGGGATCGCTGCCATCGCTGGCAGACATGCTCTCGGCCGACTGGGCCGCTTCGCTGCTGGACCCGGCCGGGAGGTTCGGATCCTCCGCGTCTGGCTTCCCAGCGGTGGCCGTCCTATCCGCCGATCGGTGGTCAGATTGTCCGGAAGCTCCGTCATCCGGACCTCCCCGGGACATCATGCCCGACACCGCGTGCCGCATCGCGCGCCACCCGGCCCCGCGCGGCACCTTGAGCGACACGTAGGCCAGCGCCCCGGTCGGGATCGGCAGCCAGAAGTTGACCAGCCGCCAGCCCAGCACCCCGAGGGTGGCCACGTTCCTGGTCACGCCGAAGCTCACCAGCAGCAGGGGGGTGATCGAGTCGACCACGCCCAGCCCGGCCGGGGTCACCGGCAGCGCGCCGGCCACGTTGGCGATCCCGTAGGCGGCGAACAACTCGACCGGGTTGGCGAAGCTGCCGAACGCGGCCACGAAGCACCACAGCGAGGCCGCGTCCAGGAGCCAGTTCATGGTGGCCCACAGCAGCGCCTCGGCCAGCACCCGCCGGTCCTTGGCCAGGGCCCGGAAGTTGCCGCTGGCGTCCCGGACACCCTGCTCGAGCCGGTCGCCCCAGCCCTGCGGCAGCTTGCGGCCGATGGCGGCCATGATCCGGGCGGCCCGATCGGTACCCCGGCTCACCCCCAGCACGAACAGTCCCACCAGCACCAGCACGACCGCGCCGATACCGGCTACGGTCGCGTAGATGGGGTGGAAGCCCGCCAGCGGAATCGACACCACCAGAGACAGCCACAGGAGCACGTTGAGCACCACGGTGGAGCCCAATCCCTTGGCCGTCATCATGACCCCGGTTTCCACGCCGGAGACGCCCTCGGCCGTGAACAGCTTGTAACCGATGCCGGCACTGCCCAGCGTCCCGGCCGGGATGACGTGCGCGACGGCGGCGGCGGCCAGGTCGATGCGGAACAGCGTGAACAGGCCCGGGCGGCCCTCCGGCTTGAGCAGGGCCCTGGTCAGCAGCCCGTAGCAGAACAGCGAGAGCGCCTCCAGCACCACGCCGGCCGCCATCCAGTAGCCGTTCAGCCGGTTGAGCAGGTAGAGATCCTTGCGCGCGCCGGTCAGCTCCGGCACCACCAGGTACTCGGCGATGAGCACGATGATGAAGATGACCACGCCCCGCCGCAGCGGCTTGGCCAGCAGGGGCAGCCAGCCTCGCCAGCCGCGCGGGCGCCCTGGTGGCGTGGCGCGGTTCAGGCCGTCCCCATCGGTCGACACATCACACGTCTACCCCAGATATGGGGCAGAACGCACGCTGGTTACGCTCTGTTGCCCGCTGGCTTCCCGGAGGCTGCCTCGCTCACTGGAGCAGAGTCGCGTAGGCGATCCAGTTGCTGAGGTAGTGGCCGGTGGTGGAGTCGAACGTGCCGCCACAGGTGATGAGGCGCAGTTCGGCGTCCGGGGCGGGGCCGTACACCACCGAGGTCGGGAACGCCGCCTTCGGATACTCCTGCACGCGGGTCACGTCGAATTCGGCCACGGTGCCGTCGGCGCGGCTGACGTAGACCTTGTCGCCCGCCTTGAGGTCCCGCAGCCAGTAGAACACCGCTGGCCCGGTCTTGGAGTCGACGTGCCCGGCAATGACCGAGCCACCGACCGCGCCCGGGCGCGGGCTGGCGGTGTACCAGCCGGCCACCGTGGTGCTGTCCGGCACCTGCAGCGATCCGTTGGCCTGCAGGCCCAGGTGGACGAGGGACGTCCGCACGCCGATGGCCGGGATCGTCAGCTTGACCGGCAGCGCGGGCTGCGCGTTGCCGGACAGACCGCCGGGCGGCTGGGCGGTCTGGTTGGGGACCGGGCTGAACCTGGGCGCGGGCACCGCGGACGGCCGCGAGGCCAGGTGCACGGTTGACGTGTGCCCGTGGGTGGCGATCAGGCCCGCAGTCCCGGCGCCCACGGCCAGAATCCCAGCCGTGAGCGCCGCGACGGACCACAGCCGCTTACGCGGCAGCTTCACCGGGCGGCCCCGGTGCGGCCACCGCGGGTCCGGCGCAGGCTGGCCAGGCCGGCCAGCGCCAGCAGGGCCCCGGCCCCCATGGTCAGCAGCCACGGAGCCGGGCTCACCGGCTTGGGCGCGGTCCCGCCCAAGCCGGTCTGGGCCGCGCCGGCGGGGGCGACCTGGCTGCCGGCCGCGTCGGTCAGGGTGTCGACCTTCAGGCCGTCGGACCCGTCCAGGACCACGATCGTGTGCACGGTGTCGGAGGCCAGCTCGACCGGGGCCGAGGTATCCGATCCGGACGAGGAGAGCTTGACCATCCCGCTGCCGGCTTCGAGGGCCTGGTAGTCGGTCGACGAGGCGAAGGGCAGCTTGTTGGCCAGCACCTCCGAGCCGTAGCTCACGGTCACCTGGTGTTCCTTGAGCGAGGCCTGGATGACCCGGACCAGCGTCTTGCCGGACGGCGCGGTCAGCTCGTCGTCGAACGCCTCGAGGCGCAGGCCGTTCGCGGGCCCGACCCCGGCGATGGTGTACGACTTGCCCGCGCTGATGGAGAAGCTGTTCGTCAGTACGGGCTTGCTGGACGACGGCGCCCCGGCCGGGCGCATGGCCACCGTGTACTGCCCGGGCTTCACCGCCATGTAGTCGGAGACGTTGCCGTAGGACACGTGGCGGAGAATCGTCGGATTCGACGTCGTGCCGAAGGCGTACATGTAGACGTCAACGGCGGGGGTGTTGGGGGACAGGTGGGCGCAGCGCACCCAGCCGACACTGGCGGACGCCGACCCGGTGGTCGACGCGGACGCCGACGCGGCCGGGGCCACGGCGGTGACCAGCGCAACCAGGCCCCCGAGCAGGGTAATGGCCGCCGAATATCTGAACATGCGGAACAACGATCTCAACCGTCTCACCTCTCACTGTGAAGAAATGCCCACCCCAGAGGGAAGGAAGATCGGCACCCGGCAGCTAGAACCCACCCGCGGCCGGGCGCCGTGATGCGCGATACCTCAGGAATTACCGCCGGACAGCAGGCCCGGCTGATCGGGCGCACCGAACTGGATGCGCAGTGCGGACTGGCCCTTGGCCAGGCGGGTGATTTTGGCGTGTGCGGGAAGGTACGAGTTCCGCTGCGTCTGGACCTGCTTGAGGTCGGCGTTGAGGGCCGACGTCCCGGTCTGGCCAGATGCGTTCACCACCGTGACCTGGCGGTAGAGCACGGGCGCGCCCGGTCCGGTGTCGCCGAACGAGCTGACCTGCACCGCCCGCTGCGACAGCAGCGCGGCCAACGTGACCAGCAGGCGGGAATCGACCTGGCCGGCCCGGATCTGGCTGGCGCCCGGGGCCGGTACGTGGAAGCCGTTGCGCAGCAGCTGGGCCCCGGCCGCCTTCCGGGCGGCGAGGTCGGCCTGTTCCTTGGTGTTGAAGGCGGCGGCGCCGTAGTTGGCCACGGCCCGGACGTCCACCCGGCTGGTGCCGGACCCGAAGGTGGCGATGAGCTCGGGGGCGTACTCGCTGACCAGCCGGCTGCCGAACTGGCTGCGGACGGTCGAGGTGGCCGCAACCACGTCGGCGTTGAGCGGGTCGGTGGACGTGGGCTCGATGGGCATCAGCCGCGAGGCCGCGACCCCCTCGTCCTGCAGCGTGGAGCACATCAGCGGGTCGCAGGCGATCAGGTCACTCGACGTCACCTGCTGCGCGATCCAGCCGGCGGCGTGGTTCCGTGCCGCCGTGGCCCCGGCCAGCGAGCCGCCGCTGCCGGAGTTTCCGCCGGTCCCGCCCGATCCGGCCGCGGGCTGGCTCGGGCTGCTGGTGTTCAGCGCGCCGGAGAGCTGCAGGCCGACCAGGGCCAGGATGACCAGCAGCAGCACGAACACCACCAGCGGCCAGCGCACCCCGCCCCACCGGGAACTGGGGGCGGGCGCGTCGGTGCCGCCGTAGACGGCCACCGTCCCGGGGGGCGACCCGGAGCGCGCGCGGCCGCGGCCGAAACGGCGGCTGGCCCACAGGCTGATGGTGGTGGCCAGCACCTTGCCCCAGGACGGTTCCGGGCCCGGCTCGGCCACCCGGCGCCACTCGACGGCCCCGGGGCTGACCGGGGCGGGCGGCGCGATGTGAGCCGGCTCGACCACGGCCCCGGACTGAACAGGATCGGCGTCGGCGTCGGCGTCGGGCTGGGCTTTGGGCGCGGGCTGGACCCCGGGCCTGGCCGCGGGATCCGGCTTGACCGGGGCTTCGGGCTCGGCCCGGGCTTCGGGCTCGGCCTGGGCCTCAGCCTGGGCTTCGGGCTTGACCTGGGCTTCGGGCGTGTGCTCAGCCGCGGCCTCGGGCACGGCTTCGGGGGCGGGCTCAGCCTTGGCTTCGGGCTCAGCCTCGGGCTGAGGCTTGGCTTCGGGCTCAGCCTCGACCGCTTCGGGCTCGGCGCCGACCACGGGGATGGGGGCGGTCGGGTTCGGAATCGCACCGGAACTCTTGACCACCGGGTTGGGGCCGGTGGCGTGGGTGCCGGCATCCTCGGGGATGGTGCCGAGGAACGGGCCTGCCTCGGGCTCCGGCTCGGCCTGGCCCCCCTCGCTGTCCTGCTCCGGGGCGGCGCCGGAAGGCTGCTCAGCGGAGGACTGCCCGGCGGGGCCGGCGGGCGCGGGCGCGCCACTCGTGGAGGCGGGATCTCCCTCCTCCACGAGGATGTTTCCGCGCAGCCCAGGGCCGCGCTTATCGTCGCGCACGGTTACTACCCCCACCGCCGCAGAGAGCTAACACGGCTAGTTTGGGACATCTCAGCACAGAACGTAGTCGAATATCAACCCGTATGGCCAATTGTGAACGAATAGACACGGATCGTTCACACTGGTCCGGAATCGCCTGTCGGGCCGGGCCCGTAGCACGCTGACCGGGCTGGCATTGACGTCAATGTCAATGCTGCGAGAATGACCCCATGCCCGCCACGCTGTGGTCGGTGCGGACCAGCCGGGACCGCCTCGACAGCCGGACCCGGGCGGTGCTGATCGCGGCGGCGCGCCGGACCTTCTCCGAACTCGGTTACGCGCGCACCACCGTGGCCGACATCACGGCCCGGGCCGAGGTCTCGCGGGCCACCTTCTACGTGTACTTCGGCTCCAAGGACGACGTGTTCCGCGTGCTGACCGAGCGGCTCAGGGACGAGTTCCTGGAGGCGCAACTGGCCCGCTCGGCCGGCGGCGCCGACCCGGTGGCGGTGACCACCGCGGCCGTCACCGAGTTCGTCGACGTCTACGCGGCCAACCTGGCCTTCATCACCGTGCTCGAGCATCAGGCGCTGACCGACCCCCAGGCGCGGGCCCTGTGGCTGGGGATCCGGGAGCGGCTGCTGAAGCGGATGATCCGGTTCGTGAGCCGGCTGGTGGCGGACGGAGTGGCGCACCCGGTGGCCCCGCCCGACCTGGTGGCCACGGCGGCGTCCGGGATGGCGGTGCGGTTCGCGCCGCTGATTGCGGCCCAGCCTGGCCGCCGGGACCAGATCATGGGTCATCTGATACGCCTGTACCTGCAGACCCTCGGGGTTGACCCGGGGCTGTCATCCAGGCCAGCACGGCCCGAGCAGACAGAGCTGACAGAGCTGACGGAGGAGTCATCGTGACCAGGCCGGCGGCGGGTGCCGTGGTGACCGGAGGCGGCGGCGGGATCGGTCGGGCGCTGGCCCGCCGGCTGGCCGCCGGCGGCGCGCGGGTGGTGGTCAACGACATCGATGCCACCGCCGCCGAGACGGTGGCGGCCGAGATCGGCGGTCTGGCCGTCCCGGCCGACGTCGCCACCCGCGACGGGGTGGCCCGCCTGGTCGCCACGGCCCGTGACCACCTGGGCGAGATCGACCTCTACTGCTCCAATGCGGGTGTGGCGGCGGCGGGCGATCAGGGCGGGGCGGCCGCGGAGGCGGACTGGCAGCGTTCCTGGGACGTCAACGTCATGGCCCACGTCCGGGCGGTCGAGCAGCTGCTGCCGGGCTGGCTGGCCCGGGGGGAGGGGCGGCTGGTGGTGACGGCCTCGGCGGCGGGCCTGCTGACCATGCTGGGGACCGCGCCGTACTCGGTCACCAAGCACGGCGCCGAGAGCTACGCGGAATGGCTGGCCGCCACCTACGGCCACCGCGGCCTGAAGGTCCACTGCCTGTGCCCGCAGGGCGTGCGGACGGCCATGCTGTCCGGGTCCGGGCGCGCCGGGGACGTGGTGCTGCGGGACTCGGCCATCGAGCCGGAAGAAGTGGCCGAGGCGGTCTGGCTGGCGATCGCGGAGGAGCGCTTCCTGATCCTGCCCCACCCCGAGGTCGCGGACTACTACGCGGCCCGGGCGGGCGACACGGACAAGTGGCTGCGGGGCATGAACCGGCTGCAGCAGCGCATAGAGCAGCGTTAGTCGAGATTGGGTTGAGGAGGCACCGGTGAGGGCGTGGCAGGTCCATCAGTTCGGCGAGCTGCGTGACGTGCTCACGCTGGCCGACGACGTTCCCGATCCCGAGCCCGGCCCGGGCCAGGTCTTCGTCCGGGTCCTGGCCGCCCCGGCCAACTTCCCCGACGTGCTGATGTGCCAGGGGACCTATCAGGTCAAGCCGCCGCTGCCGTTCACGCCGGGCGTGGAGCTGTGCGGCGAGGTGGTCGCGCTCGGCCCCGGCGTGACCGGGCTGGCCCCCGGGCAGCGGGTGGTGGGCGTGGCCGCCATGCCCGCCGGGTCGTTCGGCGAGGTGGCGATCATGAACGCGGCGGGCGCGTTTGCCGCGCCCGAGTCGTTCGACGACGCCGAGGCGGCCGCGTTCTACATCAGCTACCAGACCGGGTGGTTCGCCCTGCACCGGCGGACCCGGCTGGCGGCCGGTGAGACGCTGCTGGTGCACGCGGCCGCGGGCGGCGTCGGCAGCGCCGCGGTCCAGCTCGGCAAGGCGGCCGGCGCCCGGGTCATCGGCGTGGTCGGCGGCGAGGAGAAGGTGGCCGCGGCCCGTGCCCTGGGGGCGGACGTGGTGATCGACCGCTACACGCAGGACTTCGTGCCGGTGGTCAAGGAGGTCACCGAGGGCCGCGGCGCCGACGTGATCTACGACCCGGTGGGCGGGGACGCCTACGACCGGTCCACCAAGTGCGTGGCCTTCGAGGGCCGCATCCTGGTCATCGGGTTCGCGGGCGGTCGGGTGCCGGCCCCGGCCCTGAACCACGCGCTGGTCAAGAACTACTCGATCGTCGGCCTGCACTGGGGCCTGTACGGCAGCAAGGAGCCCGAGTCGCTGCGCGACTGCCACCAGCAGCTGCTCAAGCTGGCCGCCGCCGGCGCGATCAAGCCGCTGGTCAGCGAGCGGCTGGGGCTGGCCGACGTGGTCGACGGCCTGCAGCGCCTGGCCGAGGGCCGGACCATCGGCCGGCTGACGTTCCAGCCCTGACCCGAGGAGACGGCCATGACGATCAGCGAGACCGACGTCCCGGGCCTGGACCTGGCCGCGTACGCGGCGTACTTCGAGGACGCTCACCCCGGTGCCATCGGCGGGCCCCTGCGGGCCACCGTGCTGCCCGGCGGCAAGTCGAACATCACCTACGACGTGACCGACGGCGAGCACCACTGGGTGGTCCGGCGGCCGCCGCTGGGTCACGTGCTGGCCACCGCGCACGACATGACCCGGGAGTACCGGGTCATCAGCGCGCTGTCCGGCACCAAGGTGCCGGTGCCGGAGACCTTGCTGCTGTGCGAGGACCCGGCGGTGATCGGGGCTCCGTTCTACGTGATGGCCAAGGTCCCGGGCACGGCCTACCGGACCGCGGCCCAGCTGGAGGCGGTCGGGGCCGAACGGACCCGGATCATGGCCACCCGGATGATCAACACGGTGGCCGACCTGCACGCGGTCGATCCGGCCGCGGTCGGGCTGGCCGACTTCGGCCGGCCGCAAGGCTTTCTCGGCCGGCAGGTCCGCCGCTGGAAGAAGCAGCTCGACGCCTCCCGCAGCCGCGACCTGCCCGGCGCCGACGAGCTGCACGCCACGCTCGAGGCCCGGGTCCCGGCCGAGTCGGCGGTGGCCATCGTGCACGGCGACTACCGGCTGGACAACCTGCTGGTCGGGGACGGTGACCAGGTGACGGCGGTGCTGGACTGGGAGATGGCCACGCTCGGCGACCCGCTCACCGACGTGGCCACGCTGCTGGCCTACCAGCGCCTGGCCCACCTGGACACCGGGTACGCGGTGGCCGACGCGGCCACCGCGCCCGGGTTCCCGGACGCGGCCGGGATCACCGACGCCTACGCCCAGCGCAGCGGCCGGGACCTGTCCAACCTGGACTTCTACCTCGGGCTGGCGTTCTTCAAGATCGCCGTCATCTGCGAGGGCATCTACTTCCGCTTCTCCCAGGGCCAGACCCTGGGAGAAGGCTTCGGGGACATCGGCGCCGCGCCGGAACCGCTCATCCAGGCCGGCCTCGCCACGATGAAGGAGTACTCCTGATGGAATTCGGCTTCGATGACGTCACCCTCAAGCTGCGGGACAACCTGCAGGCCTTCATGGACGAGAAGGTCATTCCGGCCGAGCCGGTGTTCGCCGAGCAGCTGGACGCCCTCAGCGATCACTGGGCCTGGACCCAGGCGCCGATCCTGGCCGACCTGAAGGCCGAAGCCCGGGCCCGCGGCCTGTGGAACCTGTTCCTGCCCGGTGAGCACGGGGCCGGCCTGACCAACCTGCAGTACGCGCCGCTGGCCGAGATCATGGGCCGCAGCCTGGGCCTGGCCCCGGCCACCATGAACTGCTCGGCCCCGGACACCGGCAACATGGAGGTGCTGAGCATGTTCGGCACCGAGGAGCAGCGCCGGACCTGGCTGCGGCCCCTGCTGGAGGGGGAGATCCGGTCCTCGTTCGCCATGACCGAGCCCGACGTGGCCTCCTCCGACGCCACCAACATCGCCACCCGCATCGAGCGTGACGGTGATGAGTACGTGATCAACGGGCGCAAGTGGTGGATCACCGGGGCGCTGAACCCGCAGGCGGAGATCTTCATCGTGATGGGCAAGACGGACCCGG
>DASXMW010000093.1:0-3604 GCA_036495425.1 Streptosporangiaceae bacterium | reverse complement strand
CGGCGAGCCTCTTCAGCCCGGCTGGCCGGTATCCGAGATCGAGAGGCTGATCAGCCGGTGCGGGCTCAAGGTCGTGGACCACCCCGCACGTGCAGACCTCCAGCAGCGGTACTTCGCCGGCCGTACCGATGGCCTGCGGCCCTATACCTTCGAGACCCTGGTGGCCGCGCGGATCGCCTAATACTGCAACGGCAGTTAGGTGAGGGCGTAGCCTCGTCGCCGGTAGTGGCTGATGCGGGCTTAGTGCTGGCGTTCGCGGCGCCAGCGGGACCAGGACCAGGCGTGTTCGAGGGCCGCGGGCTGCTGCTGGGTGATCTTGATGAGCAGGCGGCGGATTTCCGCTAGCGTGTAGCCGATCATGCCCGGGGTCGCTGGTGCCGGTGCCCCTTTTACCGCCCGGGCCCGGCTGGCCGCCAGCCAGGCCAGGGCGAGCATGGACAGCGTGATGTTGGCGTACCAGGCCCGCCAGGTGCGGACCTGGTAGTGGTCCAGCCCGGTCTCGTTTTTGGCTTGCTGGAAGCATTCTTCGATGTGCCAGCGGCTCCCGGCGACCGCGGCCAGGGTCGCGGTGCTGGCGCGGCGGGGCCCGGAGCAGGCGTAGTAGGCGATCTGCCCGGGGTCACGCAGCGATCGCCGGGCCAGCAGCCAGCAGCCCCGGCCTGGTGCCCAGGGGGTGCGGACCGGGATCCGGGCCCAGTGATACTCGCGGGGACCGTGGGCCCCGGCGCCGGCGGAGATCTTCTGCCAGCACTGCGGGGCCAGCGCGGCGATCAGCGTGTCCGCCCGCTGCTCACCCGTGCTGGTGGTGACCGTGTCGCAGCACCGGATCGCCATCACGTAGGAAATGCCGCGTTCTTGCAGCCAGGCCTGCAGCCACTTGGCCTGCCCGTAGACCTCATCGCCGGTGAACCAGGCGAACGGCACCCCCGCCTCGATCGCCCGGCTGATCATCGCCTGGGCTTGCCGCGGCTTGGTGGCGAACTCGGTGTCCTGCGGGATGCCGGCCGCCCGGCACCGGCCCGGGTCCTGCGCCCACGACTGAGGAAGGCAGAGCTCGCGGTCGATCAGCGCGTGCCCGTGCCGGGAGGCATAGGCCAGGAACACGCCGATCTGGCAGTTCTCGGCCCGCCCGGCCGTGCCGGAGTACTGCCGCTGCACCCCCGCCGAGCGGGTGCCTTTCTTGATGAACCCGGTCTCATCGGCGATCAGCACCCCGCCGGGCTCACCCAGGTGCCCGGTCACGTAATCCCGCAGGTCATCGCGGACGCCGTCCACGTCCCAGTCCGCGCGGCGCAGCAGCCGCTGCATCCCATCCGGGCTGACCTCCCCGGCCTGCTCAGCCAGCGTCCATCCGTTCTTACGCTCCAGGCCCGCGGCCAGCCCCGCCACATACGAGCGCACCCGAGCCCGCGGCTCAGCCCGCGCGAACCGGCCCTCAATCCGCTCAAGCACCCGGCCCAGCTCATCGGCTGCCAGCTCCACCACCATGCCCAGCAGGATGCCCCACGAGCCACAAGTGCCGTTGCAGTATTAGGTGGCTTAGGTGGCTTAGGTGGCGGCGGGTCCGGCTGCCCGGCGCCACCGGGACGGTGGCTAGGCTGAGGGCTCGTGACCGCCTCCGTGACCGGGCCCGTCCGTGTTGGCCTGCAGTTGCAGCCGCAGCACGCCGACTACCAGCAGATCCGGGACACGGCCGCCGCAGCCGAGGAACTCGGCGCCGACGTGATCTTCAACTGGGATCACTTCTTCCCGCTGACCGGGGACCCGGACGGCAAGCACTTCGAGTGCTGGACCATGCTCGGGGCCTGGGCCGAGGCCACGTCGCGGGCCGAGATCGGCGCGCTGGTCAGCTGCAACAGCTACCGCAACCCGGAGCTGCTGGCCGACATGGCCCGCACCGTGGACCACATCAGCAACGGCCGGCTCGTCCTGGGCGTCGGCTCGGGCTGGAACACCAAGGACTACGCCGAGTACGGCTACGAGTTCGGCACTGCGGGCAGCCGCCTCGACGACCTGGCCGGGGCGCTGCCGCGGATCGAGTCGCGGCTGGCCCGGCTGAACCCGCCGCCCACCCGCAAGATCCCGGTGCTGATCGGGGGCGGCGGCGAGAAGAAGACGCTGCGGCTGGTGGCCCGGCACGCCGACATCTGGCACACCTTCGGCGATCCCGCGATCGTGGCCCGCAAGGCCGGAATCCTGCGCCAGCACTGCGCGGACGTGGGCCGGGACCCGGCCGAGATCGAGATCTCGTCGGGCACCGAGGACCCGGACGCGGATCCGCAGGAACTGGGCGCGGCCCTGCGGGCCGAGGGCGTGTCGCTGTTCACGGTCAACGCCAGCGGGCCGGAGTACGACCTGGCCCCGCTGCGGCGGTGGATCGCCTGGCGGGACGAACAGAACTCCTGATCTGGGGCCGGCCCCGGGCTCAGGCCTGGCGCCGGGCGGGTCAGGAGTCGGTGGTCGAGGTCAGCACGGGCTGGCCGCGGCCGAGGAAGAATATGCCGGGGAAGCCGCTGGTCTGGAAGCCCGCGTTGGGGTTGCCGCGCAGCTGGGAGTGCTCGATCTGCAGGGTGCCGGTGCGGTCGTTGCTGACGTAGAAGATCGCGCCGCCGCCCTCGCGGGCGCTGTTGCCGGAGATGTCCGAGCCGTCCACGGTCAGGGTGTAGGTGTCCCCGTCGTTGTAGATGGCACCGCCGCTGCCGCCGCCGGGGGTGCCGGACCGGGCCGGGTTGGCGCCGTCGCCGATGGCCTGGTTGCCGGTCATGATGCAGTTGATCACCGTCCAGGACACGCCGATGCTGCTCAGGGCCCCGCCGTTGGAGCAGACCCCGCCGGTGAAGGTGCTGCCCACCACGTACACGGGCTGGTTCTGATATTGGCTCAGGGCCCGGATGGCGGCCCCGCCGAGGTCGGGGCCGGACGAGTCACACCGGTTGCCGGTGAACCGGGAGTTGATCACGGTGAGCTGACCGCCCCGGTCGAAGATCGCTCCCCCGCCGCCGCCCTCGTAGGTCTGGCCGGTGGAGTTGCCGTTGGCGAAGGTCATGTTCTGCACGGTCAGGTGCGGGGTGGCCTGGTCCTGGCAGTACGAGGTGGCCCAGGTCTGGGCCGGGTCGCAGGTGTCCTGGTACAGGATGCGCCGGGCGCCGGCCCCGCTGAGGGTGACCTTGCCCTGGCCGTCGAGCACCACCTCGGCGCTGGTGTTGCGCACCTTGGCGGTGGTGTCCATGGTGATGGTGACCGGCTTCGGCCCACAGGAGAACGTGATCACCCCGCCCGCGGCCACGGCGTCGACCACGGCCTGGGACGTGCAGCTGGCCGCGGTGCCGTCACCGATCACGTGGTCGGGATGGGCGATGCTGACCGGCTGGCCCGCGGCCGGGACCGCGGCGATGCCGGTCCCGTTGCTGGCCGGGGCCTGCGACGGTGTGGCCGACGTGGCCGGAGTGCTGACCCGGGGCACGTGCGCGATCCGCGGCGATCCCACGCGCTGCGGGCCCAGCGCTACGTCCTGGGCCGGGCGGGCCGGTGAGGTGGCGGGCCGGGCCGCCGCCGATCCGCCGGGCGCGGAGGCCGATGTGGCGGCCGGGCCGGAAGCGGCGCA
>DASXMW010000092.1:0-24431 GCA_036495425.1 Streptosporangiaceae bacterium | reverse complement strand
CCCTGGTCGGGTCCCGGCCCGGTCTGATCGCCAGTGGGCAGCCTTGTGGTAGGAGGTGGACTTTATGAGCGAGACCGGCCTCATCAACACGCCCGACAAGCGGCTCCGGGTGTTCGTGAGCTCGACGCTGGAAGAGCTGGCCGACGAGGGCGCGGCGGTGCGGGACGCGGTTTCCAGGCTGCGGCTGTTGCCGGTGCTGTTCGAGCTCGGCGCCCGGCCGCACCCGCCGCGCGAGGTCTACCGCGCCTACCTGGCCCAGAGCCAGGTCTTCATCGGGATCTACTGGCAGCGCTACGGCTGGGTCGCGCCCGGGGAGCAGATCTCCGGGCTGGAAGATGAGTACCTGCTGTCGGCGGGGCTTCCCCGGCTGCTGTACGTCAAGACACCGGCACCCGGCCGCGAGCCCCGGCTGGCGGAGCTGCTGGCCCGGATCACGAACGAGGGCGACGTTTCCTACCAGCACTTTGCCGATGCCGCCGAACTGCGGCGTCTGGTCGAGAACGACCTGGCCGTGCTGCTGAGCGAGCGGTTCACCCTGACCCAGCCGCAGCGCGGCCCGGCCGCCGGAGATAAGGAGCCGCTGGCGGGGGCGGTGCCGGTGCCGCCCACCCCGCTGGTGGGCCGCGAGCAGGAGGTAGCGGCGCTGGAAGCCCTCGTTCGCGACGAGGGCGTCCGGCTGGTCACTCTGACCGGCCCGGGTGGTTCGGGGAAGAGCCGGCTCGCGGTGGAGGTCGCGGGACGTCTCGGGCCGGGTTTCGCCGACGGGGTGCGGTACATCGAGCTCGCCTCGGTGCGGTCCGCCGATCTGGTAGCCGGTGCGATCGCCGCCCGGCTCGGGCTGAACACGTCCGGTAACAGGCTTCGCACCGATCTGGTGTCGTACCTGCACAAGCGGCTGCTGCTTGTGCTCGATAACTTCGAGCAGGTGATCGACGCGGCTCCGCTGCTGGCCGAGCTGCTGGCCGCGGCGCCCGACCTGAAGATCCTGGCGACCAGCCGGAGCACGCTCAGGCTCACTGGCGAGCACGAATTCCCGGTCCCCCCGCTCCCGGTGCCGCCCGCGGACGCCGTCCCGGACGCCGGGGCGGCGGGACAGTACGCCGCGGTGCAGCTGTTCACCCTGCGGGCCCAGGCGGTGGCTCCGAGGTTCAGGCTCACCAGCCGGAACATCGGCGCCGTGGCCGAGATCTGCCGCCGGCTGGACGGTTTGCCGCTGGCCATCGAGCTGGCCGCCGCCCGGGTCAGGCTGCTGCCGCCGCAGGCGCTGCTGGCCCGGCTCGGCGACCGGATGGGCGTCCTGACCGGTGGCCCGCGTGACGCGCCGGAGCGGCAGCGGACCCTGAAGGCCACCCTGGACTGGAGCTTCGCCCTGCTGTCTCCGGGCGAACAGACGATGTTCGCCCGGCTCGGCGTCTTCAACGGCACGTTCGGCCTGTCCGCGGCCGAGGCGGTCTGCGGCGATGCTGGCGTTCCTGGCCGGCCAGATCCGCTCGGCCAGGTTATCGACAGCTTGAACTCGCTGGTCGACAGCAGCCTGGTCCAGTCGGATACCCGCGGGGACGAGCCGCGGTTCGGGTTGCTGGAGACCATCCGGGAGTACGCCCTGGGACGCCTGCGGGACAGCGGCGACTGGCCGGAGGCACACGACAGGCACGCGGCTTACTTCGCGGCCCTGGCCAGGCCGGCCGACTCCGAGTTGGGGGGCGACGGGCAGCTGGCGTGGCTGAACCGGCTGGAGGGCGAGACCGGCAACCTCAGCGCCGCCTTGTCCTGGCTGGTGGACCAGGACCAGCTTGACCAGGCGATCACCTTTATCTGGATAACCTGGAGATTCTGGTTTCTGCGCGGGCACCTGAGCGAGCTCGCCCGGCACGGGGAGAAGTTCCTGGCCCACGGGCAGGAGATGACGACCCACGAGCATGCCCTGGCCCTGAGCGGTACCGGCTTCACCCTCATCACGGACGGCGAACCGGACCAGGCCCAGCCGGTTTTCGAGCAGAGCCTGCCGCTCTTCCGCAAGGCGGGAGATCTGCTCGGCGGCGCCCTGGCCGCCGCCATCCTCGGGCACGTGCTGGCCTCGCAGCACGACGACGAACGGGCCGGCCAGGTGCTGGAGCAGGCCAGGAAGCTGAGACTGGAGGCCGGCACCGGTGAGCACAGCGGGCAGGAGCGCATGGAGTACCTGCTGGTGGTCGCCCTGATCGACAACTTCCTGGGCCAGATTCAGCTCGGCAAGGGTGACTACGACGGCGCGGCCCAGCTGTTCACCGCGGGCCTGGACGTGGCCCGCAGTTCCCCGGACCGGTTCACGATCCTGATCTCGCTGTACGACCTGGCCCTGGCCAGCCAGGCCCGGGGTGATCTGGACGGCGCCCGGGGACTGCTCAGGCAAGGGTTGTCGCTGGCGGCCGAAGCCGGGGACGAATCAGCGGCCGCCTACTACCTCGAAGCGCTGGCCGCCGTGGCCCGGCAGCAGGATGACCCGCATCGCGCCGCCTGGCTGCTGGCCGCCGCCGACGCCCAGCTGCAGGCCAGCGGCAGCGGCTGGCTGCACGCGTACGTGCCGCGCGCCCCGCATGATCACAGCGTCGAGGCCGAGCTGCGGTCCCGGATGGGAGACGAAGCGTACGAGCAGGCCGCCGCGCACGGCCGGGCGCTCACGGGCGCACGCGGCATACAGCAGGGGCTGGCAGAGGCACAACGGGACTCGCAACAGCGGACAAGCCCCGCGTAAGGCCGGGGCCTTCCGGGTTCCCAGCGTTGACCGGTGACACCCTCCGCGCGGAGCAGGACCAGCGCGCGATGAGTTTCGGGGTCGTCGCGGGTCGTCTTGGTAAGCGGTGCCGGCGAGGGCGCCGGCACGACGATGAAGGGATGCCTCATGGAAATCACGAATCTGGGTGCGGCCGACGGGCTGCCGCCGGTGGACTGGGCCGCGGTCACCGAGAAGCTCGACGCGGGATCGGCGCCCGCCCCGGACGCGGTGAACTCCCGCACGACCTGGCTGGCCACCATCAACCAGGACGGCAGCCCGCACGTGACCGCGGTCGGCGCCCTGTGGCTGGACGGCACGTTCTGGTTCCAGACCGGTACCCGCACCCGCAAGGGTCACAACGTCACCCGTGACCCGCGGTGCTCGGTCGCGGTCTCGGTCCGCGACGCCGACGTCATCGTCGAAGGCGACGCGGCGCGCGTCACCGAGCCGGGCGCGCTGGCCCGAATCGCCAAAGCGTGGGCGGACCAGGGCTGGCCCGCCGAGCCCGACGTCAGCGGGCAGGGCATCACCGCCCCGTTCAACGCCCCGTCGCTAGGACCACCGCCCTGGAACGTGTACCGCATCGAGCCACGCTCGGCCATCGTGACCTGGACCAACGAGCCGGGCGGCCTGACCCGCTTCCAGTTCTGACCCTGCTCAGTGCCCAGCAGCAGCCTGATCTGGCCTAGCGAGGTGATCATCTGGTCGACCCGGCTGTCCGGGTCCAGGATGGCGGGCGCGCTGCGGCCGAGCACGGTGTCACCGGTCACCATGGCCTGGTCATCGGGCAGATGAAAGGACAGCGAGTCGCTGTTGTGGCCCGGGGTGGCGATCACCTCGATGCGCAGCCCATTCATATCGAAGGCTCCGGACCCGTGTACTCGGGTCGCCGCGCCGTCCGTCGGCCGCGTAGACCAGGGCTCCGGTCCGCCGGGCCAGCCCGATGACCGGCTGGTCCTGCTGCTGGGTCATCAGCGCGCGGCGGGCTGGGGCACGTTCAGCTCGGCCAGCAGGTCCTGGGAGTAGGTGATCCGGCCGGTCAGCCTGTGCGGCTCGGCGCTGCACAGCTGCAGCGCGGCCTCGGCCATCACCGCGGGCGGCTCCGCGTCCGGGTTGTCCTCGGTGGTCAGGTGGTGGAACAGCGTGCCCGCCGTCGGCACCACCCGGTTGGGCGACAGCGCGTTGACGGCGATGTTGTCGTCCCACAGTTCGGCGGCCAGGCCGGTGGAGAAGCGCTCCAGGGCCGCCTTGCACATCCCGTACACGGTGCCGCCGCGCTTGGCCCGCTCGGCGGGCGGGAACGTGGGCTGCCGGGCCGCGCCCGAGGAGATGTTGAGGATCCAGCCCTGCCCCTTGGCCCGCAGGCTGGGGATGACCAGCTGGGCCAGCTGGAAGGGGGCTTCGACCTGCACGTCGAACATCAGGTTGAACCGCTTGGCGGTGAAGTCGGTGACCCGGGTGAAGTAGGTCACGGCGGCGTTGCTGACCAGGATGTCCGGCGCCCCCAGCTGCTCGATGGTCTGGCTGACCAGCTGCTCGCGGTCCTCGGGCCGGGCCAGGTCGGCCCGGATCGCGACCGCGGTACCGCCCGCACCCCGGATGTCGGCCACGGTCTCCGCGATCGTGCCCGCGAACGGCGACGTCCCGGCCTCGGTGGTCCGCGCCGACACCGCCACCGCCGCGCCCGCCGCCCCGAACCGCCGGGCGATCTCGGCCCCGATCCCGCGGCTCGCCCCGGTCACGATGGCCACCTTCCCCTCCAGGACGCCCATGCCCACCACCACTTCCTCCGGAGCCAAATACTAGAAGTAAATTCCAGAATTATTTGACCCCGGCGGCCCTGCCCTGTCAAGCGTTTGCGGCCCGACCCGCCGGGCTCAGCGGAGCTTGAGCACGTTCGCGGTAATCAGGGCGGCCGCGTCGGAGGCCAGGTAGGCGATCACCTCCGCCACCTCCTCGGGCGCGGCGATGTGGATCAGCTCCGAGCTGGTGGCGACGTAATCGCGGACGGCGTCGGTGACCCAGCCGGTGTCGGTGACCGGCGGGTGCACCATGTTGGCGGTGACCCCGTAAGGCGCCAGCTCGAGGGCGGCCGACATCGTGTAGTTCTCCTGGGCGGCTTTGGCCGCTCCGTAGGAGACCTCCTCGGGGAAACCGAGGTCGCCGCCCGAGGTCAGCCCGATGATGCGCCCCCAGGTTGCCTGCCGGGCGAGGTGGCGCCGCGCGAACTCGCTGATCATCAGGGCCGCACCCATGGCGTCAACAGTGAACTGCCGGGTCCAGCCCTCGGCGGTCACCGCCCGCAGCGACCGGTCGAGCCGGTCGGTCCCGGCCGGGGCGAAGGTGTCGGCCAGCCACCCGGTGGCGTTGTTGATGAGGATGTCAACCGGGCCGAACTGTTCTTCGGCCGAGCCGAACAGCCGGGCCGGCGTGGCCGGGTCGGACAGGTCCGCCTCCACGGCGGCGGCTTCACCGCCGTCGGTCCGGATGCGGGCGATGACCGCGGTGGCGTCCTGCGCCCGGTGCTCGCGGTAGGCCGGCGGCGTACCGGGATCGTCCGGGTCGTCCGTCCGGAAAAAGGTGCAGAGGACCGCACATCCGCGCCGGGCCAGGGCCTGCGCGGTCGCCGCGCCAATCCCGTGGTTGGCGCCGGTCACGATCGCGGTGTGCCTGGGTGCCATACGACTCCTCACGGCGGACGGAAGCGGCCAGCTTGCCGCAGCATCAGCGAGAATAAGCCGCCGCAGCTCTAGTAGTCAGCAAGTGGCAGCCACTCCGCGCCCTTGACACCCCCTGGCCGCCGACCTGACAATCATTTTCTAGAACCGGATTCTAGATGGGTGCGCGACGGGCTGCGCTGGCGGAGGTGGGCATGAGCATCCTGGATGGGAACGTGGCCGTGGACGCGGCCACCGGCCAGGCGCTGATCTACCGGCTGTCCGGCGAGCCGCTCACGGTGTCGGTCTGGCAGCCGGACGGCAGCGACACCGCGCTGTTCCAGACGACCAAGCCGGACGGCACCGTGGTCATCGACCGCGGCCGCCTCCAGGTCCGGGAGGTGTGATGCCCAGCAACGCGGGCGCCGCCATCGGCGGCATCTACGAGTTCCCCGGCCGCCGCGCGGGCGGGCTGAGCAAGCTGCAGATCAAGGCCGAGTCGGCCCGCCACTCCCTGGAGGATGCCGGGCTGACCTGGTCCGACGTGGACGCGGTGTACGACGCCAGCGAGGCCGGGCCGATGCAGGGGCTGACCATCGCCGAGTACTTCGGCGTCACCCCCCGGGTCATGGACACCACCGCCGTCGGCGGCAGCTCGTATGAGTTCCACGCCGCCCACGCGGCCCGGGACATCGCGGCCGGCCGGGCCAACGTCGCCCTGCTCACCTACGGGTCGACGGCCCGCAGCGAGGCCCGGGCCATCGGCACCGGCGGCCGGGTACCCGCCGACCCGCAGCCCGGCGCCAACCTGGAAACCCCGTACGGGCTGACCCTGATCGGCAACTACGCGCTGGTCGCGCGGCGGCACATGGCCCAGTACGGAACCCGGCCCGAGGACCTGGCCGAGATCGCGGTCACCAACCGCGCCCACGCGGTCCGCAACCCGGGCGCCGTGACCGGCCTGGCCGCGCTCGGCATCAAGAACACCGGCGAGCTGACGGTGGACGATGTGCTCGGCTCGCGGATGGTGGCGGACCCGCTGCACCTGCTGGAATGCTGCATCGTCTCCGACGGCGGCGGCGCGGTGGTCATCGTCTCCCCTGAAGTGGCCCGGGACCTGCGCCAGCCGCCGGTGTGGATCCTCGGCACCGGCGAGGCCGTCGGCTATCCCGGCCACCACGCCGACATCACCACCTCGGCCGCGGCCCGGTCCGGGCCGGACGCGTTCGGCCAGGCCGGGGTGCGGCCGGACGAGATCGACATCGCCATGATCTACGACTCGTTCACGATCACGGTGCTGACGATCCTGGAGGATCTGGGCTTCGCCAAGAAGGGTGAGGGCGGCCCGTACGTGGCCGGCGGCCGGCTGCGCTTCGACCGGCCCGGGGCCCCGGCGCTGAACACCGACGGCGGCGGCCTGTCCTCCAACCATCCCGGCATGCGCGGGATCTTCCTGCTCATCGAGGCCACCCGGCAGCTGCGGGGCGAGTCGACCGCACAGGTGCCGGGGGCCCGGCTGGCCGTGGCCCACGGCAACGGCGGCCAGCTCGGCACCCGGCACGCGGCCGGCACGATCGTTCTCGGAAGGGAGTGACCGGCGATGCCCGCAGATCAGGGAACCGCAGGCCCGGGAGACCAGGCGCCCCCGCCGCCGGAACGGCCGCTGCCGTCGCTGGCCGAGCCGGACACCGGGCCGTTCTGGGCCGCGACCAGGGATCACCGGCTGACCTACCAGGTCTGTGCCTCCTGCGGGGAAGTGATCTTTCACCCGCGGCGGCACTGCACGGCCTGCCTGAGCGTGGAAACCCGGTGGCAGGACTCGGCCGGCGGCGGCACCGTCTACACGTTCACGGTGATCCGCCAGCACGGCCAGCCGTACTTCCGCAGCCGGCTGCCCTACGTGCTCGGCTTCATCGACCTGGACGAGGGGTTCCGGATGCTGGCCGAGATCGACGCCGATCCCGGCACCGTTCAGGTCGGCCAGCGGGTCACGGTCGGCTGGGATGATCACGACGAGCTGGCCGTGCCGGTGTTCCATCCGGCGGACCAGGCGGCGCCCTCGTGACACCCGAAGTGGCGGTGGTCGGCATCAGCCGGCTCGACGACCACGTGCTGCTGGCCGACGCGGCCCGGGCCATGGCCGCCCTCGAACTCTGGCGCTCCCTGGAACGCCTGGAAACCCAGCTGGCATCGCAGCAACGCTGACCCCGGAGGCCATCACCCCCCGGGGGTCAGCGTCGAGGCGGCAGGAGCCGCAGTCGTAGCTAGCTGCTGGCCTGCCAGGTGTTGCTGAAGCCGCCGGATCCATCGATGCCGCTGGTGGAGTCCAGCTGGTCGCCGCTGCTGCCGACCATGGTGATCGAGGTCGGGTTCTGCGAGCCCATGGAGGCCCCGTTGGCGGACGCACCGGAGTAGTTGATCGTGCCGAAGTCAGCCAGCGGGAGCGGGCCTGTCTCCGAGGACGGGGCCTCGGTGATGACTTCGGCGGAGGAGTTGGAGAAGCTGCCGGTCTCGTGCTCGGTCTGGGTCCAGCCCTGGGTGTTGTCGGTCAGCGTCAGCGTGTAGCTGGTCCCGCTGACCGTGACCGAGGCACTCATGCTGTCCCCGGGCGAGACCGGGTTGGTGAAGTACACCGGGGCGGCCGGGTACATCTCGTACCAGCAGTAGTAGTCCGGTGACCCGCCACTGCAGTCCGAGTCGGTCCCGGTCTGCTCGACGGAGCTGCTGTTGTACCCGTCCAGGCCGACCCAGAAGGCGGCGTACTGGGTGCCGCCGCTGCAGTTGGCGGTGGGTTCGGTCCAGCTGGACGAGACGCTGTTGAAGGCGCCGCTGCCCCCGGTCACGGCGTAACCGGACCAGTTGGTGCTGGTGGTGCCGTTCTTGGCCGCACCGGTACGGGCGGCCGTGGCGCCGTGCCCCCTGAGCAGGCCACCGGGCTGGAAGCCGCCGACCGCACCGCCAGGTCGGGTGTGGGTGGTGCCAGGATGCGTGGCCGTGGTGGCGGCGCCCGCGGCGCCCGCGCTACCCACGGCGGCGCCCAGAGACCCGAGAACCAGGGCGGCGGCCAGCAGGGGGATGCGCCAGCGGGATATGGAATTGGATCGTGCAACGTGCCAGCGGGAGGCCATACGGAATCTCTCCTTAGCCGGTAGGCGGGACAGGTCGGCGAGCTGGCGATGGTGGATTTCGCCGGATCCTGTGTGGCTACGTTCGGCACGATATACCAAAATCATGTCACAATGGAATATCCTTCAGGCCTTAATTTCGTAACGCTCGCGGCCAGGCGGGGTCATCGCAGCGGGCGCGTGGCCAGCCCCTCTGCTGTCCGGCGGTACCCGCCTATCCGGCTTATATGTCGCCCGTGGACGGCCGGCCCGGCCCTTTGGTTACGGCGGGGCCGCGACCGGACCTGGTACCGGGGCGACTCCCACCTGCACACCGTGTACTCCGACGGCATGTGCACCCCGGCCGAGGTGGCGGCGGGCGCCTAGGCCAGCAACGGGGCCACGGCCGGGCATCGGCGAGCGCTTGCTGGTCGCCGCCGATGAGCCCGTCATCGCCATCATGACCGTCAGCGGCGTGCCGAACGGCACCGTAGTGATCATCACCGACGAGGGGCACGCCCTGACCCAGATCCTGTCCGCGTCCGCGACCGGCACCGTGACCCGGCTGACCACCCCGGCCGTCTCGGCCTACGTGCGGGCCGAGATCGGCCACCGGTACCTGGCCGCAGGGCGGCGAGATCGACATCGCCGAGGGCCTGCACGGCAAGGTGGCCTGGCACTACCACTACCTGAACGCCGCCGGGGTCAACAGCCAGTGGGGCGCGTACCCGACCGGGTTCAGCGGCTGCGGGACGCACACCTACGAGGTCATCTGGAACTCGTCGGCGCTGACCTTCATCTACGACGGCGTCCAGGTCGGCCAGGTGACGTCGGCCCAGATCGGGGTGCCGATCGCCACCGGCCCGATGTACCTGATCAACGACTACGCGGCCTCGTCCCTCTACGGTGGCCCGACCACCGGCGGCGTGAGCATGCAGGTGTCGAACCTCAACTCGTACGTGGTCAGCAACCCGCCGCCCACCTGGGGCTTTGGCGGCCCGCACCGGCACTAGGCCCGGGACCGGTGGTACTCCGTAGGGTGGCAGTCTCAGCGGCCGTTATCCCACGGAGACCACGATGAGCTTCGAGTACCTGAGCGATCCCGGCCACGCCGGACTTCCCGCGCAGGCAGGCGGCCGCGCAGGCGCACGACATGGAGTTCCTGCCGGACTTTGACTGGGACTGCTAGCCGAGGGCCGCGAATGGTGGCCGCGCTACCCGGTCCCGGCCTTGACATCGATGGCCACAGCCGGTGTGCTGAGTAACAGAATCGCATTCTGTTATTAGGGAGGCCGGCGCCAATGGCGGAACGCCCGAGCCCGACCGCTGTGCTGCACGAAGGCCCGCGCGCGCTGAGCGACGAGCAGGTGCGCGAGATCGAGGAATCGAACCTCGCCGACGTGCTCAAGGTCGACATCGACGACGTCATCGAGTACGTGCACAAGGACCTGAAGGCGCTGCCGGACTTCACCACCTTGTACCGCAAGTACCTCAAGCAGCGGTGGGACGTCTACGACCTGGACTTCAGCCAGGACGTGATCGACTGGCAGGAGAAGATGACCGAGGAGGAGCGCCAGTCGTTCATCGCGGTCGCGTCCGGCTTCCACCACGGCGAGCGCCAGGTCGAGATCGAGCTGCCGGTGTTCATGATCGGCGCCAGCGAAGAGGAAAAGCTGCACATCGCGGCCCAGATCGAGGACGAGGCCCGGCACACGGTGTTCTTCGACCGGTTCTACCGCGAAGTAGTAGGGCTGGCCGGCGACGACATCATGGATATCCTCGACGCCTCGTTCCCCTGGGTGTCGGAGACCTTCGTCGGGCCGTTCGGGCTGCTGGCCTACCAGGCCGACGAGGTCCGGCAGCGGCCCTACGACGAGCGGGCCCGGGTGCGCTACGGCACCAACTACTTCCTGTGGATCGAGGGTGTGCTGGCCCTGTCGGTCATGAAGGTGACGCTGTCCTACGCCCGGTGGCGGGGCTTCCTGCCCGCGTACTACACCGGCTTCACGGCGACCTGCCGGGACGAGTCGCGGCACGTCCAAGGGGGCATGCGCTATCTCCAGCAGGCGGTTCGCAAGGACCCGACCATGATCAACGAGATCCACGACACGCTGCGGACGATCCTGTCCCTGTCCGGCGTGAACAGCCGCCAGATCTACTACGAGCCGCTGGGCTGGACCCAGGACGAGGTCCGGATCCTGTTCTTCCAGCAGCTGCGGCGCAAGCTGAACGACGTCGGCATCGACCTGTCGCCCGACCTGGAGGACCTGCTGACCAGGGTCCAGCCGGTCCTGGCCGGTGGGTGACCGATGAGCGAGCCGGAGTTCTTCAGCCGGGAGTGGGCCGACGGTGTCCGGGACGTGCTGAGTACGGGCCCGACCGAGGCAGTGCGGGCGGACAAGCTGCAGGAGTACTGGGACCTGTTCGACTTCATCAAGAGCGTCTACCCGGCGTCCTGGGCCCTGGGCTGCCGTGAGCTGCCCGCCGAGCTGGGCGGTGGGCCGGCCTACCTGTTCGTCCAGTGGGCCGGCGGGTCGGTGACCGACTGCCGGATCATCGGCCCGGACGAGCCGCTCGCCGCCACCTACGTGCTGGCCATGGAGTACGCCGACTGGAAGGCGCTGCACGAGGGCTACGACGCCCAGCGCACGGTCATGTACCGCAAGATCCTGCTGGAAGATGGCAGCCTGCTGGAGTTCTTCAAGTCCATCTACTTCTTCGTGGAGTGCCTGGCCCTGCTGGGCGCGGTCCCGGCCCGATACCCGGCCCTGGTGCCGGCCTAGCGCCCTTCTTCTCGCCCCCGGCGCCGCCCACGCCACACAAGCCTCATCGCTTCCAGGCCGCCCATGATCGAGCCGAGATCCTGATCCGGCCGCGGCGGCCACGGCCAGTTGGCTGACGGTTCGGCCCGCGTTCGTCACCTTGTTGTCCGGTCGCGATAGATGTCGGCAGGACTGAACGTGATCCAGCGGGGGGCTGTTCAGGAAACTCAACCGACGGTGGTGGCCACTGGCCTCCGCAGCCGCGGCGGCATCGGTGGTGGCCGTGCTGGCCCCGGCCGCAGGCGCGAGCGCGAGCGCGCAGCCCGCCAGCGCGGGTGCCCGGCCGGCCAGCATGATCAGCGACGACAACTTCAGCGCCACCCAGTTCACCCGGGTGCTGAACCTGGCGGTCAAGCTGCCGTAGCGCGGAACGGGCCGGGTAACCGCGGTGGCCAAGCCGAGCCCGGCTCGTCATTCATGCAGCAGCCGCCGGGCGGACAGGCAACATGAGGCTAATTCACCGTGTCGAGGGCGCTGCAATCTCAGCGGCTCAGCAACCGCAGGCCCGGCTCCCCTTCGGAGGTGCCTGAGCCTGGAATTCCCCAATCAGTCTCGCCTGGCCCTGAAGGAAGCCCGGTGGCTGGGCTCATGGAGTCAATCGCCCATCTGTGCGCAGAGATAACTTGTCGCGCCCAGCGGGCCATCTGGCCGGTTGACATTCCCGAATGGAACACGACGGCTACCCCGACGTCGCCCCAGCCGTTCCGTCCACACGGGCCCCACTTTGGCTCTGTTTCCTGTTTAACAAAGACGGGACTGAACCGCTCGGCCGGGCGTGGATCCCGGCCGAGCGGCTTCGTTTCAGGGTCCGTAGACGTCCAGTTCCGAGAGCTGCGCCCCGTTCTGGACGCTGTTGGCGGTGAAGGAGAGCCGGAGGTACTGGTCGCTGGTGCCGGACGGGAGCGGGATCGTGACCGTGTTGCCGCTGGCGGGGTTGAAGGTGTAGGTAGCCGAGCCGACCAGCGTGCTGTAACTCGACCCGTTGGCCGAGCCCAGCACCGACAGGGTCTGGGTGCGGGTGCCCCAGGCCGATGACGGGGGCAGGTCGAGCACGATCGAGCCCAGGGACCTGCTGGCGCCCAGGTTGACCGTGAGGGTGGTGGGCCAGGCGCCGTTGGTGCCTTCCCAGTAGGTGCTGGTGTTGCCGTCCACCGCGTTGGCCGGCACGTAGTTCTGGGTGTAGCTGGACGCGGTGACCGCGGCACCCGCGGCCAGATCGGGGTGACCCGAGCTGGCGCCGGTGGTGCCCCAGACCTGGAATTCGGAGGCCTGGGCGCCGTTCTGGACGTTGTTGGCGGTGAAGGAGAGCCGGACGTACTGGTCGCTGGTGCCGGACGGCAGCGGGATCGTGACCGTGTTGCCGCTGGACGGGTTGAAGGTGTACGTGGCCGAGCCGACCAGCGTGCTGTAACTCGACCCGTTGGCCGAGCCCAGCACCGACAGGGTCTGGGTGCGGGTGTTCCACGCGGAGGCGGGCGGCAGGTCGACGACCACCTTGGTCAGCGAGTCGGCCGCGCCCAGGTTGACGGTGAGGGTGGTGGGCCAGGCCCCGTTGGTGCCCTCCCAGTAGGTGCTGGTGTCGCCGTCGCCGGCATTGGCCGGCACGTAGTTCTGGGTGTAGCTGGACGCCGTGATGGGGGCGCCCGCGGCCAGGTTGGTGGCGGTGCCGCCGCCGCCGCTGGTGCCGGTGCCGGTCAGCGGCACGGTCAGCGACGGGTTGGTGGCGTTGCTGGCCACGGTCAGGTTGGCCGCCGCGCCGCCGGTCGCGGTCGGGGTGAACGTCACGCTGGCCGTGCACGAGGCGCCAGCCGCGATCGACGTGCCGCAGGTGCTGGTCTGCGCGAACGGGGCCCCGGCGGTGACCGAGGACACGGTGGCGGCGGCGCTGCCGGTGTTGGTGATCGTCACCTTCTGCGCCGCCGTGGTCGAGCCGACCGCCTCGCTGCCGAACGCCACCGAGGTGGGTGAGGCGGTCAGGGTGGCGCTGCCGCCACTGGAACTGGTGCCGGTCCCGGACAGGCTGACCGTGCTGGTGACGCCGCCCGCGTTGACGGTCAGCGTCCCGGTGCGGCTGCCGGTCGCGGTCGGCGCGAATGTCACGCTGACCGTGCAGGAGCCGCCGGCCGCGATCGACGAGCCGCAGGGGCTGGTCTGGCTGAAGTCACCGGTGGCGGCGATCGACGAGACCGCGGCGGCCGAGCCGGTCGGGTTGGAGACGGTCACGGTCTGGGTGCTGCTCTTGGACCCGGTCGCGACCGAGCCGAAGTTCAGCGCGGTCGGGCTGACCGTGACCCCGGAGTTCGGGTACGGCGGGTAGACCGGGGCCGGCCAGCCGTTGCACTGGGTCGGGCTGATGCCGGAGTTGCCGCCGCCATCGGTGATCGTGAAGCCGCTGCCCTCACAGCTGTAGCTGGGCGCGTTGCCCGCGTTGGCCTGGGCCACCCCGGTGGCCACGACGTTGGTGGCCGTCGCCGTCCCGGGGTCCTGCTCCTGGAGGGCGAAGGTGCCGGTGCCGGCGATGGTCACGTTGCTGAGGTTGACCCCATTGACCTGGCCTTCGACCCATTGGATGGCCTCGAACGGGCTCTGCTCGATCAGCGCGTTGCTCACATTGATCGGACCGTTGACCGTGCCCTGGCTGCCGTCGAACCACAGCGCACCCACGCCGAACTGCCAGTTCGGGTCGAGGTCGCCGTCCCGGATCATGGTGTTGTTCGAGATCGTGGTCGTGCCGACCGGGGTGGAGCTGAACCGCTGGCCGACCTGGATGCCGCCGCCCTGGGTGATGCCGGTGTCCACCACCAGGTTGCCGCTGACGGTGTTGTCGTGGCCGCCGTAGATGGCGATGCCGTTGGCCAGCATCTGCAGCTGGACGGTGTTGCTGGAGATGGTGTCGCCCGAGTCGGCCCCGATGCCGGAGTCGGCCCAGGTGGCGACGCCGTCGTCACCGGTGTTGCGGATGTCGCTGTTGGTCACGGTCGAGTTGGTGACGCCACCGTGGAAGTTGATGCCGTCGGCGGTGGTGTCGCGGATGCGCATGCCGCTGAAGGTCAGCTTGTCCATGGGCCCGTCCATCCAGGCCCCGACCTTCATGTGCTCGATCCAGAGGTTGGACACGGTCGAGTTGCTCATCGCCCCGCCGATGCCGTTGACCTGGGCGCTGTCGTCGCGTTCCTGAACGTTGCCGGAGATGGCGAAGTTCTGCAGGTGCACGTTGGTGCTGGGGTTCGGCGCCGAGTTGCCGTAGAACCCGGGGGCCGTCCCGGTCACCGTGGAGTACCACATGCCGGCGCCCGCGATCGTGACGTTGTTGACCATGATGTGGCCGGGGATGTTGTAGGTGCCGGGCGGGATCCACACCGTGCCGCCCGAACCGGCGGCGGCGATGGCGGCGTTGAAGGCGCTGGTCGAGTCGGCCGCGCCGCTGGCGTCGGCCCCCTCGCTGACGACCGAGACCGAGCCCGCGGGCTGGGTCAGGGCCGCACCGACCTGCTCGAAGTCGGCGAAGTCGACCGTGTAGGAGGACGCGGTGTCCTCGGAGTCGACCTGCAGCTTGAACGTGGTGCCGGCCGGATAGGTGGCCGAGAACAGCCGGTGCACCTCGTCGTAGAAGTGGTGCTGGCCGCCGCCGGGGGTGTTGGTGAACGGGTAGCTGCCGTAGTACCAGCTGTAGGCGTTGGTCAGGGTGAAGTCGGTCTGCTTGGTGCCGTTGACGTACAGCGACAGGGGCGCGGTGTAGACCGAGCCGCCGGAGCTGTCCGGGATGCTGTAGCGGAAGTCGATCGAGTTCGTCGCGACCGGCGTGGTGAACGTGACCGACTGCCCGCTGCCGCTGCCCTGCAGGGTGACGGCCTTGCGGCCGGACGCTTCGTCGGCCAGTTGGCCCTGGGTGTAGCTCGGGCCGATGACGGTGCCGCTGGTGGCGGAGCTCTCGGCCTGGACCTCGGAGTACGGAAGGCTGGCGCCGCTCCCGCCGGTGGCGGCGGCCGCGGCGGCGGTGGTCTTCACCGCGGCGGTCTGGGCGGTGGCCGTGGTGGCGGCGGACCCTGGCTGGGCGACCAGGGCCAGGAAGCCGGCCGCGGCCAGCGAGGCGGTACCGGCCGCCACGGCCGTCACCCGCCCCAGATGTCGGATGGGCTGGAACATCTAGTGCCCCTTTCGTGCGCCGGGCCGGAGCGATCCGGTGACGCCGTTGTCAGCTGAGCGGGGATGAGACGGAAGGGGTGGGCAAGCGGCCCCGGGCATGGCCGGTTGACCGCGCGGCTCGCGGAGCGGGGTGACCTGTTGGATTGCGAGCGCACGACCGCTGTAGCGGTGACTGATGTAACGAGGACGCTAATCTTTCCGACAGCATTACGCAATATCCAGACACATGCTTGATAAATCCTTACTTGAACCCGCAAGATCCAAGACTTCGGCCAGACGGGGCGGCCCCGCAGTTTCTGCAGGTCACCGCGGGACGAAGGGCTTCGCCGAGCTGATCGGGCCGCGCCGCGGGCGGGTGTCATGGTGCGGGCCCGTGTAATCAGCTGTTCAGCTTTGACGGTTGACGACCGGTCTGGCTCGTGGGGCCGGGCTCGCGGCCGTGGCTGATGTGACCTGTGGGGCAGAGGGGTCGTACTGCGGGCGGGCAGCCTCTTTCGGGCCAGGCATTTCGGTGCAACTATTATCAACATGGGCAAACAAAGGTTTGCCCATATTTCTGCACTGATGTCGGGCGACAGAGGGACTGAGTGTGCGAAAACTACCGGAAGCGATCAGATCAGCGAGGTCGGTACGACGAAGCTTGATCGGAATCAGCGCCGCGGTCACGATGGCGGCGGGGCTGGCCGTCCCAGCCGCCGTGGCCAGCGCGGCCGACAGCGGCGGGGAGGCCGGATCGGCCGGAACGCCGGCGCCGCTGGCGCCGGCCGCCAACGGGGCGGCCAGCGGCGGCTCGGTCATCGTCGTGCTCAAGGCCCAGCAGCCCGCGATGAACCTGCGGACCCAGGCCAGCCAGCGCCGGGCCGCGGCCCGGTCCAGCCAGGCCCCGGTCACGTCCGACATCACCGCCCACGGTGGCACCGGGGTCAAGTCCCTGGTGGCTCCGGACGCGGTGGCCGCCCACGTCTCATCGGCCGAGGTCAGCCGGTTGCGCAGCAACCCGGCGGTGGCCGAGATCGTGCCGGACTCGCCGCTTCCCGCGCAAGAGGACCAGAGCCCGGCCGGCGCGACCGCGCCGACGACCACCCAGCAGAAGCAGTCGAAGACGTCGGCCTGCCCGTTCAACCCGGCCGGTACGTCCAAACCGCTGCAGGAACCCGAGGCCGACGCGGACATCCACGCTTCCAACGGTGACCCCAACGCGCCCGGCATGGCCAACTCCATCGCCACCGGGGCCGGCGTGATCGTGGGCAACATGGGCATGAACCAGCTGGCCGGCAACCCGAACTTCCAGCGGCCGGACGGGTCGCACGTGGTCATCGACGCACCCGACTACACCGCCGACCACAGCAACGACGAGGACTACGGCGACGCCTCCTCGATAGCGGCCCAGGGCACGGTGGTCTACCAGTACGCCCAGGCGCTGCCGTACTCGGACGTGCCCGCGGGCTGCTCGTTCGTGATCAAGGGCGACGCCCCGGGCGCGTCCCTGGTCGACCTGAGCCAGGTCGACACCCCGGTCATCCTGCTGTCCCAGGTGCTGGCGGGCGTGGACGCCGCCGTGGCCACCGAGCACGCCGACGTCATCTCCGAGTCGTTCGGCACCTCGGCCCTGCCCGGCAGCGCGTCGGCCAAGCTGCTGGCCACCGCCAACGAGGCCGCGGTGGCGGCCGGGGTCACGGTGGTCGAATCCTCCGGGGACAGCGGCGACTCCGGCACGATGATCGCGGCCGCCGACGATCCCGCCGTCATCGCGGCCGGGGCGGTCGACAACTTCCGGCTGGTGGCCCTGGCCCACGACTACCGCAGCTACGTCAGCAACAACATGGCCGCGCTGTCCTCGGGCGGGACCGCCCCGACCGGCAAGGTCGTCGACCTGGTCGCCCCCGGCTACTTCGGCGGGGAGGCCGCCTGCGCCGACGGCAGTGGCGGCTGCCCGCCCAACTACCCCACCGAGTCGATGCGCGGCACCAGCGAGTCGGCTCCGCTCATCGCGGGCGCGGCCGCCGACGTGATCCAGGCCTACCGCGACACCCACGCCGGCGGCAACCTCACCCCGGCGCAGATCAAGGACATCCTGACCAGCACCGCGACCGACCTCGGGGCCCCGGCCGACCAGCAGGGAGCCGGGCTGCTCAACGTCTACGCCGCGGTGCGCGCGGCCCAGCAACTGCCCGGCGCCACCGGCAGCGCGGCCAGCCGGGGCAGCCACACCGCAGGCCTGGTCGCCTCGCCGTCCCAGCTGGACGTCACCGCCAGCGGCGGCTCGGTCAGCAGCCAGCCGGTCAGCCTGTACAACACCAGCAGCCGCGCCACCACCGTGACCGGCCGCTACCGCTGGATCGGGCCCGAACGGCAGTTCGGCCGCACGGTCACCGAAGCCATCAGCGCCCCCGACCCGAGCCTGCCGGTGCCGCCGGAGGGAGCGCGGGCCGCGGCCCCGATCACGTTCACGGTCCCGCGCGGGCTGGACCGGCTAGACGCCGACATGATCTGGCCCGACGCCACCAACAGCAACATCATCTGCTTCGCCTTGTTCGACCCGCAGGGGCGGCTGGAGCAGCTCTCCTACGACGACGGCTCGGCCGGCGTCAACGGGGCGACCGGCTCGGTGCCGGACATCCAGCACGCCACCGTCAACCACCCCGAGGCCGGGCGGTGGACGGCCAAGATCCTCTGGTCGGGCAAGGACGTCGACCTGGCCCTGGCCCCGGCCGTACCGGGGAGCTACACCGGGCCGATGTCGTTCAAGGTGTCCGGGCAGAACTTCGTGTCGGTCCCGGCCACCCGCCCGGTCACGATCCCCGCCCACACCAGCGTCCCGGTACCGCTGCGGGTCGCCATGCCGGCCGCTCCCGGCGACCATCCGGAGTCGGTCCAGTTCACGGGCGGGGACGGCGCCGCCGCGGCCGTGCCGGTGGCCCGGCGCTCGCTCATCCCGGGCAACGGCGGGACGTTCCAGACGCTGATCACCAGCACCGTGGGCCGGATGATCGGCCAGCTGAACACTTACCAGATCAACGTGCCGGCCGGGCGGTCCAGCCTGAGCGCCACCTTCCGCACCGCCGACACCAGCCCCGACAACAAGTACACGTTCTACCTGGTCGACCCCGATGGCACGGTGGTGGCCACGGCCGGCACCCCCAGCGCCACCGGCACCCCCGGCACCGCTGAGCTCAGCACGGCCAGCCCGGCCGCGGGCACCTGGACGATCGACGTCGAGCTCAACCTGACCGTCAGCGGCAAGGAGTTCACCCAGACCGTCGATGCGGCTGTGCAGGACCCCTGACCGCCCGGGCCTCGGTGGCCACGACCGTCAATCTAGGCAGGTGAGAAGCCAAGCTGGGTAGCGGCTCCCGATTCGGTGTGGCCTTCGGCGACCGTAGCGTCGCAGCGAAGGTCATACCGAAGAAGGAGACATCATGACAGTCATCAGTTACTGGCGCCGGATCGCGATCGTGCTGACCGGGCTGGGAGTGAGCCTGGCCGCGCTGGCCGGGGCGGCGTCGGCGGCCACGACCATGCTGCCGGCCCCCGCATCCGACGGTGGCGCCGCGGCCGCGGTGCCACCGGTGGTGGCCGGCGGGATGCCGGGCTGGCAGATCGCGCTGATCGCGGTGGGCGCCGCGCTGGCCGCCGCCGTGGTCGCGGTCCTGCTGGACCGGGGCCGGCCCGGCCGGCGCCAGCTCGCGAGCGAGACGGCCTGAGCGGCACCGAGGTCACCGTGCCGCACATCGACCGCCGCCGACCCGGCTCGGCCGAGGAGTCAGCCGGGCTCGGCGGCGGAGACGCTGGCCGCCTCGGCCAGGAACTCGTACTCGGGGTCGGTGAGCTTCCCCAGGTCGTAGGCCAGCACCACGTCGTCGAAGGAGCCGGGCACGTAGGGCTCGGGGTCGTCGATGACGGCGGCGGCCGCGTCCAGGCCGGGCGGGCAGACCGGCGGGACCGAGGGCCAACGGCGGACCCGGAACTCCAGGCCGAGCCCGTCCAGGCTCAGCTGGCCCCGTTTGTAGGCGTCGATCATGGCGCCCACGGCCCCGCCCGGCAGGCCGCCCTGCCGGGCATGGCCCGCGGTCACGCTGGCTGGCTCGGCCCCGGACACCCACCGGATGCTGTCCCGGGCCGCGGCCGCGGCCGGACTGGCCAGGGCCCGGATCGCGTCGGGGGGCAGGGGCCGTCCGCCCTGGCCGCGCCCCTGCCGGTACTCGTCCTCGCCGTCGCGGTACGCGGCCTCGGCCCGGCGGACGGCCTCTTCCAGGTCAAGGTCCGCGTACACCGCGGTGACCGCGTAGTCGGAGAACCGCAGGGCGTAGGTCCAGGACTCGGCCGAGGACCGGGAGGCCAGCGTGACGTCGAGGATGATGTTCCACCCGCTGTTGACCGCGAGCAGGCCGATCCGCTTGGCCACGTGCTGGGCTTCGGTGTGGACCAGCTCGGCACCGGCCAGCGGGGGCCGGCCCGGCACCGCCGGGATCAGCCCCCGGGCGGCCATCCGGGTCAGCACGTCGCCCACGCTGACGGCCAGGAACTGTGACCGGTCGGCCCCGGCCCGCTCCAGGGCCGCGGCCCGGTCGGCGCCGGGCAGACCGCCCACGATGACCGCGCGGTACTCACGCGGCACGGCCGGGGCGGTCAGGAAGACCTCGGCGATCAGCTCGCCCAGCTGCTGGTTACGGCCCGCAGTCCAGATCATTAACGCATTGTCGGCCGCGCCCGGTCCTGGCCGCGTCTCACTTCCAGCCAGTACCGTCCGGGGGGGCGACCCCCTGGACCTCAATGCTGCTTTAGGCTAATTGGATCTTGGCGGGCGGTGACTGGCCGGGTTGCTGGCGGGGCCGGCGGGGCGGGGCCGGGGCCCGCGTGAGGCGGGCCCCCGGCTGAGCCAGCGCTGCCCGTGCCCGCATGCTCAGCGCGGCCATGATCAACTTAAGCTAAGCGGCATTGCCCTGGACCCCCCGGAACCCGCGCTGCGGTCCTCGCCGTATTACCGGCCACTCACCGAGCCTCCGGCCCGGATCGCTGGGCCGGTCAGATCGGCTCGCCGTAAGCCGCGGTGGTGGGGGTTAGAGCGGCTCGCGTGACCCGCGATGGTGGCGGTTGGGGCGGCTCGCCGTAGCGGCGACGGGTGCCGTTGAACCTGCGCATTATTTACGAATGGTCTAACTGATTGATGCCGCAACAGTTACGTAACGTGCATTGACGAGTGATGTTCGACGAATCTAGGTTATGCCTACCTCTGTTCATATTAAGCACGAGTGTTCGCATAGTGAACATCCGGACACCCCGCTCACGCCGTACGGCGGCGCCTGTTCCCGCATGTCACTGGCCCACGGCATCAATGGAGAGCCATGACCGGACACACCTCGCCCGGCGGCCCCGGGTCCACGCGACCGGGCCACGGCGGGACGCCGCGCCAATGGCCCGCGCCAGTACCCGGCGACAGAAGGATTCGCAGAAGTCCGCGTTTGTCCTTCAAATTGTTGACAATCCGTTGAACAATACTGTGAGCACGCTAGCGGACCTCGTACCAGCGACCCCATGACCGGGCACCAGGCCGCTCGCCACCGTCTCGCCACTCGTCCGCACCACGTGTAGGGGGAAAGGCCATGACCAGCCCGTCTGACAGACCAGCACCGGAGGGCACTCCGCCGCGCCCGGCCACCCAGCCCATCCGGACCGTCACCAGCGGGGAAACGGGCCCGATCGGGCGCCGCAACCTGCTCAAGGCGTTCGGCGCGGGCGCGTTCGCGGTCGGCGCCGGTGGCCTGCTCGAAGCGTGCAGCACCAGCATCAAGGGCTCATCCGGCTCGGGCGGCTCGGGCGGGGGGTCGGGCGGCACCAAGGCCATCACCATCGGCTGGATCCACCCGCTGACCGGATCCCTGGCCGGGTTCGGGGCCCCGGACAACTGGGTCATCTCCAAGATCAAGCAGACCACCCCGTACAAGAACGGGTTCAAGATCGGCGGGAAGACCTACCCGGTCACGATCAAGTCCTACGACACCCAGTCCAGCCCGACCCGGGCCGGTGACCTGGCCCGGACCGCGATCCTGAACGACGGGGTGGACCTGCTGCTGTCTTCGTCCACGCCGGAGACGGTCAACGCCGTGGCCAGCCAGGCCGAGTCGCTGGGCACTCCGCTGATCTGCTCGAACATCCCGTGGGAGTCCTGGTATATCAACCTGGGCGGTAACCCGGAGAAGCCGACCAAGAAGCCGACCTACGTGGTCATGTACTTCCTCGGGGCCGAACACCTGATCAAGACGTTCATCCCGATGTGGGACCGGATCCACAAGCAGCTCAGCACCAACAAGGTGGTCGCGGCCGCGTTCCCCAACGACTCCGACGGCAACGCCTTCCGGGCCGTGTTCCCGCCGATCGCCAAGGCGGCCGGCTATGACTTCAGGATGTCCGCGCCCTACCCGGACGGGACCACGAACTACTCGTCGATGATCTCCCAGTTCAAGGCGAGCGGTGCTGATTTTTTCACCAACGTGCCGCTGCCGCCGGACTTCGCCACCATGTGGAAGCAGTCCGTGCAGCAGGGCTTCAAGCCCAAGCTGGCCACGGTGGCCAAGGTGCTGCTGTTCCCGAGCGACACCTACGCGCTCGGCTCGCTGGTCTACAACGTGGCCACCGACGCCTGGTGGGCGCCGACACTGCCGTGGACGTCCTCGTTCACCGGGGAGACCTGCCAGCAGATGGCCAACCAGTATGAGTCGGCCGGCCACGGGCAGTGGAACTCCAACATCAGCAACTACAGCCTGTTCGAGGCCGCGCACGCCGCGCTGACCGCGGTGAACAACCCGCACGACAAGAAGGAACTCGCGGCCGCCATCCACAAGGTCAACATCAAGGCGCTGGCCGGCCCGCTGAACTTCGCGGGCGGTCCCGCGCCCGGGGTCGCGATCACCCCCCCGGTCGGCATCCAGTGGCAGAAGGGCACCAAGTACCCGCTGGAGGCCAAGGTCGTCGACAACTCCCTGCAGCCACAGGCCAAGCTGACCGGCGACCTGCTGCCGACCAACAAGTGACCGATGACCACCCCGCTGCTTGAGCTCGACCGGGTGACCAAACGGTTCGGCCAGGTGGTGATCGCCGAGGACCTGTCCCTGGCGGTCGGGCCGGGCGACATCGTGGGCATCGTCGGGCCCAACGGCGCGGGCAAGACCAGCCTGTTCGGGCTGATCTCCGGGGACCTCGCCCCCAACAGAGGCGAGGTCCGGTTCGCCGGGCGCGCGGTGACCAAGCTGGACGCGGCCGGCCGGTGCCGCCTGGGCATCGGCCGGACGTACCAGGTGCCGCGGCCGTTCGGGGACATGACCGTGTTCGAGAACCTGCTGGTCGCGGCCGAGCAGGGCGGTGGTCTACGGCGGAAGGCCGGTTACGCGGCGGCGGCCGCGGCGCTGGAGCGGACGAGCATGTCCGGCCAGGCCAACGTGGCCGCCGCCCGGCTCGGGCTGCTGCAGCGCAAGCGGCTCGAGCTGGCCCGGGCGCTGGCCACCCAGCCCACGCTGCTGCTGCTGGACGAGGTGGCGGGCGGGCTCACCGACCCCGAGGTGGCCCAGCTGGTCGAGGTCGTGCTCGGGGTCAACGCCGAGGGCGTCGCGGTGATCTGGATCGAGCACGTGGTGCGGGCCCTGACCGCCAGCGTGACCCGGCTGATCTGCCTGACCGGCGGGAAGTTCATCGGCGACGGGGACCCGGTCACGGTGCTGGCCGAGCCGGCCGTGCGTGAGGTGTTCCTGGGCGGCGCGGTCACCGCCGCGCTGACCGGCGGCAGCCTGGACGCCCCGCTCGACGGCGAGCGGAGCGAGCCGTGACCGCCAGCCAGGAGGCCACCAGCCGCCGCCAGGACGGCGGCACCGCGCTACTGGCCGTCCGCGACCTGGAAGTCCACCACGGCCAGCTGCGGGCCCTGCAGGACATCTCGCTGAGCGTGTACCCGGGCGAGGTGTACGCGATCATCGGGGCCAACGGCGCGGGCAAGTCCACGCTGCTGCGCACGATCGCCGGGCTGCACAAGCCGACCACGGGCACCGTGGTGCTGGACGGCACCGACGTCACCCGGCTGCGGACCGACCGCCGGGCCACCCAGGGCATCGTGATGGTGCCGGAGGGCCGGCGGCTGTTCGGGTCGCTGTCGGTGGAGGAGAACCTCCAGGTCGGCGCGACCTACGCACGATCCGGCCCGTGGACCTTCGAGCGGGTCTACGAGCTGTTCGGCTGGATGCGCGAGCGCCGCCACCAGCGCACGGCCCAGCTGTCGGGCGGAGAGCAGCAGTCGGTGGCCATCGGCCGGGCCCTGGTCGCCAACCCGCGGGTGCTGCTGCTGGACGAGCTGTCGCTGGGCCTGGCCCCGGTGGTGGTCCAGCGCATCTACGCCATGCTGCCCCAGATCCTCGAGACCGGGCTGACCGTGCTGCTGGTCGAGCAGGACGTCAGCCAGGCGCTGCGGGTGGCGTCCCGGGTGCACTGCCTGCTCGAGGGCCGGACCACGCTGGAAGGCGAGCCGGGCGACCTGACCCCGGAGCGGGTCGAAGCCGCCTACTTCGGCCTCGGGGCCGAGCAGGCGGCCGGCACTGACCCCGGCGGGGGGGACGGTGGCCAGCCTGTTCCCTCCGCCGGTCCGCCGGCGGGCGAGGCCGGCCAGGAGAGCGAGGGGTAATGGGCTGGGTCAACGCCATCATCCAGGGGGTGCTCACCGGCGGCCTGTACGCGCTGTTCGCCTGCGGGCTCTCGCTGATGTTCGGGGTCATGAAGGTGGTCAACCTGGCCCACGGTGACCTGGCCGTGGTGGCCGGGTACCTGGCCATCGGCGTCATCACCGTCACCCACATCCCGGTCCTGTGGTCGTTCGTGATCGTGGTGCCGGTGATGGCGGTGGTCGGCTACGTGCTGCAGCGCACGCTCTTTCAGGGCGCGCTGGACCGGGGCCCGCTGACCACGC
>DASXMW010000091.1:0-18861 GCA_036495425.1 Streptosporangiaceae bacterium | reverse complement strand
CTCGGCGGTGATGGCTTCGCCGTCGTTGAAGGGCGCCCCCGCGCCGGTGCGCCGGTTCACCATGTCACCGATGCCCAGCAGCGGCGCCCCGGCCACCACCGGCCGGTCCGAGCTGCCCGGCAGGACCAGGCCCGCCTCCAGCAGCGACCGCTGGCGGTACAGCCAGCCGTGCCGGTCCGGCCCGACCGCGGCCAGGAAGCCATCGCCGATCTCGCTGGCGAAGTGGCCCTGGGGGACCGGGACCACACCCAGCTCGGCGGTCCGGCCGACCTGGTCCGGGCGGACCACGGCGAAGTGCTCGATGCGGTGCCGGGCGCCCGCCCGCGGGTACCGCCGCTGAGCCTCGGCGTAGGCGTCCAGGGTCAGGTCGATGGCCCGGTCCCCGATCGCGTGCGCGGCCACCTGCCAGCCGGACCGGTGGGCGGCGATGATCAGGCCGGCCAACTGGTCACCGTCGGCCTGCAGGTAGCCGCGGTCGCCGGGCAGGCCCGCGTAGTCGTCGGTCATGGCCGCGGTCTTGCCGATCAGGGACCCGTCGGTGAAGATCTTCATCGCGCCGATCCGCAGCCAGTCGTCGCCGAAGCCGGTGCGGATGCCCAGGTCCAGCCCCAGCTCGAGGCCGTCGTCGGGGTGGGCGGCCAGCGCGTGCAGGGCGTCGCTGACCACCATCAGCTCGACCCGGACCCGCAGCCGGCCCTGGTCGCGGGCGGCCTGGTAGGCGGCCAGCTCGACCGGGGTGTGCCCGATCCAGCCGCCGCCGATGCCGGCCTCGGTGACGCTGGTGATGCCCTCGCTCAGGTACCGGGTGCCGGCCCGGTCGATCGCGTCGGCCAGCATGGCCACCGGGTAGGGCCGGACCAGGTCGGCCACCAGTTCCTGGGCCGTCTCCTGCAGCAGCCCGGTCGGGCGCCCGTCCTGGTCGGTCACCACCTTTCCGCCCGGCACGTCCCGGGCCCGGCCGGCCAGGCCCAGGTCGGCCAGGACGGCGCTGCTGACCACGCACATGTGCCCGGACGTGTGCCGCAACCAGACCCGGCGCCCGGGCGCGGCCCGGTCCAGGCCGTCCCGGTCCGGGTGCGTGCCCAGCTTGTTCTGGTCGTAGCCCGCGCCCACGACCCAGTCTTCGTCGGCGGTGGCCTCGGCCTGCCGGGTCACCGCCGCGTAGAGGTCGTCCAGGGTTGGCGTCACCACCGGGCGCAGGTCGGCCTCGGTCAGCGTGAGCCCGAACCAGGCCATGTGGTTGTGGGCGTCGTGGAAGCCGGGCAGCACCGTGGCCCCGGCCAGGTCCACCACCTCGCGGGCCCGCAGCTCGTCCCGGTCGGGGTCGACGGCCAGGATCCGGCCGCCCGCGACCGCCACCGACGTGGCCCGGGGCCGGGCCGGGTCCATGGTCAGCACGTTCGCGTTGACCAGCAGCAGGTCGGCTCCGAACCGCGGGCTAGGCATCGGCCACCTCCAGGGCCTCGAAGGTCTCCCGGTACCAGTCGCTCCACGGAGCCGGGCGGCCGGCCTCGTCGATTTTGATGATGACCCGGTGCCCCTGGGCCAGGGTCAGGCCGCCGTCCGGGGTGGCACAGCGGAAGAGGTAGGTGGCGCTGGTCCGGCCGAGCCTCCCGGCCGACAGCTCGACCAGCAGCGACCCCGGGGACTCCAGCGGGGCCAGGAACTCCAGGTGCAGCTCGCGTACCACGTAGCGCAGGTCAGGGTCACGATCAGCGTAACTGGTCCAGCCGCGGCCGAGCTGTTCGAACAGCGCGGACTGGGCTCGTTCCACGTGCACCGCGAACCTTGTGTTGTGCAGCGCCCCGTTGAGGTCGAGCTCGTCGAAGTACACCGGGCTGAGCCACCGAAACGGCCCGCTCACGAACGGCTTGCTCACGAACGGCCCTCCCACTTTCCCTCGGCGGCGTCGAAGACCGGGCCCACCAGCTCACCCAGCTGCTTCTTGATCACGCGCTGGGAGTCCGTGCGGGGCAGGTCGGCGGCGGCCTGCCAGAACCGGGGCACCTTGAACCGGGCCAGCCGCTGGCCGCACCAGGCGGCCAGCTCGCCGGGTTCGGTCCCGCGGCTGGTCACGTAGTAGGCCTTGACCTCTTCGCCCCGGATCTCGTCCGGCACCGCCACCACCGCCACCAGCTGGACCGCCGGGTGGGTCAGCAGCACCTCCTCGACCTCGCGCGCGGCCACGTTCTCCCCGGCCCGCCGGATCATGTCCTTGAGCCGCCCCGCGTGGTACGCCCGGCCCGCCTCGTCCATCCAGCCCAGGTCGCCGGTGTGGAACCAGCCATCCTTCATGACCGCGGCGGTGGTCTCCGGGTCGCCGTCGTAGCCGTCCATCATCCCCGGCCCGGCCAGCGTGATCTCCCCGGTCTGCCCGGCCGGCACCGGCTGGCCGTCGGCCCCGGCGATCCGGACCTGCCGGTAGCTGACCGGGCCGCCCAGGCAGCCGGTGCCGACCAGCTCGTCGTGGTCGGCGTCGGTGACCCGCAGGTCGGCGCCGGTCTCGGTCATCCCGAAACACTCGTACCAGGGCACGCCCCAGCGCTCCTCCAGCGTGGTGTGCAGGGCGGGCGGGATCGCCGAGCACTGCACCACCCGGACCCGGTGCTCGCGGTCGTCCGGGTCCGGCGGCATCCGCAGCAGCAGCCCCGGCATCGCGCCCAGGCAGTAGAAGTAGGTCACCCGGTGCTCGCGCACCTTGGCCCAGAACGACGAGGGGTGGAACCCGTCCAGGATCACCAGTTCCGCCCCGGCCAGCAGGGCGGCGGCCACGTTCCACTGCGGGTCGATGTAATTGATCGGCTGGGCGGTCAGCATCACGTCGCCCGCGCCGAGGTAGGGGAAGTCGGTGACCAGGCTTCCGGCCAGCCGGGTCCAGTACGAGTGCGGCAGCACGCACCCCTTGGGGCGGCCGGTGGTACCCGACGTGAACTGGATGTTGGCCGTCGCGGCCGGATCCGGGAGCGGCCAGGCCCGCGGCCCCGCGGCCCGGGCCCTCTCCGCGGCCAGCTCCGGGGCCGTGATGATCCGCCCGAGCGCGGGCAGGTCCGCGGGCAGCCGGTCCAGCAGGGGCCGGAACTGCTCCCCGGTCACCACCGCCGACGCCCGGCAGGCCCGCAGCACGTGCTCGGCGTCCGCGGTCTGGTACCGGGTGTTGAGCGGCACCGCCGCCGCCCCCAGCAGCGACAGCGCGATCCAGGTCAGCGGGAAGGCGGCCTCGTTGGCCAGCAGCAGCCCCACCCGGTCGCCGGCCTGCACGCCCCGCTCGCCCAGCACCTGGGCGTAGCCGGCGCATCGCCGGCCGACGTCGGCGAACGTCAGCGTCTCACCGGGGTCGAACCGCCACGCCACCCGGTCCGGCCACCGCCCGGCCGCGGCCCGGACCGCCCCGGCCAGCGTGGATGGCAGGGTGGCAGGATCCGTCAACGGGTCAGCGCCCATCGCCGGCCCCCGGCTGGCCCGCGTCGGCCGCCACGGTCAGGGCGGCGAAGTCGACCTCGGCCGCCATCGCCTCCTCCAGCGCGCCGTCCGCGCCCCGGTCCAGCGCCTGCTTGGCCAGGGCCAGGGCCAGCGCGGGCCGGTCCCGCAGCCGGGCCGCGATCTCGGCCGCGGCCTGCTCGTGCCCGCCGGCCGGGGCGACCTGGTTGACCAGGCCCAGCTCCAGGGCGCGGGCGGCCCCGAACCGCTCGCCCAGCAGCAGCAGCTCCTTGGCCCGGACCGGCCCGACCAGCAGCGGCAGCAGCCGGGAGATGCCGCCGGTCACGCTCAGCCCCACCGACACCTCGGGGAACCCGAACTGGGCGTCCTCGGCCGCCACCACCAGGTCGCAGCCGAGCGCGAACTCGCAGCCCGCGCCCAGGGCGTAGCCGTGCACGGCCGCGATGACCGGGCCGGGGAACCGCCGGATGGCCCGGGTCACGTCCTGGATCTGCTCCACCCGCAGCCGGGTGGCCAGCACGTTCTCCGGCGGCAGTTTCTCCTTCAGGTCGTGCCCGGAGCAGAACGCCCGGCCCGAGCCCGCCAGCACGATCACCCGCGCCCCGTCCTGCCCGGCCCGCTCGAACGCCGCCACCAGGGTGGCCGTCAGCTCGGGCACGACCGCGTTGAGCCGCTCCGGGCGATTGAGGTGGATCCACGCCACCGAGTCGGCCAGCTCGTACTCGACCACCATGTCAGGCGCCCTTCTGGTCGTGGTCCGGCGCCGCGGTCGCGGTGACCTCGGTCGCGGTGACCCGGGGATCGCGCGGGTCCAGCCGCCAGCGGTACTGGTACACGGCGGCCACGATGGCCGGCGTCTCGGGCCGTCCTCCGTCCGGGGCGACCGGGGCCGCCATCAGCCGCATCGGAGTCCAGTCGTCTTCGTGCGGGTTGCCGTAGCCCCGGACCGGCAGCAGCCGGCCGCCGTGCCGCTCGTAGAAGCGGATCCGCCGCTGCCTGATCGTCACCTCAGCCGGGTCGGGACCGGGCTCATCCGGGTCCTCCACGTCCCACACCAGCAGCGGACAGCCGCGGCCGCGCAGCCAGGCCATGAGCTGGTCCCACATGGTCCCGCCGAGCCCCTGCCCGCGCTGGCCGGCCACGAAGTAACGCAGGAACATCCAGCCGCTGTCGCCCAGCGGCCGCAGCATCACGAACCCGCGCGGCTCGCCGCCCCGCATCAGGGCCAGCGCGCTCTCGCTGGCCTCGCGCCCGCTGGTCAGGGTGGCGAACCCGGCCCGCAGGTGCGGCGCGAACCCGTCCTCGTAGATCCCGCGGACCTGGCTCACCTGACCGGGATCGAGGTCGTCCACCGGCTCCAGCGCGTAGTCCCCGTTGGTCACCGGTTCCATGGTCCCGTCTCCTTCATCCCGCCGTTGGCCCCCGCGGGCCAGCGCTGTTCGAGCCACGTTATTGCCTCCCCGGTTGTGGCCACGGTCGGGGCGTCCGGGGCGGCCGGCCGGTCCACCATGACCACCGGCAGGCCCAGCTTCCGGGCCGCGGTCAGCTTGGCCGCGGTCTGGGCGCCCCCGCTGTCCCTGGTGACCAGCACGCCGATGTCGTGCCCGCGCATCAGGGCCAGCTCGTCCGCGACCGCGAACGGCCCCCGGGCCGTCACCACCTGGGCCCGTGGCGGCAGCGGCGGCTCCGGGGCCTCGACCGAGCGGATCAGGAACCAGCGCTCCTGGTCGGCGGCGAAGGCCCGTACCTCGCCCCGGCCCACGGTGAGCAGGACCCGCTGGCCGGGCAGGTTCGCGGCCGCGGCCGCCAGCGACGGCACCCGCCGCCAGTCGTCACCGGGCCGGGCCGTCCAGCCGGGCCGGCGCAGCACCAGCAGCGGGATCCCGAGCCGGGTCGTGGCCGTCACCGCCGCCCCGGTGATGGCGGTGGCGAACGGGTGGGTGGCATCGACCACGGCGCCGACGCCCTCGGCGGCCAGCCAGGCGGCCAGCCCGTCCGGGCCGCCGAACCCGCCGACGCGGCGGCGCCCGCGCGGCAGCAGCGGGTCGCTGGTCCGGCCGGCCAGCGAGCTGACCACCTCCAGGCCGGGACGGCCCGCCAGCCGGGCCGCCAGCGCGCGCGCCTCCCCGGTGCCGCCCAGTACCAGCACACGCGTGGTCACGACTGCATCGTAGGGTGCAGGTCCATGACGAAGATCTCGGTCATCGGCGTCGGCGCGGGCGACCCCCGGCAGGTCACGATGGAGGCGGTGGACGCGCTCAACCGGGCCGACGTGTTCTTCATCCTGGACAAGGGCCCGGCCAAACAGCAACTGCTCGACGTGCGCCGCGACATCCTGGACCGCTACGTCCGCGACCACCCGTACCGGACGGTGGCCATCGCCGACCCCGAACGCGACCGGACCGCGGCCGGCGGCTACCCCGAGGCCGTGGCCGACTGGCGCCGCCGCCGGGCCGACGCCTACCAGCAGGCGATCACCACCGAGCTGGCCGGCGGCGGGACCGGGGCCTTCCTGGTCTGGGGTGATCCCGCGTTGTTCGACAGCACCCTGCCCATCCTGGCCGACCTGGTGACCCGCGGCCTGCCCCTCGACATCGAGGTCATCCCCGGGATCAGCAGCGTGTCGGCGCTGGCCGCCCGGCACGGCATCGGGCTCAACCGGGTCGGCGCCCCGGTGACCGTCACCACCGGCCGCCGGCTGAGCGAGGAGTGGCCCCCGGGCACGGACGACGTGGTCGTCATGCTGGATTCCCGGGAGTCCTACCAGCGATTTTCCAACGAAAATATTGAAATTTACTGGGGGGCGTACCTGGGCACGCCGGACGAGATCCTCATCTCGGGACCGCTGTCCGAGGTCGCGGCCCGTATCACCGAGGCCCGGTCCGAGGCCCGGCAGCGCAAGGGCTGGATCATGGACACCTACCTGCTCCGCCGCCGGCCGTGACCGAGCCGGCGATCGCTCCGGCTCCCCGACGGGCCGCCCGCCGCGGCGAGCCTTACCGGGCTCAGGCCGCGCCGGCGGCCGCCGCGCCGGGGCCCGCGGTGCGGGCGGCGTCGCCGGTGGCGTAGGACCGGACATGGTCCAGCGCGGTCTTGAGCGCCGCCTCGACGTAACGGATGTCGCGCGTGGTCTGGGTGAGCAGCATCCCGCCCTGCAGAGCGGCCAGCAGCCCCGCCGCCAGCTCGTCGGGATCGGCGTCGGGGCGCAGGTCGCCGCGATCCCGCATGGCCCGCAGCCCGTTACGGAACAGCTCCTCCCAGCGGGCGAAACCCGCCGCCAGGTCGGCCCGGGTCTCCGGGTCGGTCTCGGCCAGTTCCCCGGCCAGCGAGCCGAAGCGGCAACCGCCCGCGCAGCTGGCTTCGCGCTGCCGGGCGATGTTGAGTTCCGCCCACAGCTCGAGCGACTCGAAGCTGGCCAGCCCGTTCAGCGTGGGCTGCTGGTGCAGCCCGATCACGGTGTCGGCCTGCCACGCGATCACCGCCCGGATCAGGCTGTGCTTGTCCGCGAAGTAGTGCGTCATCTGCGATCCGCTGACCCCGGCCGCCCGCCGGACATCGTCGATGCTGGTGCCGGCCACACCGTGCCGGAAGATCAGCTCGGCCGCCGCCGCGACGATCCGCTCCCTGGTCGCGCGGCCCTTGGGCGTCAGCCGCGGGGCCGCGTCCGCGTCACCCATGTCACCACTCTACCGGCGAATGGGTCTGTCAGCCCAATCCGTACCGGCAAAATGGGACTTGCATCCCATAAAAGCTTCGGCTAGCTTATGGGTCATGCATCCCAATAATGAGAGCGCCGCGGTCACGTCCGGTACGCCTGTCGTCCTCGTCACCGGGGCCCTGACCGGCATCGGCCGGGCGACCGCTGCCGCCTTCGCCCGGCAGGGGGCCACGGTCGTGGTGTCCGGCCGGCATCCCGACGCGGGTGAGGTGCTGGCCAAGGAGCTTCGCGAGCTGGGCGCCGCCGACGCGGCGTTCATCGCGGCCGACGTCCGCCACGAGGACGAACTGCGCGCGCTCGCCGACGGCGTGGTCGCGCGGTTCGGCCGGCTCGACGTCGCGGTGAACAACGCGGGCACCGAGGGCAGGCCGGGCGAGGTGCCCGACGTCACCGAAGACGACTACGCCGCGGTCTACGGCACCAACGTCCTCGGCACCCTGCTGTCCATGAAGCACGAGTTGCGGGTGATGCGCGCCCAGGGCAGCGGCAGCATCATCAACCTCAGCTCGATCTACGGCACCAAGGGATTCCCGGGCGCGTCGGTGTACGTGTCGAGCAAGCACGCCATCATCGGCCTGACCCGGTCCGCCGCTCTGGAAGCGGCGGCCTACGGTGTCCGGGTCAACGCCGTGGGGCCGGGTTACGTCGAGACCGCCATGTACACCCGGGTGGCCGGCAGTGAGGAGAACAAGGCCGCGCTGGCCGGGACCGTGCCCCAGGGCCGCGCCGGTGACCCGGAGGAGATCGCCGAGCTCATCTTGTTCATGGCCGCGGACCGGTCGTCCTACCTGACCGGGCAGACCATCTTCCTCGACGGCGGCGTCACGGCCGCCTGAAGCAGCCCGCAGATACCCGCCAGCACGGCGTCGTCACGGCTGCCTAACCGGCCCGGAGGATGCCCGCCAGCACGGCAGCGTGGCTGATGTCGGCCTGCTTGGTCGCGGTCAGCAGCGTGACCGGCCCGCGCTCGTGCCACTGCCGCAGGCTGTCCAGGGCGGCGGCCCGGTCCGGGTCGGTCAGCTCCTGCCGGTAGCGCTGGACGAACTCGTCGTACTTGGCCGGGTCGTGCCCGTACCACTCGCGCAGCTCGTTGGACGGGGCCACCGCCTTGCACCACTCGTCCAGCCGCGCGGCGGCCTTGCTCACCCCGCGCGGCCACAGCCGGTCGACGAGGATCCGCGCTCCGTGTCCGTCGCCGTCGGACCCGTAGACCCGGGCGACCGCAACCGGTTGGCTGGTCATGCTGGGCACGCTAACCAGGTGATAATGGCCCGTCAACCGAGGGCCCCGGCCACGCTCACCCTCACCGTCCCCAGCCAGTAGGGAGGACCCGTGACCGCGGACGATGATCGGGCCTACGCCGAACTGGCCGGGCGCGACTCCGTACTGGCCGGTGTCCTCGCTGCCTACGGTGCGCCCACCCCGTTCGCCTGGCACGACGGCGGCCGCACCGGCGCCAGCAAGTTCGCCGCCATGCTGCTGCACGTGGTCGGCCAGCGCATCTCGGCCGTCGCCGCGTTCACCGTCTACGACCGGATCATCGCCGCCACCGGCGGCGGCGTGCCGACGGCCAGGGCCATCGCCGCCCTGGGCCCGGACCGGCTCCGGGCCTGCGGCCTGTCCCGGGCCCGGGCCGGCTACGCCGTCGCCCTAGCCGAAGCCGAGTTGTCCGGCACCCTGGGCATCGAGCACCTGGACGCGGTGCCCGACGCCGAAGTGCTGGCCCGCCTCACCGCCGTCCCCGGCATCGGCCCCTGGTCGGCCCAGACGTTCCTGATCCACAACCTGGCCCGCCCCGACGTGTTGCCCGAGTCTGACCAGGGCCTCCGCCAGGCCATCGAGCACCTCTGGTCCCTCGACCGTCCACCCAGCCCGACCCAGGTCCGCGAGCGCAGCCTGCCCTGGTCCCCCTACCGTTCGTACGCCGCGGAGTTGCTGTGGCGTTCGCTACGCCCGGCGGGGGAGCCGTCCGACCCCAAGGAACGCGCGCTGCGTCACCTGGCCAGCTAAGTCACGTCCCTCCCGGCCACCAAACCTCGCACGCCACTAAAGACCCGCAAGCCTCCTCGCCTCCGGCGAGGACTCGGGCCCCAGGATCGATCGACACCCTCTGGCCCCAGCCCCCGCCCCAGCCCCGCCCCAGCCATCTCACCTGCCCCGGATGCCTCTGTATTGCGCCCACCGCTTGGGCTGGGAAGGGAAATCCGCAGCATCTGCGGAAAAGTCTTCCCAGCCTCCTGGCCGGCCGCCGGCCCGCTGAGCCGCCGGCCCGCTGAGCCGCCGGCCCGCTGAGCCGCCGGCCTGCTGAGCCGCCGGCCCGCTAAGCCGGCCCGGCGCTGCTCGGCCGAGCACCACCAGCTGGTCCGGCCGCCGACCGTGCCCGAGGCCATGGGCGCGTCATCGCGCGGGCAGGCCGCGCCCTGGTGCCGGAACGGAATGATCTCCAGCGCGTGCACGCCGTCGGCCTTGAGCGCCGCCCGGAGCGCGTCCCGCAGAGCGCGCAGCAAGTGGCTCTGTTCATCCGGGGTCAGGCCGCCAGCGGGCCGGGCCGGATGGATGCGGGCCCGCCACAGGATCTCGTCGGCCAGCAGATTGCCGATCCCGGCGATCCGGTCCTGGTCGAGCAGATGGGCCTTGATCGGGGCCGTTCCGGTGGTCACGGCCGCCCGGAACTGGGCCGGGGTGATCCGCTCCGCGTCCGGGCCGAGCGCGTCGACCGGCGGGTTGAGCCGGACCCGGCCCAGCCGCCGCGGGTCGACCAGCATCAGCCGGCCGCCGTCCTCGAACGTCAGCGTGAAGCGGGCCCAGCGGTAGTCACCCGGCCGGCGGCGGCCCTCCCAGTAATCACCACCGTCGATCTCGGCGCCGCCGGGGTCGGCGATGACGATCTTGCCCGACATGCCGAGGTGGATCCCCAGCGTGACCGGGCGGTCCACCCCGGCGGCCTGGCACCACATGCTCTTGCCCCGCCGCATCGCGGTGACCAGCTCACCGCCGAGCAGCGCCCGCTTGATCTCACCCGGCTGGTGCGGGCGGCAGACGAAGGTGTCGGAGTCGTCGACGTCCACGATGCGGCGCCGCAGTCCCGCCCGCTCGATGACCGCCCGGGCCGACTCGACCTCCGGAAGCTCAGGCACGGCCCGCCGCCGCCCGGATCAGGGCCGGGGTCAGCGCGGTCATGGCCTGCACCACCGGCTCCAGGCCCGGGCGGGCGGTGATGACCCGGACGATGGTCTCGTCCAGTCCCTGGCTCAACCGGGCGAACGCGGCCGGGGCCGGGCCGGCCGGGCCGTAGTACCCGACCGCCTGCAGCATCTCGTCCGGGGCCGCCTTGACCAGCTCGGCCAGGTCGGTGCCCCGCTCCTGCCGCTCCTCCAGCTCGGTCAGCTCGGCGTCGAAGCCCATCTCGGCGAACAGGGCCCGGTAGCCGGCGTTCTTGGGCATGCCCGGCCGGGCCAGGGCGTAGCCGAGCACCTGGGCGCCGAACGCCTGCCGGGCCGCGTCCACGTCGTCGTCGATGCAGACCCGGATGTACATGGTCATCGGGACCGTGCCCGGGTCGCGGCCACCCCGGGCCGCACCGCGGTCGATCTCGGCCCGGCTGATCGTGATGCGCTCGGGGGTGGCCCAGTTCAGCAGCACCCCGTCCGCCGTCGCCCCAGCCAGCCGCAGCATCTGCGGGCCCAGCGCGGCCAGGTAGACCGGAGCCGGCGGCAGGTCCTTGACCTCGAGCGCGACCGTCTTCGGCCACCCGGGGGCGCCGTGCCCGGCCCCGCCGATGACCTCGCCGCTCTCCACCTTCTGGCCGTCCAGCAGCGCCCGGACCTGGGTGACGTACTCGCGCATGACCGCGATCGGCCGGTTGGGCAGGCCCACCGAAGCCCAGAAGTCAGGCCCGTAGCCGCCGGTGCCGAGCCCGAGCACGAACCGTCCCGCGGACAGCTGGGCCAGCGTGGCCGCCTGGGCGGCCAGGGCGGGCGGGGTCCACATCCGCGCGGCCGGGACCACCGAGATCCCGGTCCGCAGCGCGGTGTCCTCCGACCAGGCCGCGCACACGTGGAACGAGTCCGGCACCCCCCCGGCCGGGGTCCACAGGCTCTCGAAGCCGAACCGCTCCGCCTCCCGGGCGGCCGCTCGCAGCTCATCGAAGGGAAGACCGAGCCGGGCGTCCAGCCCTACGCCAATCATCATTCTCCGCAGTATGCCCGGGCCGCCGCCGTCATCATCGACCGGGTGACCTGGTCGTGGGGAAGCCGCGCGGGCAGGAAGTAAGGCTGGCCGCGCCAGCCCTCCAGCCGCACCGACCCGCACCGACCCGCACCGACCCGCACCCACCCTGCTCGCGGCCGCCCCGATACGTAGGACTACGGAGCCGCCGGCCCGCGCTGGGCGGCCGATATTGGCTGGCCGGGCCGGCCCTCCGGTGATGGAATGTCGCGGTGGATAGTGCCGCCGTGCGGGCCGAGTTCGACCAGCAGATGCGCCGGGATCCGGCCCCGGAGCCGGGCACCAGCATCGAGCGCGAGGACCAGCTGACCCGGGTCGTCGCCGACGGTGACGGCTGGAACGGCGTGCTCTGGGCCGACCTGGCCGGCCCCGACGTCAACACCGTGATCGAAGCCCAGGTCACCCGGTTCGCGGGCGCGGCCCGGCCCTGGGAGTGGAAGCACTACTCCTACGACCGGCCCGCCGACCTGCCCGACCGGCTGCGGACGGCCGGTTTCGCCGCCGAGCCGTCCGAGACCCTGCTGGTGGCCGAGCTGGCCGACCTGGACCTGACGGCCGGCCCGCCCGCCGGGGTGCGGCTGGTCCCGGTCACCGACGCCGCCGGGGCGGCCGCCGTGGTCCAGCTACACGACCAGGTCTTCGGCGGCGACCACGCCGCGATCGGCGCCGCCATCACGGCCGCCCTCGGCCAGCGGCCCCACCCGATCGAGGCGGTGGTCGCGTTCGCGGAAGAAGAACCGGTCTGCGCCGCCCGGATCGAGTTCCCGGCGGGCCGCGCCTTCGCCGGCCTGTGGGGCGGCGGCACGCTGCCGGCCTGGCGCGGGCGGGGCGTGTTCCGGTCGCTGGTCGCCTACCGGGCCCGGCTCGCCCGCGATCGCGGCTACCGCTACCTGCAGGTCGACGCCTCGGCCGGCAGCCGGCCGATCCTGGAGCGGCTCGGCTTCACCGAACTGGCCCGGACCACCCCGTTCGTCCGCCCAGCCGGGGTCCTGGCCGAGCGGGTGGAACTGCAGCCGGTGCCCCTGGGCCTGGCCCGGATCCTGGCCGCCCCGGCCACCGGCGAGGCGGCCTGGCCTTCCTGGGCCCACGGCTACCCGCTGCCCGGCACCCGGATCGCGGCCCGGATGCTGCTCCGGGGCGCCGAAGCGGCCGGCGACGCCGCCGACGGCCGGATACCCCCGTGGGGCATGTTCCAGATCGTTCTGCGCGGCACCGGCGAGGTCATCGGCGACATCGGCTTCCACGGTCCGCCCGACCCGGCCGGCACGGCCGAGATCGGCTACGGCCTGGTCGAAGGCCACCGCGGCCGCGGCCTGGCCGGCGAGTCGGCCGTGGCCGTCTGCGCCCTGGCCTGGTCCCGGCCCGGGGTGCGCCGCATCGTGGCCCAGACCGACCAGGCCAACGCCCCCTCGGCCGGCGTCCTGCGCCACGCCGGCTTCCATGACGACGGCACCGCCGACGGCATGCGCCACTTCTCCCTGCCCCGTCCCTGACCGCGCTCCGTCCCCGGATCGTCCCGGGTGGCCTCCCGGCACCCGTGCGATGGTAACTACGCTCCGGCTGTAACCGGCGCAAAGCAACCATCGCACCGGTTGTCACTAGCGCCCGCCGGTCGTGCCGCCCACCCCGCCGCCCCGGACCGGCCACTCCGTTGGCCGCAGCCGGCCCCAGCCGCGCTCAGTGCTGGATCGACTCGACCACTCGCTTGGCGTCGTTCAGGCGCAGGCCGGTCAGCTCCCGGACCCGTTTGATGGCCATGATCGGTTTGCCGCAGGCCAGGAACTGGTCGACCTCGGCCCGTCCGGCCGGGTCGAGCAGCGAGGCCATGGCTTCGCCGGCGCGCCGGTCCGCTTCCCGCCTGGCTTTGCGCGATATCTGCACTGGCACGCCCGGGATGTTAACCGCGATCCGGGTCACCAAACGCGGCGAGCACGGACTCCCACGCCGCCGACCAGGGATCGATCAGGTCGAAGTGATCGCACCCCGGCAGTTCCCGCCCAGCAACCGCGTCCCCGGCGGCCCGGGCCCGGTCCGCCCAGTTCGGCCAGCACCGCGGGCAGCCCGTCCACCGCCGCCGCGATGTCGTCGAAGGTCGCGGGCCACCCCCCGCCGGAGCCCCCGCCGACCCGGCGGTACTCCGGCGCGCACACCAGGAAGCCCGCCTCCGCCAGCGCCACGGCCAGCGGCCCCACGTGCGTGCGGTTATAGGCGGCCCGCCAGAACCCGCCGTGCAGGAACATCACCACCGGAGCCGCCGCCATCGCACCACGGCGCGGCCGCCACACGCTGGCCACCTGCTCGGAGCCGGTCCCGTAGCGCACCGTGTCGTCCGGCGGCGCCGCCGGCCTGCTCAGTACCTCCCCCACCCGCCCATGATCACGGCTACCTGGCCGCCGCCTTCAGCTGGGCCTTGACTTCGGTCTTGAGCACCTTGCCGACCTTGGACCGCGGCAGGTCGGGCCAGACTTCCACCTGCTTGGGCGCCTTGACGCTGCCCAGCCTCTCTTTGACGAAGGCCTGCACCTCGGGCTCCGACACCGACTGGCCGGCCTTGAGCTGGACCACGGCCGTGACCCGCTCGCCCCACTTGTCGTCCGGCAGGCCGATGACCGCGCAGTCCTGGACGGCCGGATGGGCCAGCAGCGCCTGCTCGACCTCGGCCGAGTAGACGTTGAAGCCGCCGGTGATGATCATGTCCTTGGCCCGGTCGACGATGAACAGCAGGTTGTCCTCGTCCAGGTAGCCGATGTCGCCGGTGTGGTGCCAGCCGTGCCGGGACGCCTCCGCCGACGCCTCCGGGTTCTTGTAGTAGCCGGCCATGACCAGCGAGCCGCGCACCACGATCTCGCCGCGCTGGCCCCGGCCCAGCAGGCGGCCCTCGTCGTTCATGATCGCGACCGTGGTCAGCGGGGTCGGCCGCCCGGCCGAGGACAGCCGCTCGGTGGCCAGCGAGCCGTCGTCACGGAAGTGCTCGGCCGGGGCCAGCGTCGAGATCATCATCGGGGCCTCGGACTGGCCGAACAGCTGGCCCATGACCGGGCCGATCCGGGTGATCGCCTCCTCCAGGCGGCTGGCCGACATCGGGGCCGCGCCGTACCACAGGCACTGCAGGGTGGTCAGGTCGGTCTGCTCCAGGGCCGCATGGCCGAGCAGCATGTAGATCAGGGTCGGCGGCAGGAACGTGTGGGTGATGCGGTGCCGCTCGGCCAGGGCCAGGAACTCGCCCAGGTCCGGCCGGGGCATGATCACGATCTCGCCGCCCAGCGTCAGGACCGGGAAGCACAGCACCCCGGCCGCGTGGGTCAGCGGGGCCAGGGCCAGGTAGCGCGGCCGGGCCGCGAACGGGTAGCTCATCAGCGTCAGCGCCGACATCGTCTCGATGTTGCCACCGGTGAGCATGACCCCCTTGGGCCGCCCGGTGGTCCCACCCGTGCCGACCAGCATGACCAGGTCATCGCCCACCCCGGGGCCGGCCGGCCCGGGTTCCAGAGGTACGGCCGGCCCCGGTTCCGCGGCCCCGGCGCCGATCCACTCCCGAAATGACAGGGCGTTCGGGAGGGCGCCGTCGAGGCAGACCAGGGTGGTGAGCTGGGGCAGATCGGGCCGGATCTTCGCCACCAGTGGGCCGAAGGCGGCCTGGAAGATCAGGCACCGGCAGTCGAAGAAGTCGAGCAGGTCGCGGTTTTCCGCCGCCTCGTTGCGCGGGTTGACCGGGCACCACACGGCCCCGGCCCGGGAGATGCCGAACACGCAGCTGAATGCGACCGGGTCGTTGGCCGACAAGATGGCGACCTTGTCCCCGGCGCCGACACCCGAGCGGGCCAGCGCGCCCGCGATCCGCCAGGACAGTTGCTGGACGTCGCCGTAGGACAGGCTGGCTCCGCCCGTGGTCAGGCAGGGCGCCTCCGGCCCGAGGGAGGCACCCTTGTCCAGGTAGCCGGTCAGCCGCATGCGACCGCGCCCCATTCCCAGATGACTCAGTGCTGCACGGTCAGGTTCGGCTCCATGACCAGGCCGAAGCTGCGCAGCACGCCGAGCAGCTCGCGATGGCCGAAGGCCTGGCCGCCGGACGCGAACCCCACCCGCCTGGGCGGCGACTGCAGCAGCGAGTAGGCCCCGTAGGCCTGCATCAGGCCGGTCTGCTTGTAGTTGGAGTTGCCGTGGATCACGCAGTGCGCGCGGCCCAGCGGCCCGGACGCGTGCACCGAGTCCAGCGAGGTGTTGATCCGGGTGTTCTCCCGCGGCGGCATCTGGCTCATCACCGCCGACGCCTGCTCGGTGAGCACCCGCAGCTTCTCGCTGTCGGACAGCCCCTCGGTCTGCTGCAGGGCCCCGGCCACGATCTGCGGCACGCCCAGCATCAGCGGCCGGTTGAACACCCCGCCCAGGGCCTTGACGTTGGCTACCCGCGGGTCGTGCCTGAACCACACCGGGTGTGACATGCCGCCCCAGGGCAGGGCCAGGCCCAGCTCGTGCTGGCCGGGGACCACCACGTCGTACAGGCCGGCGTCCGACGGCCATTCCAGGTACTGGTTCTGCTCCAGGTAGTAGGCCTTGGACAGGCAGGCGTTCATCAGGATGGTCAGCGTGGAGGCCACGGTCGGCGTGCCCTTCCAGAACACCAGCACGTCGAGGGTGTCGACCCCCGGCTTCTCCAGGCACAGCTGGGCCGCGATCTCGCTGGTGGTGTACATCTGCGCGATGCCCGGGGCCAGCAGCAGGTCCTTGGCCGCCATCTGCGGGCCGTACTTCTCGTCGCAGACGATCAGCCAGTCCTGCTCGCCGGTGGTGTCCAGGTAGTGGCAGCCTGAGGCCAGGCAGGCTTCCACCACCTGGGGCCCGTACTGGGCGAACGGGCCCACCGTGTTCAGCACGACGCTGGCCCCGTCGAACAGCTCGGCCAGCGGCTCCACATCGTGGGCGACCTCGACGATCTCGTACTCGACGGTGTCGATGCCGGGCACCTTGTCCAGGGCCTCGGCGATCCGGGCCTTGTCCCGCCCGGCCGCGATGAACGGGACGTTGAACTCACGCAGGTACTCGCAGATCAGCCGCCCGGTGTAGCCGGACGCGCCGTACACCACGACGGGCTTGCTGGTGGCCATGGACTCATCCCTTCCGCTGGTCGTGCACTGCTGCGGGTGGCGGCCGGGCCACACGGTGGCCCGGCCGCCCTACATGCCCATGCCCCCGTCGACGGGCAGGCCCGCCCCGGTGATGAATCGGGCCCCGTCCGAGGCCAGGAACACCACCGCGTCGGCCATGTCGGCCACCTCACCCAGCCGCCCCAGCGGCGTCAGCCCCACGACCTCCCCGACCGCGGCCTCGGGGCTGCCGAACAGCCCGATCGACGCCACGTCCTGGGCCAGCTGGGCCCCCATCTCGGTCGGCACCAGGCCGGGGTAGACGCTGTTCACCCGCACCCCGTAGCCGAGCTTGCCGGACTCCATCGCGGCCACCCGGGTCAGCCGGTCCACCGCCGACTTGGTCGCCGAGTAGATGGCGATGCCGGGGAAGGCGATGGTCGCGGCGACCGACGAGACGTTGACGATGGCGCCGCCCTGGCCGGCCGGGCCGCCCGGCCGCATGGCCCGGAAGCCGTGCTTGACCCCCAGCGACGTGCCCAGCACGTTCGTCTCCAGCATCCGGCGGGCGTCGTCGGCATCCAGGTCGACCAGCAGGCTGGTGATCTCGACCCCGGCGTTGTTGACCAGGATGTCGAGGCCGCCGAGGTGGCGGATGGCCTCGGGCACGGCCCGTTCCCAGCTCGCGTCGGACGTGACGTCCAGCGGCACGTACTCGGCCGTGGCCCCGGACCCCCGCAGCGCGTCGGCGCAAGTCTTGCCGAGGTCCTCGCGGACGTCGCCGATCACCACCGACGCGCCGGCCCGGCACAGCGCCTGGGCCATCCCCTCGCCGAGCCCGCGGCCGCCGCCGGTCACCAGCGCCTTCCGCCCCGTCAGGTCGTACACGCTCACCAGGCACCTCTTTCCGCGGCCGCGCCGCCGGACAACAGGATGTGACGTGCCCCATAGCCTTCTCGCGAGGCTTGACAGTTGTCAAGGCAAAGTTTGACGATCGTCAAAAGAAGACTGACCAGTTGTCAAGCCTCGCGGCCCGGGGTCACGGGCCCGGCTTTTCCCGGCTGGCTGGTATTTTGGCTGCAACCCCGCAACGATCGGACCCACACATTGACCGAGGTCAAGGAGCAGAACCGGGACCGGGTGGCACGCCGGCAGGTGGACAAGTTCGCCGAGCGCCGGGCCCAGCTGGCCACGGCCGCCCTGCAGACCCTGGCCGAACTGGGCTACGCGCGGACCAGCCTGCGCGACATCGCCCAGAATTCGGAGTTCTCCCACGGGGTCCTGCACTACTACTTCAGCGACAAGTTCGAGCTGATCACCTTCTGCGTCCGGCAGTGCAAGACCGAGTGCGTGACCCACTACGACCACATCGTGGCCACGGCCGGCACCGCCGCCGAGCTCAAGCAGGGCTTCGCGGCCGCCATGGCGGGCACCCTGCGCGCGGACGCGCCCATGCACCGGCTCTGGTACGACCTGCGCAACCAGAGCCAGTTCGAGGAGGCGTTCCGCGCCGACGCGCGCGAGATCGACCAGAGCCTCGAGGACATGATCTGGCGCGTCGTGACCAGGTTCGCCGAGCTCAGCGAGACCCCGCCCGCGGTCACCCCGGCCCTGGCCTACGCCATGTTCGACGGCCTGTTCCAGCACGCCCTGATCGGCCACGTCACCGGCGACCCCACCGCCGCCCGCGACCTGGAAGCCAACGTCCCCCGCGTCCTGGACTCCCTCTTCCCCTCGTCCCCTTGAGCGTCTCAGATCCTTATATGCTTTACGCGTGGCAACTACGGAGGACATCCGGCGCTGGGCCATGGCGTTGCCTGAGGTCGAGGAGACCAGCCATTTCCTGTTCCACGTGCCAGTATTCAAGGTCCGGGGCCGGAGCTTCGTGGGCATGGGCAAAGGCGAGACAACGGTCGTGTTCTGCATCAGCGAGCAGGAGGCGAACGCTGCGGCGGCCGCCGACCCCGCCACCTGCGCGGCTGTCCGGCGGCAGGACGCACGGCGGAGCTTCCTCGGGCTGCAGGTTGAGCTCGGCAGTGTCTCCGGCGACCGCCTCCGGTCTCTTGTCGAGAAGGCATGGCATCAGCAGGCGCCGAAGCGGCTGGCTGCTGAGCGCGGCCTACGCAGGTCAGCGCCGCCGTAGAGGTCCCGCGGCTGATGAGCCGCGGGGGGCTGTCTTCGCTGGTAATGGCAAGTGCGGGCCTCGGCCGGTAAGAGGCCACCGGTCAGCTTGTCCAACGCCGCCGCAGTTCAGTCTGGGACCGGCCGCGACTGAACCCCGGCCGTCGTTTCCGCCCCGGATCGGCGGGTAGGCCCTCAGTACGACGCCGTCAGCCTTGAGGGAAGTGGTGGGCATGCGACGGTATCTGGTCGTGCTGGACATGGATTTCCTGG
>DASXMW010000090.1:0-9108 GCA_036495425.1 Streptosporangiaceae bacterium | reverse complement strand
GTTCCTGCCGCAGGCGCTGTCGGCCCGGATCTTCGGCTTCCATCCCTGGTCGCTGGCCCTGCCGCAGGTCATCGAGGGTGTGGTCTCGGTGCTGGCCATGTACCGGGTCGTGCGCCGCTGGGCCGGCCCGGTGCCGGGGCTGCTGGCGGCGGGCATCTTCGCGCTGACCCCCATCGCGGCCTCCATGTTCGGCCACAGCATGGAGGACGGCGTGCTCACCATGTGCCTGGTGCTGGCGGCCGACGCCTACCAGCGGGCAGTGATGGAGGCCCGGCTGCGCGCGCTGATCTGGTCGGGGGTGTGGGTCGGCCTCGGCTTCCAGGCCAAGATGCTCCAGGCCTGGATGGTGCTGCCCGCGCTGGCCATCGGCTACCTGGTCGCCGCGCCGGCCCGGCCGTGGCGGCGGATCTGGCAGCTGGCGGTGGCCGGGGTGGTCATGCTGGCCGTATCGCTGTCCTGGATCGCGCTGTACACGTTCACCCCGGCCCAGGACCGCCCCTACGTGGACGGCTCCACCAACAACAGCGCCGTGACCATGGCCTTCGGTTACAACGGCCTGGAGCGCTTCGGCATCTCGGTCGGCGGCGCGGTGACCAGCGGGCCCGGCGTCAGCAGCGGCGCCCGCGGCGGAGGCGGAGCCGGTAACGGCGGGGCGCCCAGCGGAACCGCTCCGGGCGGAACCGCTCCGGGCGGCACCGCGCCGGGCAATGGCACGGCCCCAGGTGGCGGCACCACCCCCGGTGGCCAGCCGGCCGGGGCCACCAGCTTCGGGCAGGGCTGGACCAAGCTGCTGGGCCGCGAGTTCGGGTCGCAGGTCGGCTGGCTCTATCCGCTGGCGGTGCTGGCGCTGATCTTCGGCCTGCTCTGGACCTGGCGGGCGCGCCGCACCGACCAGGTCCGGGCCGGGTTCGTGATGTGGGGAGTCTGGCTGCTGACGTTCGGCGTGATCTTCAGCGCGATGAGCAGCATCCCGCACACCGCCTACGTGGCCTCGCTGGCCCCGCCGCTGGCCGCGTTGTCGGCGGCCGGCATCGTGATGTTCTGGCGCTACTTCCGGGCCGGTGACGCGCGCGGCTGGCTGCTGCCGGCCGCGGTGGCGGCCGAGGTGGCCTGGGCCTGGTTCCTCTGGCGTGACTACGGCGGCTTCCTGCCCTGGGTGCGGATCGTGGCCCTGGTCGCCGGGGTGCTCGGGATCACGGTCATGGTTCTGGTCCGGCTGACCCGGGGGATCCGGGCCCGGCTGCTGACCGTGGGCTTGTCGGCCGGAGTGGGCGCGATGCTGGTGGCCCCGGCGGCCTGGGCCGGATCGGTGCTGGACGCCAGCTATGCGGGCAGTTCGTTCAACGCCAGCGCCGGGCCGGCCAGCGGCATGGGTGGCTCTGGCGGAGGCGGCGGCCCGGCCAGCGGCAATGCCTCGGCCGAAGACACCTTCCGCGATTTCGCCGACCGCTTCGATGGCGGTGCCGGGAACGGGAACGGGGCGGGCGGGCGGCGGTCCGGCGGGACCGGTGAGGGGCGGACCGGTGCGCCCGGCTTCGGCGGCCGAGGGACCGGAGGGGCCGGTGGGGCCGGCGGCGGCATGATGGGCGCCACCACCACGCTGACCGGCAGCGAGCAGCAGATCTACCACTACGTCAGCGCCCACCGCGACGGTGCCTCCTACCTGCTGGCGGTGTCGTCCTGGACCGAGGCCTCCCCCTACATCGAAGCCACCGGCCAGGAGGTCATGCCCATGGGAGGCTTCAGCGGCTCGGTGCCCGAGCCGGCCCTGGCCCGGGTCAAGGACCTGGTCAAGACCGGCCAGCTGAAGTTCTTCCTGCTCAGCGGCACCGGTGGCATCGGGGGCGGGGGCTTCGGCGGCGCTGGCGGTGGTGGCTCGACCGCCAGCACCATCGAGTCCTGGGTCCGGAGCACCTGCCAGACCGTCCCGGCCAGGGACTACGCCGGTTCGTCCACCAGCGCCGGCACCCTCTACGCCTGCTCCCCCAGTTCCTGACCGGCGGCCGCCCGCACGGCCTGCTCGCGGGCCAGGGCGGTGGCGGCCTTCTCGATCTCGGCCTCGGAGACCAGCACGTGGCGAGCGGCGCCGCCCAGCGGGACGAAGCTGTCCTCGCTGACCACCCGGGCCACCGGGCCGCGGAAGCCGTGGTCGGACAGCGCGGCCAGGATGCCCTCGGACACGCCGCCGGTCTTGCGGGTCTCGTCCACGATCAGCACCCGGCCGGTGGCCGCCGCCTCGCGCAGCAGGTCGGCCACGGGCAGCGGGGCCAGCCACCTCAGGTCGAGGACCCGGGCCGACAGGCCGGCCGCGGCCAGCCGCCGGGCCACCCGCAGGCTCATGCGCACGCCGTTGCCGAAGGTGACCAGGACGAGGTCGCGGCCGTCGCCGTGCACCCGGCCCCGGCCCAGCGGCGCGTGCGTGGCCGGCCAGGCGGCGGGCGGCGCGTACCGGGCCAGCCAGCCGTCGTCGCCGTCGCGGTGCAGGTCCCGGGTGTGGTACAGCGCGATCGGTTCCAGGAACACGCACACCCGCCCGTCGGCCGCGGCCGCGGCGGCGCAGGTGCGCAGCATGGCCGCGGCGTCGTCGGGGCGGGCCGGGGAGGCGATGACCAGGCCGGGCACGTCGCGCAGGGCCCCGACCGCGTTGTCGTTGTGGAAGTGGCCGCCGAACCCCTCCTGGTAGGCGTAGCTGGCCACCCGGATGACGGCCGGGTTGCGGAACTGGCCGCGGGAGAAGAACTGCAGGGTGGCCGCCTCGCCGCGGATCTGGTCCTCGGCGTTGTGCAGGTAGGCCAGGTACTGGATCTCCGGGACCGGCAGCAGCCCGGTCACCCCGGCCCCCAGGGCCAGGCCCAGGATCGCCTGCTCGTCCAGCACGGTGTCGAAGACCCGGGCCGCGCCGGCCTTCTTGAGCAGGCCGCGGGTCACGCCGTAGACGCCGCCCTTGACCGCCACGTCCTCGCCGAACACCATCAGGCCCGGATGGCTGGCCAGCAGGTCGGCCAGGGTCCGGTTGATCGACTGCGCGAGCGTGAGCGGGCCCTCGTCTTCCGGCAATCTTCGATCAAAAATTTCCCGTCGAATATCGTCATCGCCGCCGCTGCCGGCCAGTTCGGCGATGGCCGCGGGCCGGGACGGGGCCAGCGGCGCGGTGATCTCCACCGCGCTGCGCAGGGGCGGCCGCCGGATCGCGTCCTGAGCCACCCCGAGCACGTGCCGCCGCATCGACTCGTACAGGCCGATGAGCTCGCCCGGGCCGGCCATGCCCCGCTCGACCAGCAGCCGCCCGGTGGCCAGCAGCGGATCCCGGTCCAGGTCGGCGGCGATCTCCCGGGGCCCGCGGTAGGCGGCCTCGGCGTCCGAGCCCGCGTGGCCCATCAGCCGGACCACCCGCAGGTGCAGGAACGCCGGCCGGCGGTGCTGGCGGACCCAGGCGGCCGCCTCGGTGGCGGCGCCGTACACCGCGGCCGGGTCGGTCCCGTCGGCGCTGAAGTACCGCAGCCCGGGCCGGCGCCCGTACGCGGCCTCGATCCAGCCGGGCGGGGTGCGCACGCTGATCCCGATCCCGTTGTCCTCGCAGACCAGCAGCAGCGGCAGGGGCAGGCGCTGGTACGCGCAGTGGCAGGCGGTGTTGATCGCGCCGGTCGCGGTGGAGTGGTTGGCCGAGGCGTCGCCGAAGCTGCACACCACCACCGCGTCCTGCGGCCAGCGGCTGGTGACCCCGAGCCGGGCCGCCCGGTCCAGCGCGAACGCGATCCCCACCGCCCGGGGCAGGTGCGACGCGATCGTCGACGTCTGCGGGATGACCGCCAGCGGCTCACTGCCGAACACCTTGTGGCGCCCGCCCGCGATCGGGTCCTCGGCCGCCGCGACCATGCCCAGCAGGGCGTCCCGGACCGCATCCTGGCCCGGGACCTGGCGGGCCCGCTCGGCGTAGAAGCCGCCCGCCCGGTAGTGCAGCAGGGCCGGGTCGGCCGGCCGCAGCGCGCCCGCGACAAAGGCGTTGGCCTCGTGCCCGGACGAGCCGATCGTGTAGTAGCCGTGGCCCTGGCGGCGCAGCACCCGGGCGGCCAGGTCCAGGTGGCGGCTGGCCAGCTGGGACCCGAAGATCTCCAGGCACCGGGTACCGGTCAGCGGGCTCCCGGGGCTCAGGGGGATGGCCGGGTCCCGCGGCGGCTGCGCGCTGAGCGCGCCCACGCCGTCGAGAAAAGCCCGGTCAACCGCTTCGTCAGGTGTCATCCGGCCCAGAATTTCACAGCCCCCGGCCCCCGGCCAGCGGCAGAACCGCCGGACTCCCGTCGGGGCAATTACGACGCCATGTAGGCTTCAATGTGGCTGGCGGGTCACCCTGCTCGTTTCGCCCTCCGCGCCGTGTGCGCGCCCGGGCCCCCCACGTACGCTGCGGCGCAGCCGTGCCGCGCTGTTCTCCCCGCCAGCCGGAAGGTGGTCGGTTTTCGTTGAGTGCCGTCGACACCCGGCGAAGCTCGCTCGGCGCGGGCCACGAGAGCAGTGCGCGCGCATCCGAGGCGCCCACGAACCGTCAGGTCGTGCAGGCCTACGTGGCCCTGTGCAAGCCGCGGATCGTCGAGCTGCTGCTCATCACCGCCGTGCCGGTGCTGTTCCTGGCCGACCGCGGGCTGCCGTCGCTGCTGGACGCGGCCGTGGTGGTGCTGGGCGGAGCGCTCGCAGCGGGCAGCGCCAACGCGCTGAACTGCTACATCGACCGCGACATCGACCAGGTCATGCGCAGGACCCGGGGCCGGCCGCTGGCCCGGCACACGGTCTCCCCGCGCGCGGCCCTGATCTTCGGGACCGTGCTCGGGGTGGTGTCGGTGGGCCTGTTCGCGGCCCTGGCCAACCTGCTGGCGGCCGCGCTGACCCTGGGCGCGATCCTGTACTACGTCGTCGTCTACACCATGCTGCTCAAGCGGCGGACGTCGCAGAGCACGCTGTGGGGCGGCGTCTGCGGGGCGGCCCCGGTGCTGATCGCCTGGGCCACCGTGCGCGACGCGCTGTCCTGGCCCGCGTTCCTGCTGTTCCTGGTGGTGTTCTTCTGGCAGCCCACCCACTTCTGGGCGCTGGCGGTCAAGTTCAAGGACGACTACCGGAGCGTGGACATCCCCATGCTGCCGGTGGTGGCCTCGCTGCGCCGGGTCATGACCGAGAGCCTGGTCGACACCTGGCTGGCGGTGATCGCCTCGGTCGCGGTCTGGCCGCTGGCCACCGGCCCGGTCTACGGAGTCAGCGCGATCGTGTTCGGCGGGCTGTTCCTGGCCGAGGTGCACCGCATGCACTGGCGGGCCATCCGCGGCCGCCAGGTGAAGACCATGCGGCTGTTCCACGAGTCGAACATCTACCTCACGCTGCTGTTCGCCGCGCTGGCGGTCGACGCCCTGATCCACTGAGCTGGGACCCTTGACCGGGGCGATACCGGCACGTGCGGCAATTCGTGACATCCGTGCCCGTGCGTGTATGGTCCAGTCGTGCTGAACCGGTCCGCGACCTTCCGTAGCGCGCTGTACGCCCGGATGGAAGAGATCAGCTTCCGCACCGCCATCACCGTCGTGACTGGCGTGGTCGCGGTGGGCGCGGTCATCGCGGGGGTGGGCCTGCTGATGAGCCAGACCCCCGCCCCGGCCCGGCCCACGGCGGCCGGCCCGGCCCCGGCCCCCCGGTCCAGCACACCGTCGTCGGCGCCGCCCTCGTCGGCCGCGCCCACCTCGGACTCGCCCAGCCCTTCGCGGCCCCCGTCCTCGGCTCCGGCCCGGACCCCGGCCCCGGTGAAGACGTCCCCGGCCCGCGAGGCCACCTACCCGGCCACGGCCGAGAACGCCCGGCGGGCCCCGGCCGCTCCGGCCGCCGCCCAGCCCGCGGCCCGGGCCCGGCGTCCGCTCAGCTCGGCGGCGGCCGCCTGGCTGGCGTGGTGGCAGCACGTCCTGGCCAGCGGCCGCGGCACCGGGATACACGGCGGCCACGGTGGCCTGCACGGTGGTCGCAATTGGGGTCGCCGGTAGAGTCCGGCAGTGTGATCGTGATAATCGCCGGGCCGGCCGGCAGCGGTAAGACGACGATCGGGACCGGCCTGGCCGGCCGGCTGGGCTGGACGTTCGCGGACGCGGACACCTTCCACACCGCCGCCGCCGTCGCCAAGATGCACCGGGGCGACCCGCTGACCGAGGCCGACCGCCGGCCGTGGCTGCACGCCATCGGCGCCTGGATGGACGAACGGATCGCCGCTGGCGAGTCAGCGGTACTGACCTGTTCCGCGCTGCGCCGCGAGTACCGCGACACCCTGCTGGGCGGCCGGCCCGAGGTCACCCTGGTCTACCTGGACGAGGACCGGGACACCCTGGCCGAGCACCTGACCGGGCGGCGCGGGCACTTCTTCCCCCGGGACCTGCTGGACAGCCAGCTGGCCGCCCAGCAGGTGCCGCGGGACGAGCCGCGGGTGGTGCTGGTCACCCCGAAGGGCTCGCCCGCGGACAACGTGACTCAGGTCGTCACCCGGCTGTGGCCGGACGGCCCGCCCGCGTGAGCAACGCGGGGCCGAACCCGCGTAGGGGGTCTGGGGGCTCTGCCCCCGAGGCCAGCACTACTCGCGCTCGAGGACCACGACCGGGATCTCCCGGCTGGTCTTCTTCTGGTAGTCGTCGTAGGAGGGCCAGGCCTTGGTCATGACCTCCCACATGGCGGGCTTCTCGGCGGCGCTGGCGGTCCGCGCCCGGGCCGTGAACTTGTCCCCCATGACCTGAACCTGGACCTCCGGGTTGGCCTCCAGGTTGAGGTACCAGAGCGGCGGCTCGTCGGCGCCGCCCTTGGACGCCACGAGCAGGTAGTCATCGCCGAACTTCTGGTAGATCAGCGCGCTCTTGCGCTGCTGGCCCGACTTGCGCCCGGTGGTGGCGAGGATCAGCGCGGTGGTGCCCCGCCACTCGTGGCCTTCGGCGCCGTCGGTCTCCTCGTAGCGCTTGACGTGCTCATCTCCGTACAGCATTCGTTGCCTCTCTGCTGACTGTCGTAACGTCGGATTATCCCGCGCGCCGTCTCCGGGGCCGGGGCCGGCCGATCAGATAGCACAGGCAGACAGGACGCGCATGAAGCTGAAGCTGGACCTGCACGACATCTACAACCGGGGTGCCGACATCGACCGGGCGCTGCGGGACATCATCGACGAGGCCGAGGCCAAGAAGGCCCCGATGGTCGAGATCATTCCCGGCAAGGGCTCGGGCCAGCTGAAGAAGCACGTGCTGCGGTTCCTGGACCAGAAGGAGATCAAGGCCAAGTACCACCGGGTGGAGAAGGATTCCAAGAACTTCGGCCGGTTGTTCATCCACTTCAAGTGGAAATAGCGAACAAAAGTTCCTATAATAGACAGCGAAGGGGTCCGGCTCTTCCGCTATCACGGCGGGCGTGTCATAATCCCTTTCCCCGCTGATGACGTTCTGTGATCAGCGGGCGAAGTTCCCGCGCGGTCTGGACACTGGCGACTAGGGGGCGGCTTCCGGACCGCGCGGGGACGGTAGATGGTGCTGGCCGGTGCTGGCCTCGGGGGCACAGCCCCCCAGACCCCCGACGGGGGCTGCGCCCGCGTAGCCCAAGGGCCCCCAAGCCGTTTGCCCGGGGGCCCGATCGTGTCCCTTGGGCTAGCTCAGCCGGCCAGGGTGCGGTCGCGCTGGTCGACGCCGAGTTCGCCGTAGGGGTAGTCGACCGGGTGCGGGTCGCTGGCCTCGTTGAGGGCGCCCGTCTCGGCCTCGGTGAGGTGCAGCCCGGCCGCCTTCAGGTTGGCCTCCAGCTGCTCGATGGTGCGGGCGCCGAGGATGGTCGAGCTGACCCCGGGCTGGTCGGTGACCCAGGCCAGCGCGACCTCGGCCATGGACACGTCCCGGTCCTCGGCCACCTTCTGCACCGCATCGATGACCCGCCAGGTGCGGTCGGTGTTCTTGCGGTCGTAGGCTTCCATGCCGCGGTTCGGGTCCTCGCCCAGCCGGGTCGACCCGGTGGGGCGCTGGTCGCGCCGGTACTTGCCGGACAGCCAGCCACCGCCCAGCGGGCTCCACGGCAGCAGCCCCAGGCCCGCGTCGATCGCGGCGGGCACGATCTCCCACTCGATCTCCCGGGCCAGCAGGCTGTACTGGGGCTGCAGGGTGACCGGGCCGGTCGCGTTCAGCTCCCGGGCCACGTACACCACCTTGGTCAGCTGCCAGCCGGTGAAGTTGGACAGGCCCCAGTAGCGGATCTTGCCCGCCCGGACGAACCCGTCCAGCGTGGTCACGGTCTCGTCCAGCGGGGTCAGCGGATCCCAGGCGTGCACCTGGTACAGGTCCACCGCTTCCCGGCCCAGCCGGCGCAGGGAACTGTCCAGCGCCCGGGTCAGGTGGCGCGCGGACAGCCCGGCGCCGTTGGGAAAGTGGTCGGTGGCGAACCGGCCCTTGGTGGCCAGTACCACCGGCTCGGTGACGTCGGCGGGCCGGCTGGCGAACCAGCGCCCGATGATCTCCTCCGACCGGCCCGCGCCGTACACGTCGGCGGTGTCCACCAGCGTGCCGCCCGCGGCCACGAACCGGTCCAGTTGCTCATGGGCCCCGGCCTCGTCGGTCTCCACCCCGAACGTCATCGTCCCCAGGCAGACGTTCGACACGGCACAGCCACTGCGTCCTAGCGTGCGATAGTCCATGAGCCCAGCTTAGAGAAATCGATTGCCCAGGCGGCAGGGGGCCCGGCGGCCCCTGGAACCTTGTGCACGATGTGACATCGTGCACACCCCGGTGTTAACGATGTGACATCGTGCACATTCGGCCCGCGGCCGCCGCCCGTGGCCGGGACCGGACTTGGTGGGGCCGGGACTTGGTGGGGCCGGGCCCGACTGGGGGCCCGGGCCGGGGCCGGGTGGATCAGGGCTCGACTGGTGCCCGGGGCCGGGGTCCGGTGGGTCAGGGGTGGCCCGGGCCGGGGCCGGGTGGCCGAACCCGTCGTTCACCCCTTGACCGCGCCTGCCGTGAGCCCGGAGACAACGCTGCGGCGGAAGATGAACACCAGGATCCCGATCGGAACCACGGCAACCACGCTGGCCGCGAAGATCGTGCCGTACGGGACGGTGAACTGCGACCC
>DASXMW010000089.1:0-1653 GCA_036495425.1 Streptosporangiaceae bacterium | reverse complement strand
GCGGGCGTGGCCGGTGGCGTGCGCGCCCACGATGACGACGACCGGGGTCCGGGCCCGGCGGGCGTTGTGCAGGTTGGCCAGGCCGTTGGCCAGGCCCGGCCCGAGGTGCAGGAGCACGGCGGCGGGTTTGCCGGCGATCCGGGCGTACCCGTCGGCGGCGCCGGTGGCGACGCCCTCGAACAGCGCCAGCACCCCGCGCATCTCGGGCACCGCGTCCAGCGCGCCGACGAAGTGCATCTCCGACGTGCCCGGGTTCATGAAGCACACGTCGACACCCGCGCCGGTCAGGCTGGCGACGAGGGCCTGGGCGCCGATCACCGCAGGGCTCCGGCGGGCGGGGGGCAGGGGGGAGGCGGGAATACGGCGGCTGTCACGGCTCGATCGTAGGCTGAGGAGATGACAGACGGGGAGAGGCTGGCGGAGATCGTCGAGGCGGCCGTGGCCCGGGGGGACGCGCCGGGGGTGGTCGCGGCGGTGGGCCGGGGCGACGAGACGTACGTGGCCGCCGCAGGGGTGATGGCGGCCGGAGGGCCGCCGATGCGGCTCTCTACCTTGTTCCGGATCGCCTCGATTACCAAGCCGGTCACCGCGGCGGTGGTGCTGAGCGTGGCCGAGGACGGCCTGCTCGGGCTGGACGAGCCGGTGGACCGGTTGCTGCCGGAGCTGGCTGACCGGCGGGTGCTGCGCCGCCCGGACGGACCGCTCACCGACACCATAGCGGCCGAACGGGCCGTGACCACACGTGATCTCCTCACGTTCACGTGGGGCTTCGGCATGCAGGGCGCGATGTTCATGGCGCCGGAACCATGGCCGATCGTGAGCGCGGTGGCGGAGCGGGAACTGAGCTCGTTCGGTGCTCCGAGTCCGGATACCACCCCCGGACCCGACACCTTTATGGCGCGGCTGGGCGAGCTGCCGCTGCTGGCCCAGCCCGGCGAGCGCTGGCTCTACTCGGCCGGATCGCAGGTGCTCGTGGTGCTGGCCGCGCGGGCGGCCGGGGCTCCGTTCGAAGAGGTCATGCGGGAGCGGGTGCTGGCCCCGCTGGGCATGCGGGACACCGCGTTCCATGCGGCGGATACCAGCAGGCTGGCCACGGCGTACGAGCGGCGCGACGGGCAGCTGGCGGTCACTGACCCGCCGGACGGGCAGTGGTCGCGGCCGCCGCGGTTCCCCGACGGGGCGGCCGGGCTGGTGTCGACGGCTGAGGACCTGCTCCGGTTCGGCCGGATGCTGCTGCGCAGCGGCGGCGGCGGCGAGGTGCTGAAGCCCGGGACAGTCGCCGAGATGAGGAGGGACCAGCTGACCCCGGCGCAGCGAGCGAACGTCTGGCCCGGGTTCAGCTTCCTGGGCGACCGTGGCTGGGGCTACGGCGTGTCGGTGACCGAATGGGGCTACACCTGGGAGGGCGGAACCGGCACGGCCTGGGCCAACGTGCCGGACCGGGACCTGGCCGTGGTCGTGCTCACCCAGCGGGCCATCGACGAGACCGGGCCGCCGGCCGTGTGCGACCAGGTCAGGACGGCCATGTCCAGTTAGCCACCTCGGGGGCGTCCTCGCCCTGCTCGCGGGTGTAGGCACGGGCCTCGATGCGCTTGTCGACCATGAGCTGGCGGACGTGGCCGGCCGAGGAGGACAGGCCGGGCACCCGGTCGA
>DASXMW010000088.1:0-23097 GCA_036495425.1 Streptosporangiaceae bacterium | reverse complement strand
GTACGTCTGTCCAGCCTCGGCGGCCCCATCGGCATCAGCAGCCCGGCCCACCGGGCCGGCGGTCCGGCGGCCAGCCCAGGCGTCCGTCACCAAGGGGTCTCAGCCATCGACACTGTTGGCCGGGCATGCCCGCGCGCTCTGCTGGTCTTATTACACTTTCCGGTATACGCTTATTGGAGCTAGTGGGAGGTGGGCCTGATGACCAGGGAGTCGATCCGGGGGTCGTCGGATCGGAGCGTGCTGATCCTGACCAGCTTGGCCGAGTCGCCCAAGCACGGGTACGCGCTGATCAAGGACATCGAGGGGTTCGCCGGGGTCACGCTGGGGGCGGGCACGCTCTACGGGGCGCTGGCCAAGCTGGAGGACGCGGGCCTGGTGGAGGCGCTCCCCGAGGACGACCGGCGGCGCCCGTACCAGATCACCCCGGCCGGCCGGGACCAGCTTCGGGAGCGGCTGTCGGAGTCGGCCCGCATCGCCGCGCTGGGCCTGCGGCGGATCGCGGAGGCGACGCCATGAGAGCCCTGATCTACCTGTACCCACCGGGCTGGCGGCGGCGGTACGGCGGCGAGGTGGCCGAGCTGACCGCGGAGCTGGTCCGGGCCGGCGACCTGACCCGGCGGCGGGCCGCGCTCGATCTGATCGCCGGGGCCGGTATGGCCTGGACCCGGGCCCTGGGGCGGCCCGGCCCGGTGAGCCTGGCCGTGCGCAACGTCCTGTTCACGATCGTGGTCCCGGGGCTGGGCGGGGCCTGGATGCCGTGGTGGCTGCTGACCCGGCACGGGCCAGTGGCCGGCCCGGTGGCCTGGGAAGCCGTACCGGTGGTCGGGGCCGGGCTGGCCCTGTACTGCTGGTGCGTGTGGACCTTCGCCACCGTCGGGCGGGGGACGCCGGGACCGTGGGACGCGCCGTCCCGGTTCGTGGCCGCGGGCCCGTACCGCTGGGTGCGTAACCCGATCTACGTGGCGGCGCTTCTGGTCGTGCTCGGCCAGGCCTGGCTCTTCGGCTCACTGGCGGTCCTGGCCTACGCGGTGGCCATGGCCGTGACCTTCCATATTTATGTGATCGGCTATGAAGAGCGGACCCTGCGACATCGCTTCGGCCGCGCCTACCAGGAGTACCGGCGCGCGGTCCCGCGCTGGCTGGTCCGCCCGCCCGCGCGCGGCCAGGCCGGCTGAACCAGCTCAGGCCAGGGCGGCCAGGCGGGTGGCGGCGGCCTGGATGCGCTCGTCGGTGGCGGTCAGGGCCAGCCGGATGTGCTGCAGGCCAGCCCGCCCGTACAGCTCGCCCGGCGAGACCAGGATGCCGGCCTCGGACAGGATGCGGGCCGACTCCCAGCCGTCCGTGCCGGGGCGGCTGGCCCACAGGTACAGCCCGGCTTCGGAGTGCTCGACGGCCCAGCCTGCCCCCTCCAGCGCGGGGCGGAGCACGGCCCGGCGGGCCAGGTAGCGGCCGCGCTGCTCGTCGGCGGCGGTGTCGTCGTCCAGGGCGGCGATCAGCGCGGCCTGGACCGGGGCGGGCACGATCATCCCGGCGTGCCTGCGGATCTCGTGCAGCTCGGCGATCAGGGCCGGGTCGCCGGTGACGAAACCGGCCCGGTAACCGGCCAGGTTGGAACGCTTGGACAGCGAGTGCACGGCCAGCAGGCCGTCGGGGGTCCCGCCCGACACGTCCCGGTGCAGGACCGAGACCGGGGTGGCCTCCCAGCCCTGCTCGAGGTAGCACTCGTCCGAGGCCAGCAGCGTGCCGTGCTCGCGGGCCCAGGCCACCACCTTGGCCAGGTGTTCCGGCGGCAGCACCCGTCCGGTCGGGTTGGAAGGCGAGTTGATCCAGGCCAGCTTGACCGGCTGCGGGCCCAGGGCCAGCGTGCTGTCGGTGGCCACGCCGGTGGCGCCCGCCAGCCGGATCCCGGCGTCGTAGGTCGGGTAGGCCAGCGCCGGGTAGAGCACGGTGTCGCCGGGACCGAGGCCGAGCACGGTCGGCAGCCAGGCGATGAACTCCTTGGTGCCGATCACCGGCAGCACGGTGTCCGGGCTGACCGTGACCCCGTGCCGGCGGGCCAGCCAGCTGGCTGCCGCCTCCCGCACCGGCGGGGTGCCCCGCGTCAGTGGGTATCCCGGGCTGTTGGCCGCGGCGGCCAGAGCCGCCTGCACCGGTCCGGGCACCGGGTCGACGGGTGCCCCGATCGAGAGGTCGACCATCCCGTCCGGATGGCGTTCCGCCTCTTTGCGGTACCGTGCGACCCGGTCCCAGGTGAACGCGGGCAGCCGTCCGGCCAGGGTCAGCTTTCTTCTCCCTGCGGGGGCAGCGCCGCCACCAGCGGGTGGTCCTTGCCGATCTTGCCGGTCTTGGACGCGCCGCCGGGCGAGCCCAGCTCCTCGAAGAAGTCGACGTTGACCTTGTAGTAGTCCTTCCACTGGTCAGGAACGTCGTCTTCGTAGTAGATGGCCTCGACCGGGCACACCGGCTCGCACGCCCCGCAGTCCACACACTCGTCCGGGTGGATGTAGAGCATGCGCTCGCCCTCGTAGATGCAGTCCACCGGGCACTCTTCGATGCACGCTCTATCAAGCACATCGACGCACGGCTGCGCGATGATGTAGGTCACGTGTGAACTCCTTTTTCGTCCGGGATCGGCGGGGCCGCGCCCGGGCCTTTTACTGCTCGCGACAAGTATGCCGTTACAGCCACACTTACACGTTAGCGGAGCAGGATACTTCCGCTGGTCGCGTCGGCGTTGGTCGCATTGGCCGAGCCGGTTGCGGGCCGCCATCCGCGGCTGCCGTCCGACGCCGTCCACTGATAGCCGTCGTAACGCACCTCGCTGACCCCGTAGGCCTGCGCGTGCGTTACGAGCCAAGAGGCTACCGCCCAGGCTTGCCGCGGCTGCACCCGCACGGCCACGGTCGGCGATTTGGCTGGTCCCGAGGTCGCGACGGCGGTCACCGCGCGGTCCGCATCGGGCCTGCCGAACGCCTGGCCCAGCGCGGTTTCGGCGCCGGCCAGGTTACGGGCCGGCTTGGGCCCCGCACCGGGCCAGCAGTACACCGAATGCGCCGCCTGGCCGGTGAATGCGATGGCCATGGCCCGGGCCATCAGGTCGTACTGGGAGTAGGCCGATCCGTCCGCGCTGTGCTGCACGGCCTGAGCGGCCTGGTCCACCGGCAACTGCTGCCACCCGGGGACCTTGGCCAGTGCGCGGAAGAACGCGGCCGTGGCGTACACCGGGTCCTTGAGCTGGTTCGCCGTGCCCCAGCCCTCGGACGGACGCTGCTGGAACACCCCGACCGAGTCAAGGTCTCCGTAGGCCAGATTGTGCAGCTTCGATTCCTGCATGGCGGTTGCGTAGGCGATCGTCACCGCGTGCGCGGGCAGCTTCTCGTCGGCCGCGACCCCGGCGATGGTGGCCGCGATGCTGGCCTGCTGGGTGTCCAGGGAGACGGCGTTGTTGCCGCTGCCGACCTGGCAGCCCGGGCTGATCAGGAGGGTGGAGACGTGATGGTAGGCGGAGTAGGCGAAATAGGCCCCGGCTCCGAGCAGCACGACGACGCACGTCATGAAGATGGCGACCCCTCGCCGCGCTCGTCTCCTCGGCACATCACCGACGGTACCGGCGGACGGACGGCCGCGGGGGCGATCGGAGCCCCCTCTGGGTGTTATGTCCGCCTCGTGGCCGGCTGGTCGTGACCACCGGCGGGCCATCAGCCGGGTCGGCGGACTAAGCTCCGGGGCCATGAACGACGCATCCGGCCCGGCCGTTTCCCCGCTGTCCGCCCGCATCGACGAGCTGTGGGAGTACCGGTCCCGGCTCACGCCCGAGGACACCTCGGCCCGGGCCGAGGTGACCGCGGCCATCGACCAGATCGACACCGGGGTGGCCCGGGTCGCCCAGGCCCGGCCGGGCACCGGCGAGGTCGTGGTGGACGAGCGGGCCAAGCGGGCCATCCTGCTCGCCTTCCGGCTGCTGCCGATGACCCGCTCCCAGGCCGGTGACTTCTGCTACCAGGACCGGGTCCCGCTGAAGACGCGGCTGGACGGCGTGCGCGTGGTGCCCGGCGCCATCGCCCGCTGGGGGGCCTACATCGCGCCCGGGGTGGTGCTGATGCCCTCGTTCGTCAACATCGGCGCCTACGTGGACGAGGGCACGATGGTGGACACCTGGGCCACGGTCGGGTCCTGCGCCCAGATCGGCAAGAACGTGCACCTGTCCGGGGGCGTCGGCATCGGCGGCGTGCTCGAGCCGCCCAACGCGGTGCCGGTGGTGGTCGGGGACGAGGCGTTCATCGGCTCCCGCAGCATGGTGGTGGACGGGGCCCGGGTCGGCGACGGCGCGGTACTGGGCGCGGGCACGATCCTGACCGCCAGCACCCACGTGATCGACGCCGATACCGGCGACGAACTGCCCCGCGGCCAGGCCCCGGCCTGGTCGGTCTGCGTCAGCGGCACCCGCACCCGCAAGTTCGCGGGCGGCGAGTTCGGCCTGCCCTGCGTGCTGGTGCTGCGGCGGCTGACCGAGGGCGACCGCCACGACAAATCCACACTGAACGAAATTCTCCGGGACCACGGCGTAAACGCCTGAAAACGACCGGGCCGCCGCGGGGGTGACGGCACGAAACACTGACCTGGCCCGATTACCGTGGGGGGACGATGACTGTCAATTCCGATTCACACCGGCGGGAGCGCCGCCAGGGCCCGGTCACGCTGCGCGGCAGGCAGATTCCGCAGACCACCACGGATCAGCGGCTGCTGGACCGGCGCGGGCCGGCCGACTGGGTGCACACCGACCCGTGGCGGGTCATGCGTATCCAGGCCGAGTTCGTGGAGTGGTTCGGCCTGCTGGCCGAGCTGGGCGTCGCGGTGACGATCTTCGGGTCGGCCCGGACCCTGCGCACCAGCCCCGAGTACCAGCAGGCCGAGGACATCGCCGGGGGCCTGGCCCGGGCCGGCTACGCCATCATCACCGGCGGCGGCCCCGGCATCATGGAAGCCGCCAACAAGGGCGCCGCCGAGGCCGGTGGCGTGTCGGTCGGCCTGGGCATCGAGCTGCCGCTCGAGATGGGGCTGAACAAGTACGTCGACATCGGGCTCGAGTTCCGCTACTTCTTCGTGCGCAAGACCATGTTCGTGAAGTACTCGCAGGCCTTCGTGGTGCTGCCGGGCGGGTTCGGCACCATGGACGAGCTGTTCGAGGCGCTCACCCTGGTCCAGACGGGCAAGATCACCAAGTTCCCGATCGTGCTGGTCGGCAGCGACTACTGGTCCGGCCTGCTGTCCTGGCTCAGGGACACCATGTGCCAGGCGGGCAACGTCTCCGCGGTGGACCTGGACCTGGTGCACGTGGCCGACGACGCCGCCGAGGTGGTCCGCATCATCACCGACGCCCACAATCACCAGGGCCTGGCCCGTGAAGACGACCTCGGCGCGACGCCTTAATTTGCCATTGGGCGCGCCGGGCGTGGCACGATTCATACGTGCCTGTCCTCATGCTTGTCGCGACGGTGGTCATTCTGGCCGGTGTCGTCGTGGTCGCGTCCGGCCGCGGCGGTGAGATGGCCGCCACCGAACCGGACTATCCGCCCATCGACCTCGGCCCGGTGACCTCGGCCGACGTGGCCCTGCTGCGGCCGCCTTCGGCCGCCTGGGGCTACAACATGCGCGTCACCGATGACGCGCTGGAGGTCATCGCCAAGGCCGTGACCGAGCGGGACGTGCACATCGCCGCCCTGCAGCAGGAGGTCTCCGACCTGCGGGACCAGCTCGGCGGCGGCGGCCGGCCCGCGACGCCGGACCGCCCCGGCGGGGACCCGCCCGGCGGGGACCGGCCCGGCGGGGGCCCGGCCGAAGGGCCGGCGGACGGGCCGGGTGAGCCGGAGATCCCGGAACCGGACTGGCCCGGCGAGGCCGAGGACACCACCGCGGCCGCCCCGGCCGCGCCGATCACCCGGCCGCAGCCGATCTACCACGCCGATGAGCAGGGCGAGGCGGCTGACCAGGCTTCGGCCCCGTGGGGACCGGCCACGGCGCCGGGGGAGGCGCCCCTGGGGGAGCCGCCGCCCCAGGCCACCGACGTGGACCAGGGCGGCTCCGGTGCCCCGGACGGCGAGACCAGCCTCCCGGTCACCCCGGCCACCGGCTGGCCGGCCCAGGAGCAGGACCAGCCTCAGCCTCAGGCTCAGGACCGGGCTCGGAGCGGGCGGCGCGGCGACGACCACGAGTTCCACTGGGACGAAGACCCCCATCAGCAGATCGTCTGGGGCTCGGACCACGCCCGGGCCAAGGCGGCCCGGGCCACCGAGGAGACCCTGCCCAACTCCGAGCACCACGACGGCGACCGTGACTGACGCCGTTCCCGGCCCGGACGGGCAGCTGCGCTGTCCCTGGGGGATCAGCCCGCCCGAGTACGTGGCCTACCACGACCAGGAGTGGGGCCGCCCGCTGCGCGGGGACCAGGTCATCTACGAGCGGCTGTGCCTGGAGGCGTTCCAGTCCGGGCTGTCCTGGCTGACGATCCTGCGCAAGCGGGAGAACTTCCGGGCCGCGTTCGCCGGGTTCGACCTGGCCGCGGTGGCCAAGTTCGGTGACGACGACGTGCAGCGGCTGCTGGCCGACGCCGGCATCATCAGGAACCGGGCCAAGATCAACGCGACCATCGCCAACGCCCGGGCCGCGCTGGACCTGCCCGGCGGCCTGTCCGGCCTGGTGTGGAAGTACGCGGGTGAGCCGTGGCCGGCCCCGGTGACCACCGCCGACGTCCCGGCCCAGACCCCGGCGTCCAAGGCCATGTCCAAGGAACTGCGCCAGCACGGCTTCACGTTCACCGGCCCGGTCACCGCGTACGCGACCATGCAGGCCTGCGGGATCGTGAACGACCACCTGGCCGCCTGCTTCGCCCGCCCGGCCGCGGGCCCGCAGGGCGCCTCGTGATCGTCACCGTCACGCTCAACCCGGCGCTTGATGTCGCCTACGAGGCCGAAGACCCGTCCTGGCAGGCCACCCGGGACATCACCCGGGTCCGCCACCGGGCCGGCGGCAGCGGGGTGGCCGTGGCCCGGGTGCTGTACAAGTTCGGCCACGAGGTGGTGGTGGCCGGGCTGGCCGGCGGGGCCACCGGTGAGCTGATCAAGGAGGACCTGGGCCGGTCCGGCATCCCGGTCGCGCTGACCGGGATCAGCCAGGAGTCCCGGCGCATGCTGGCCGTCACCGACACCGTGTCCGGCCAGACCATGCGGCTGCGCGAGCCCGGCCCCTACGTGACCACCGAGGAACTCGGGCGGTTCGCCGGCGACTACCGGCGCATGCTGTCCGACGCCACCGCCGTGGTCCTGTGCGGCTCCCTGCCGCTGGGCCTGCCGCCGGAGATCTACGGGTCGCTGGCCACCTACGCGGCCGAGGCCGGCGTGCCGGTCATCCTCAGCACCGGGGGTGAGGCCCTGCAGCACGCGGCCGTGCGCCGTCCGGACCTGGTCGTGCCGGACGAGGAGAACGAGGTGCCCGCCGGCCCGGCCGGCGAGCCGCTGTCCGCGGGCCGGGAGGCCGGGGGTGATGCGCTGCTGGCCCACGGGGCGGTGGCCGTGGCCGTTCCGGCCGTGGACCGGATCACGGTCGTGACCAAGGCCGGCCGGTGGAGCGCCGCCCTGCCCGGCCTGACCCCCGGCTCACCGGGGCCGCTGGTCGGCGGCCTGGTGCCGGGCCTGCTGCTGGGCTGGTCGTGGCCGGATCTGCTCCGGCACGCGGCCGCGGTGGCCGCGGCCACCACCGTGGCCGGCGACGTCAACCTGACCGAGTACGAGCGCCTGGTCGACCAGGTCGAGATCGAGCCGGCCGGCTAGCCGGACGGGCCCCGGCCGGCTAGCCGCCCCGGACGATCAGGTCGGCGCGGTCCCGGGTGGTGGCGATCAGGCGCGCGTTCTGCTCGTCCAGGCGTTCGACCCAGTCGGCGGCCTGCTCCGGCGTCTTGCCGAATTCGATGTGGCGGCGGATCAGCCGGCCGAGCCGGGTCTCGTCGTCGATCTCCACGAACCAGGTCTCGTCCAGCAGCGTCCGGACCTCGTGCCAGGGCGGGTCGTCCAGCAGCAGGTAATTGCCCTCGGTGACGATCAGGGGCACCGATGGATCGACCGCGATGCTGCCCGCGATGGGCTGCTCGATCGTCCGCTCGAACGCCGGTGCGTAGACGATCTCGCCCGGCCCGGGCGACCGCAGCCGCCGCAGCAGGGCCAGGTAGCCGTGGCTGTCGAACGTGTCCGGCGCCCCCTTCCAGTCGCGAAGGCCGAGCCGGGTCAGTTCCACGTCGGCCAGGTGCAGGCCGTCCATGGGCACCTGCACGGCCAGCCCGTCCAGCCGGGCGGTGACCAGCGCGGCCAGCGAGGTCTTGCCGGCCCCCGGCGCCCCGGCGATGCCCAGGATCTTCCGGGTGCCCGCCGTGGCCAGGGCCCGGGCCCGGTCGATCAGCTCGTCCATCCATGTACGCTACGGCGCCCCGCTACAGCGCCGGTTACGGCGTGAGGGCCAGGGTCGCCCCGGCCTCGCTGAGCAGCCGGTGGCACCCGGGCTCGCCGCGGAAGCGGGCCAGGTCACCGCGCACCCGCCGCACCGGGCCGTCCAGCCCGGCCAGCACGGTGCCGTCCGCGTCCACCGCGACCAGTTCGCCCCCGGTCCGCACCAGCACCGGGCCGTCCCGGTCCGCCGAGATCGCCACCCGGCCCGCGGCCACCGCCGCCAGCAGCTCGGCCGGCTCGTCGCTGTCGCTCTCCACCCAGGTCACCGGGGTGCCGGGCGGCGCGTCGGAGCCGGGCCGGTGCCAGTCGCTGCCGCCGACCGGGATGGCGGCCGGGTCCCAGGCCCGCCACCAGGACAGCGGCACGGTCCAGCTCAGGTCCAGCCAGCTCCAGTGCCACACCTCGACCAGCGGCGGCCGTTCCGGCATCGCGTGCATCCAGCTCACCGGCCCGGCGATCGGGTGGTTGACCGACAGCAGGCCGCCCCGCTCCCGGGTCACCGCCAGCCACCGGGCGGCCGGTTCCCGGAAGTCCACCCACCCGATGTCCCCGAGCGCGTTGGCGTGCCCCTGGCTGGTGGTGACCTCCTGGCCGGGGATCAGCGTGAGCTGGTACCGGCGGCTGGCCGCGGCCAGTTCCCGGTGGTGGCTGACGGTGTTGTGATCGGTCACGGCGATGAAGTCCAGCCCGGTTCCCCGGGCCATCGCGGCCAGCTCGGCCACGGTCAGCGCGCCGTCCGAGTGCACGGTGTGGGTGTGCAGGTCACCGGCGTACCAGCGCCGGCCGCCGGTCGCGGGCAGCGGCCGCCGGGGCTTGTGGTCGGTGGCGGGCGGCGGGTCCGGCGCCGGCTCCGGCTCCGCGGCGGGCCCGGCGTCGCTGAGCGCGGCCGCGGTCAGCTCCCACTCCAGGCCGCCCGGCGGCAGCCGGTAGGGCCCGACGATCACCTGCCAGCGCCCCGGCTCGGGCTCGCCGGGCAGGTAGCCGGGGGTGGCGGCGGTGGCCCCGATCGTGAACCGGTCCCGCGCCCCGCCCGACCAGCCGCGGAACCCGCCCGGCCCCAGGCACCCGAGGTCCAGCACGCCGGCCCGGCGGTCGTAGCGGACCTCGACCCGCAGCGCCCGCGTCCCCGGCGGCACCTCGACCTCGACGTAGTGCCACGGCGAGGCGATCTGGTCGTCCACCGTCCACCGCCCGGACCGCCGCGTCAGCCTGCTCATGCGTCCATGGGACCAGATCGCCCCCGGCCGGACGACGCCGCCACCCCGCGGCCGTCTCCCCGCGGCCCGTCTTCCCCGCGGCCCTCAGCCACGGGGCAGGTGCGGGGCGGGCTCGGCCGGGTCGGACGGGGCGGCCAGCATCCAGTCCACGCCCTCCAGCCGGATCGTGCGGTCGGCGCCGCCGGGCCGGGCCGGGCGCGAGGTCAGCCGGGCGCTGACGAACTCGCCCGGTCCCGGCCGGGGCAGCCCCAGCGCGGCCGCCAGGGCCTGGTCGCCCACGTAATCGCCGAAGATCACGATGCCTTCCGGCCGCAGCTGATCCCGGGCCCCGCCGCCAGCCCGGACCCGTTTCATGTAGTCGTCCTGCTTGGCCACGGTGGCGACCACGGTCCGGGTCACCTGGCGCCGCTGGGCCCGCCGGAACAGCTCGTTGACCCGCTGCTGGCCCGACCGCGGCGCGAGCACCTCGGCCACGTCGGTTGCGGCCATCCGGACCAGCACGTTCTCCTGCAGCGGGCAGCGCGAGAACAGCCAGACCACGTTGGCCCGGCCCCGCTCGCTGAGCGTCTTCTTCAGGTCGCGGTTGCTGGCCTCGCGCAGGGTCCCGGCCCGGACCCGCAGCAGGCCGGCCGACCAGGTGCCGTCCTCGTCGCTGGCCTGAACCAGCAGCACCAGCTGCCCGGACGCCTCGGGCGGGATCATCCACCGGCCCATCCGGTGCGAGAACTTGCAGTCGACGTCGGTGCCCGCGATCGAGTAGTCGAGCACGCTGCCGTCGGCCAGCTCCAGGCCGCGCTGGATGCCGATCTCGACCAGCGTGCCGGCGTGCGTCTTCTCGGTCTTGCCCAGCTGGTCCCACCGGTAGCGGCCGGTGTGCTGGCCGTCCAGCAGCATGTCCAGCGCGGTCCGCACGGCCGCGCCGATCCGCGCCCCGTCCGGGTCGGTGGCCAGTAGCTCGGCCGCGACCCGGCTGAGCTGGGGGTCGGAACCGGTGTCGGGTTCCATGTCCGGGGCGCCGGCCCCGGCCCGGCCACCCCGGGCCATCAGGCCGGCCGCGGCGTGCTGGGCCCCGGACAGCGCGGCCATGCCGGGCAGCAGCACCTGGCCGTCGGCGGTGACCGGGTCCGCGGCCAGGCCCGGCAGGGCCGCCTGGCCCCGTGGCGGCAATCCCGGGCCCGAAGTCACGCGCGAGACTGTAGCGAAGGACGGGCGGCCTCGCAGCTCTCCTCCAGGGCGGCGGCGCTCAGCGCGTCGAGCAGCCGGGTCACGGCCGGGGAGTCCGGCGGCTCCCCGTACTGGAGCGCGAACACGTGCCGCCGGGCCCCGGACAGCTCAGCGGTGCGGATGCCCGGGTGCCGGGCCGCGCGCAGGGCCAGGTCGGGCAGGGTCGCCACCCCCAGCCCGGCCGCCACCAGGGCCTGCACGGCCACGTAGTCGTCGGTGGTGAACGCGATCTTGGGCGTGAACCCGGCCAGCGAGCACTGGGTCATCAGGTGGATCCGGCACCGGTCGCAGCCCGCGATCCACCGGCACTGCGCGTACCGGGCCAGGTCGCAGCCGGTGGGCCCGCCGCTGGCCTTGCGCCGGGCGATCAGGTGCACGGGCTCGTCCAGGATCAGCCGGCCGCGGGTGCCCTCCTCCTCCGGCCCGCCCGGCACCGGCGTCCCGTCGGCCGGCCCCGTCGCGTGCCGGAACACCAGCGCCACGTCGACGTAGCCCGCCCGCAGCATGCGCAGGGCCTCCGGCGGCTCGGCCTCGGTCAGCCGCAGGTCCATGCCGGGGTGCCCGGCCCGGAGCATGGCCGCCGCGGCCGGGACGATCGTGCCCAGGGCCGAAGGAAACGCGGCCAGCCGCACCCGGCCCGCGCGCAGCCCGGCGTGGGCGGCCAGTTCGTTCTCGGCCGCGTCGAGCCGGCCCAGCACCTCGGCGGCCCGGTCGGCCAGCAGCCGGCCCGCGTCGGTGAGCCGGATGCCGCGCCCGGCCCGCTGGATGAGCCGGACCCCGGTCTCGGCCTCGAGCCGGGCCAGGTGGTGGCTGACCGAGGGCTGCGCGTAGTTGAGTTCCCGGGCCGCGGCCGTCACCGACCCGTGCCTGGCCACCGCGACCAGGACCCGGAGCCGGGTGACATCGAGCATGTAACGACTATAGATGAGACCAATTTGTTCGGCCTGCGAGCGATATACGGCCTATCAACCGAGGCCGGCCCGGGCCGGAGCGGCCGGTACCCGGGGAACGGCCCGCCGCCGCCACGATCAGCGGTGCGTCGAAGCCAGGGCCGAAGCCTTCGGCCAAAATCTGGTAACTCGCGCGCCCCATGGTCCCCGGCGCCTGCGCCGACTCGTCCGGCATGTTCGGCGTCATGCTGAGCGCGGGCACGGCCAGCACCGCGATGACCGCCGTCGCCGCCAGCGCGGCCCGGACCGGGTGCCGGCTCACCACCCCGGCCCAGCGTTCGGCCGCATGCGGAGCATTTTTATCATTTCGAAGGTTGCGTGGATGGCGTCGCAGGCCAGGAACGCTGAACCGGGACGGCTTGGCCAGGCGGGTCCCGGTGAACCCCAGCAACGCCGGCAGCAGGGTCAGCGCGGCCAGCACGGTCATGGCCACCGTGGCCGCGGCCGCCACCGCCACCCCGTTCATGAGCGGCTGGCGCAGCACCAGCAGGCCCAGCATGCCGATGACGACCGTGGTGCCCGCGGTGAGCACGGACCGGCCCGCGGTCCGCATGGCCCGCTCGCCGGCCGCGGCCGGCGCGACCCCGGCCCGGAGGTACTCGCGGAACCGGGTCACGATGAACAGCGCGTAGTCGACCCCGACCCCGAGCCCGATCATCGACGCGATGATGGGCGAGAACGACGGGGCCGGGAACACGTGCCCGAGCAGGGCAATAAGGCAGAGACAGGCGCCGATGCCGAACACCGCCGTGAGCACGGGCAGGCCCATGGCCAGCAGCGAGCCGAACGCGATGAGCAGCACGATGGCGGCGGCGCCGATGCCGATGGCGTCCGACGACCCGCCGTACGGGTCTCGGCCTGATCCACCACGTCCCCGCCCAGGTCGAAGGTCACGCCGTGACCCGACGCGGACCGTGCGTCATTCATCATGGTGGTGACCTCGCCGCCCGGCGCCGAACCGCATCCACAGCACGATCAGGCAGGCCACTGCGGCCAGCCAGGCGGCCAGGGTGAGCCAGCGGTGGCGGTAACAGGCCCGCCCGGTGCGGCCGAGCAGGCCGGGCCCGGGGGTCCCGGGGGCCGCGGGGTCCCCGGGGCCCGCGGGGACCGGTTGGCGTCTGGGTGCGTGCCGCATCGGAAGCTCTCCTCGCCGGGGGTGATGTCGGTCCCGATGCTTCCGGGCCGGCCCCCGCACGCGTCGTCCTGCGCCAGGCGACAGTTGGCGGCCGGCCGCCCCCGCCCGGTGTACTCCGCGCGGAGTAGCGTTCGCGTTCGTGGAAGCGGTGAACATACTCCGGGAGGACCTCCCGCTGCCGGTGTGCGTACTACGCGCCAGCGTGCTCGAACGCAACCTGGCTGAGTTCCAGCAGTTCAGCGAGGCGGCCGGGGTGCTGCTGTGCCCGCACGCCAAGACGGCCATGGCCCCGGCCCTGTTCCGGCGCCAGCTGGCCGCGGGCAGCTGGGGCCTGACCTTCGCCAACGGTGCCCAGGTCCGTGCGGCCCGCGAGCACGGGGTGCCGCGGATCTTCTACGCCAACGAGCTGGTGGGCGCGGCCGACATCCGCTACGTGTGCGCCGAGCTGCGGCGCGACCCGGGCTTCGAGTTCTTCTGCCTGGTCGACTCGGTGGCCGGGGTCCGGCTGCTGGCCGAACGGATCGCCGCCCTCGGCCCCGACGGCCCGGGCCGCCCGGTCAGCGTGCTGGTCGAGGGCGGCCTGGCCGGGGCCCGGTGCGGGGTCCGGGACGTGGCCACCGCGGTCGAGGTGGCCCGGGCGGTCCGGCGGGCCGCCCCGCACCTGGCCCTGGTCGGCGTGGAAGGCTTCGAAGGACTGGCCCGGGCCCGCGACGGCGGCGACCGCGAGCCGGTGGTCCGGGACTTCCTGGCCTTCCTGTCCGCCATCGCCGCCGCCCTGGACGAGCGGGACCTGTTCGACCGTCCCGAGGTGCTGCTGACCGCGGGCGGCAGCGCGTTCTTCGACGTGGTGGTGGACGTGCTGACCCGGGTCCGGCTGCGCCGGCCGGCCCGGGTCATGCTGCGCAGCGGCTGTTACCTGAGCCAGGACTGGGGCCTGTACCGCCGGGCCCTGGCCGACCTGCACGGGCGTACCGGGTCGTCAGGGCCCGACCTGGAACCGGCCCTCGAGGTCTGGGCCCAGGTCCTGTCCGTGCCCGAGCCCGGCCGGCTCATCCTGTCCGCGGGCCGCCGGGACTTCGGCCAGGACGCGGGCAACCCGATCGCCCTGACCCACGTCCGCCGGGGCCGCACCGAGCGCCGGTCGCTGCTCGGCGCGGGCTGGGCCATGGCCGCGACCAGCGACCAGCACGCCCACATGGACGTCCCCCCCGATCACGGCGCCGCCGTCGGTGACCTGGTGGCCCTGGGGCCGTCCCACCCCTGCACCACCTTTGACAAGTGGCGGACCCTGTACCTGGTCGACGACGACTACACCGTGACCGAGGAGGTCCCCACCTTTTTCTGATTGGGTGAGGGTGTGACCCCGACGACACAGCGCACCGTGCCCAGCCCGGACGGCCGGATCCTGGCCGTGGAGGAGGCCGGCGACCCCGGTGGCCTGCCGGTCCTGGTCCACAACGGCACCCCGAACTCGCGGCACCTGTACGCCCCGGTGGTGGCCGACGCCACCGCGCGCGGGCTGCGGGTCATCGGCTACGACCGTCCCGGCTACGGCGGCTCCAGCCCGCAGCCGGGCCGCACGGTGGCCGACTGCGCCGCCGACGTCCGGGTCATCTGCGCGGCCCTCGGCATCGAGCGCCTGGTCACCTGGGGCATCTCCGGAGGTGGCCCGCACGTGCTGGCCACCGCGGCCCTGCTGCCTGACCTGGTCGCGGCGGCGGCGTCGCTGGCCTCGCTGGCGCCCTACGACGCGGACGGCCTGGACTGGTTCGGGGGCATGGGCCAGGACAACGTGGACGATCTCAAGCTGGCCGTGACCGATGAGAAGGCGGCCCTGGCCCAGTGTGAGGACCAGCGCGCCGGGGTCCTGGCCGCCAGTGCCGCCACCCTGGCCGCGACCATGCCCTCCCTGCTCACCCCGACCGACGCCGCCGTCTTCACCGGCGAGCTGGCCGAGTACCTGGACTGGTCCGGCCGTGAGGGCCTGGCCGCCAGCGCCGAGGGCCTGTTCGAGGACGGCGAGACCTTCGTCCGCCCGTGGGGCTGCGACCCGGCCACGATCTCGGTCCCGCTGCTGATCATGCACGGCCGCGAGGACCTGTTCGTCCCGTTCGGCCACGGCCAGTGGCTGGCCGCCCACATCCCCGCGGCCGAGGCCCGCCTGCTCGACCACGACGGCCACCTCACCCTGCTCCAGAACCACGTCGGCGAGGTCCACGCCTGGCTGGCCGCGCACGCGGCTTGACCTTCGAGTGAGGTCGAAGGTTTAGCGTCGGTGGTGTGGCGTCCTATCTGATCTCTGAGCTGGCCGAGCGGGCCGGGGTGCCCCCGACGACGCTCCGGTACTACGAGCAGGCCGGCCTGCTGCCCGCCGCGCGTTCGGCCAACGGCTACCGCCGCTACGGCGACGACGCCGTCGCCCGGCTGGCCCTGATCCGGGCCGGCCAGCAGCTGGGCCTGCCGCTGGCCCAGCTCCGCGACCTGCTGACCGTCCGCGACACCGGCGCCTGCGCCGACGTCCGGGCCCGCCTCCGCCCGCTCCTGGCCGCCCGCATCGCCCAGGCCCGCGACCGTGCCGCCGCCGCGGCCGGCTCGATCACCCGCCTGGAGCAGGCCCTGGCCGCCACCGTCCCGGCGCCCGGGCCCGGCCCCTGCGATTCCGCCTGCGGCTGCCTGACCGGCCCGGCTCCCCGCCTCGGCGGCGACCTCCCCCTTGATAACAGCAAGAAGAATCCAGGCGCCCCCCAGCCGCTCCCGCCCCAGAAACTTCCCTCGTCACAGAGACAACCAGCCGCTCCCCAGCCGCTCCCGCCCCACGAACCCCCCTCGTCACAGAGACAACGAGACGCTCTTCAGTCGCTCCTGCCCCACGAATCTGTCTCGCCACAAGAGCGACCCTCGCCCCACAAACCTCCTTTGCCACAGAGGCAAACGGTGCCACTGCCGTAGCAGGAGCCCATTGCATGTTCCCTGGACGGCGGCGGGCAGGAGGTCCGGCTGGCTGAGTGGCGCGACCTGCTGGCCGGGGGCACCGCCCGCGAGCCGGTGGCCGACGGGATCCGGGTCACGCTGCCCGCCGCGCTGGCCGGATCGGCCGCGGAACTGGCCGCCGCGGAACAGCGGTGCTGCCCGTTCTTCCGGTTCACGCTGGACTTCGACGGCGGTGACGTCCGGCTCACCGTGCAAGCCCCGCCCGAGGCGGGCCCGTTGCCGGCTGCGTTCACCGATGAGCCGGGGCAGCCCGTATCGTTATACCGGTCATGAGCTACGCAGACGTGGATGGCCTGGCCCTGTGGTACGACGAGCGCGGGTCCGGTGACCCCCTGATTCTGCTGCACGGCGGGATCGGCGGATCGGAGATATTCGACCCGATCCTGGACACCCTGGCCGCGGGGCGGCGGGTGATCGCGGTGGACCTGCCCGGGCACGGGCACACCGCCAGCCCCGGGCGCCCGCTCCGGTACGAGGACATGGCCGATCAGATCGCCGGGCTGATCCGGCACCTGGGCCTGGACCAGGCCGACCTGATGGGACTGTCGCTGGGCGGCGGCGTGGCCGTGCGCACCGCGATCCAGCACCCGGCCCTGGTCCGGCGCCTGATCGCGGTCTCGGCCCCGTTCCGGCAGGACGGCTGGTTCCCCGAGGTGGTGGCGGGCCAGTCCGCGCTCGGCCCGGAAGCGGCCGAGATGATGAAGCAGGGCCCCATGTACGCCACCTACGCCAAGATCGCGCCCGATCCGGACGGCTGGACCCAGCACGTGTCCGAGGTCGGCGAACTGCTCCGGCACGACTACGACTGGTCGGCCGGGATCGCGGGCATCACCGCCGACGTGCTGCTGGTCTTCGCCGACACCGACTCGGTCCGCCCGGCGCACATCATGGAGTTCTTCGGCCTGCTCGGCGGCGGCCTGTCCGACCCGGGCTGGGACGGCACCGCGGGACCGGCTCAGCTGGCCGTCCTGCCTGGTCACACCCACTATGTGATGGCGGGCAGCCCGGCCCTGGCCGAGACCGCGGTCGCCTATCTGGATCGGGTATCCAGATAAAAACAAGATTTTCACCAGACGTGTAAACCCCCCGCCGGGGGGCGGCGTCACACTATCGAGGCCCGGCGAAAGCGGGACGTCGGGCCTCATCTACGACCGGCTGGCGGACGGGATTCATCCCCGAGGCAAAGGCCGGAGCCCTGAGCGGGGCGCGGCCCTGCGGCAGTGTGTCACACTGCCGCAGGGCCGTTTGTATTTCCCCGCCGCCCGGCCCCGGGTCCCTGTCGTCCCCGCCCGCCGCCCGGCCCATGGTCCCGGCGTCCACGCCCCGGCCGGCCCATGGTCCCGGCCCCCGAAGTCCACACCCCTGGCAGCCTCTGGCAGCCCCCCGGCCCCCGACGCCCGCATCCCCGGCAGACACCCGGCCACCGGGTCCCTCGCGCGTTCCATCGGCTGCCCCGCCCGCCCCATGTCCGGGCACGTTCTGCCGACGGCCCCGCCCGGCCCCCAGGTCCAGGCGCGCTCTGCCTATGCCTCTGCCACGCCCCGCGCCCGCCTCGCGCCCGCCCCGCGCGCCCCGCGCCCGCCCCGCGTAAGCTCCGCAACCCCTCCCGTCCCCCCAGCCTCAGCTTCGTGTGCAGAACCAACTACGTGGAGCAAAGTCAGCGCTATTCACTGACAATGCTCCATTTAAAGGGCGGCCTCCGCGGTGCCCCCTCCCCAGCCGTCACTCCTGCCGCTTGAGTCCCACGGGCCTCCCGAGAGGGCACCTCCGGCGGACCGTCGGGCTCCGGGATGGTCAGACCGGGCCGGGGTCTGCACTGGCGCGGGGGCTCACCCGGCCGCCTTGGCCGGGTGGGGGCTGAACAGTGCCATCATCGGGCCTATGAGCCTGGACTCCATCGACGAACGGATCGTGGCGGCGCTGATCGAGGACGCGCGGGCCAGCTACGCCACGATCGGTGGGCTGGTCGGGCTGTCGGCGCCGGCGGTCAAGCGCCGGGTGGACCGGCTGCAGGAGACCGGGGCCATCCGCGGTTTCTCGGCCCGCGTCGACCCGGCCGCGCTCGGCTGGACCACCGAGGCCTACGTGGAGCTGTTCTGCCGGGCCCTCACCTCACCGGCCGACATCCGGGCCGCGGTCCGCCGCTACCCCGAGGTGGTCGGGGCCTGCACGGTGACCGGCGAGGCCGACGCCCTGCTGCACATCCAGGCCGCCGACGTCGGGCACTTCGAGCAGGTGGTGGAGCGCATCCGGGCCGAGCCGTTCACCACCCGCACCCGCAGCGTGATCGTGATGTCCCGCCTGATCGACCGCACCGGCCGCCCGGTTCCCTCCGCCCCTGAGTCCGGCCACGGCGGCTAGGGCTGAGGCGCCGGGGTCACGCCGGTCACCCGGCCGTCGCGGCCGGTGACGTACTGGCCCTTGGACAGGTCGACCAGGACGAGTTCGTTGCCGAACGGGTCGGCCACGACCATGACCCGGCCCACCGGGATCTCGATGGGGCCGGCCACTGCCCGGCCGCCCGCCGACTCGATCACCCGGGCGGCGTCCGGGACCGAGCCGACCAGCCAGTTGGGTGCGTAGTCGAGCGTGGTGGTGGACAGGACGATCTCGGTGTCCGAGCCCGGCATGGCCAGGGCCGCCTGCCCGAGGTCGTCGTTGCGCCAGCGCAGTTCGTGACCGAGAGCGTCACGGTAGATGCGCAGGCCACGGTCGAGGTCCGGGACCCGGATGGTCACCGCGTCCAGCTTCTGCAGCAGCGGAGTGTTTCGCATGCCCTCAGCTTGCCCGGAACGGCCGACTCTCGCGGCCGACCCGGATCGGCCACCCCCAGGCAGCACCGGCGCCGGCGCCGCCCGGACCCGGCCTAGCCCGCGGCCGCGGACGCCGGAACCGAGGCCGGGACCAGGTCCGGCTGCACCGGCGACGGCTCGGCCGCGGGCGTGGCACCGGCGGGGGAGGTGATCGCGGCCGGGACCGGGGCGGCCCGGTGGGTGGCCGCGGGGGCGAACGGGCCCGGCTGGCCGCGGCCACCGGCCTCGCCGCTGCCGCTGCCCCGGTCGGCCGCGGCCATGGCCGCGGAGTAACCGGCGGCGTAGCTCACGTCGGTGGAACCGCTGGCCGGGATGCCGGGCACGGTGCCGGCGCTGGTGTACTGCCACACCGCCCAGGCCCGCCAGGCGCCCGGGCGGGCCGGCTGGCCGCGGCCGTAGCCGGCCACCCAGAGCGAGGCGTCGCTGAACGCGGTGCTGTCCCCGGTGCACGCGCCCCACCAGGCCGCGGTGGTGTAGACGGCCGGGGTCTGGCCGGTGAGCCGCCGGGCCTCGCTGGCGAAGGCGCTGATCCAGCCGACCAGCTGGGTGGCTGACAGGCCGTAGCACTGGTTGGTGTGGTCGATGGCCGTGTACGGGTTGTACTCCAGGTCCACCGCCAGCGCCCGGGGCCGGCCGCCGGCGGCGTCGCCGAGGTGGCTGACCGCGAAGTCGGCCTGGGCCGCGCCCCCGCTGACGTTGGGGATCGCGAAGTGATAGCCGGTCACGGCCAGCCCGGCCTCGGCGGCCCCGGCCGCGTCCCCGGCGTACCAGGGGTTGGTGTAGTAGTCGCCCTCGGTCGTCTTGACCGCGGCGAACGTGTAGCCGGCCGCGGCCACCCGGGACCACTCGATGGCGGCGCCGCCGGGGTGCTGGTCGGCCGCGACGTCGACGCCGTGGGCCACGGTCCTGGACGGCACGCCGGTCCGGCTGAGCGGGCCCGCGAGTTCCCGCAGCAGGGTGGGGGAGTGTGCCGCCCCGACGTTGTCCCGGCCGGCGCGCCCGCCGGCGGCTCCGCCCGCGGACCCGGCCGCGGCACCGTCCCGGTCCTGCGCGGCCGTGGCCGCCTCGGATCCGGGCGGGGTGGGGCTGCCGTTGTGGGCGCCGGCCCGCTGGGCCGCCGCGCCCACCATCTTGGTGGTGGTCCTGCTTCCGCCCGGTGAGTGCCCGGGACCGGCTCCGACCACCACGACCCCGGTCGCCCCCGACGCCATCAGCACGGCCAGTGCCACCAGCGAGAATGTGAGACGGCCGCCCGATGCTGCTCCCACGGAAGCTCCTAACGATCAGGTGGCAGGCCGTGAGCGTAGCAGTCGAATCGGTACGTATGAGCGCAAAACGATCCCGCGAGTTGGCGTGAATTGGCGCCTTCCGCCCATGTGGTAAGCGACTGACCAGCTAGAGTGGCGCGCATGCCGCAGACAGAGAATGACCCGAGCGCGAACACGGCCAGCTTCCAGGCCTTCGCGCAGCGGTCCGACAGCGACTACACGCCCCGCCGGTCCACCCCGGCGAGCCGGTACGTCCTCATCGGGGGCATCGTGCTGGCCGTCATCGTGATCGTCGTCCTCATCGCCACGCTCTAGCTCTTTCGCGCACCGGAACCACCGGGTCAGGCCGGGGCGATTTCTCCCGAACCGCGCACGATGAGTTCGGTGCCCAGTTCGACGTACTGCGCTGGCCCCCGGGTCCCGGCCAGCCGCCCGAACAGCATCTCGGCCGCGCGGCGGCCCATCTCGCCCGGGTTCTGGGCCACCACCGTCACCCCCGGCTCGAGCAGGTCGGCCAGCTCGAAATCGTCGAATCCCACCAGCGCGACGCGCCCGCTGGCCTGGGCGATCTCCCGCAGGGCGAACACCGTGGTCCGGTTGTTCCCGCAGAACACCGCGGTCACCGGCTCGGGCCCGGTCGTCATCTGGGCCAGCCCAGTCTTGACGCTGGCCGGGGACGGCTTGGTCCGCGACACCCAGGACTCGTGGATCGGCAGTCCGGCGTCCTCCATGGCCTGCTGGTAGCCGCTCTCCCGCTGGTTGGCGGTGTAGATGCCGGCGCCGTCGCCGATGAAGCCGATCCGCCGGTGCCCGTGCTGGATGAGATGGGCCACGCCGGTGCGGGTGCCGCCGACGTTGTCGGCCAGCACCGCGTCGGCCTCGATCATCCCGGCCGGCCGGTCGACGAACACCGAGGCCACCCCGGCCGCGATTTCCGGCAGCAGATACCGGTGGTCGCCGGAGGCGGGAATGACGATGAGACCGTCCACCCGGCGGGCGCACAACGCGAGCACCAGTTCCTGTTCGCGCTGGGGATCCTCGTCGCTCGATCCGGTGAAAAGCAGCGACCCGTTCCAGTGGGCCACGTCTTCCACCGCGCGCGACAACGCCGAGTAAAACGGGTCGCCAATGTCCTCCATGATGAGGCCGATCGAGGCGGTCTGGCCCTTCCGCAGCAGCCGGGCGCTGTCATTGCGCCGGAAGCCGAGCTCGTTGATAGCGTTGCGGACCCGGTTGGCCGTTTCCGGGGTCACCACGGGCTCGTCGTTGACCACCCGGGACACCGTTTTGAGGGCCACCCCGGCCCGGGTCGCGACGTCCTTCATGGTCGGGCGCCCGCGGCCGTTTCGCGTCACTGAAGCATTCTCCCTGTTCTCCGGCGTGGCGCGGGGACGGCCGTCGAGCTCGCTGATCATATCTGCTTCCCGTGTTCCTCTCGTCGCACTGCGGGAACGCTGGGCTGCCGCCTGCCCGCCGATGCGATACGCGCATGAGGGCTGCGGTTCCCCCGGGCCCAAGTCTGCTACAAAACGGGGCTTCTCGGCCAATGAGACATTCCTTTTTTAGTGGTGTTATTTGCCGCGAGCGAAGTTGCCGCAAGATGTGTGGCCGTGGTTTTCAGCTAAAACACGCTATGGGTGGTAAGCGTCTTTGTGCGGTTTTGCGGGCGCACCGGTTGCCGCTTCCTTTGGGCTGACCATTCGGGCCGTGGGCCGCGCGCCATTGGGGCCCCGGGCGCGCACGCGATGTCCGGCCGCGGGTGCTTGGATGTGCCTTGATGACGACGAGCGACGCGGCGGCGCCTCCGGCCCGACCAGGCCAGGACGAAGAGGAACGGCACCGGTTGACCGCCCTCGAGGGGCTGGCCGCGCTGTCGCTGGACGCGATGTCCTCGGTCGCCTACGGGCCCGAGGCCATCCTGGTCGTGCTGGCCACCGCGGGCCTGAGCGCTCTGAAGTACACGATGCCGATCACGATCGCCATCGTGGTCCTGCTGGCCGTGCTGGTCACCTCCTACCGCCAGGTCATCGAGGCTTTCCCGGCCGGCGGCGGCGCCTACGCGGTGGCCAAGCGGCACCTGGGCGTCACCCCCAGCCTGGTCGCGGCGGCGTCGCTGATCGTGGACTACGTGCTCAACGCGGCGGTCGGCGTCTCGGCCGGGATCGAGGCCTCACCTCGGCCTTCCCGGACCTGTACGGGGCCCGGATCTGGCTCTGCCTGGCCGCGCTGGCCCTGATCACCGGGGCCAACCTGTGGGGTGTGGCCGACGCGGCCCGGCTGTTCATCATCCCCACCGTGGCCTTCATCGCGGCCATCGTGACGGTCATCGTGGTCGGCCTGTTCCGGTCCCACCCGGTGGTCGCGCCCATCCACACCCTGCCGGAGGCCACCGACACCGTGGGCCTGCTGCTGATCCTCAAGGCCTTCGCGTCCGGCTGCTCGGCCCTGACCGGGGTCGAGGCCATCGCCAACGCGGTGCCGTCGTTCCGGCAGCCCCGGGTCAAGCGAGCCCAGCACACCGAGGTGGGTCTGGGCGTCATCCTGGGCGTGATGCTGCTCGGCCTGGCCGAGCTGATCGCAAGTTCGACGTGGTGCCGGGCGGTCACGTCACCGTGCTGGCCCAGGTCACCCGGGCCGGGCTCGGCCAGGGCGTGCTCTTCTACGCCATCCAGATCGTCACCCTGATCCTGCTGGCCCTGGCGGCCGGTGGTGCTGATCTCGGAACTGGAGCCGATGCGGCCCTGGTAGTGGATCCTGCACAACCAGCGCGGGCTGGTACTGGACCGGGCCATCCGGAACGGCACCGACAACGTGGTCATCTGCCGGATGCGCTTCCGCCCCGCCACCTGGTCGGCCAATTAGGGCGTTGACCGGAACCTTTCCCGGGTACACCAGTAGGACCGCACCGCTACAGCCTCAGGGAGGTCCCATGCGAATCAGCGATGTGCTTCGCGTCAAGGGCACGAAGGTGGTCACGGTCACCCCGGATACGAAGGTGCGGCAG
>DASXMW010000087.1:0-10890 GCA_036495425.1 Streptosporangiaceae bacterium | reverse complement strand
TTCTCGCCGCTGTCGGTGCTGATCCCTTGTTAGTCGAAGGTCTTTTTTCTCGGTGCCGGGCCGGGGGGCGTTACTGGCCCACTCGGCCGTCGATGCGTTCGCGGAGGAGGTCGGCGTGGCCGCAGTGGCGGGCGTACTCCTCGATGCGGTGGATCCAAACTTCGCGGATGGCGATGTTCTTCGGGCCTACGCGGGTGCCGAGGTCGGGGTACGCGGCCAGCAGGGTGTCGGTGGCGGTCTGCTCGTGGTTGAGGCCGGCGAAGGCGCGCTCGGCCAGCGTCTGCTCGGGTTTGGCGTTGTCGAAGGCGGCGTCGCCCGGTCCGTAGAGGGCCGGCTCGGGACGGTCGGGGTGGATCCAGGTGCGCCAGTCCCGCTCGCATTCGGCCAGGTGGCGGACCAGGCCCAGCAGGGACAGGGTTGAGGGTGGGACCGACCGGCGCGCCAGTTGCCCGGGTGTCATTCCCTCGCACTTCATCAGGAGGGTCAGCCGGTAGCCGCGGACGTAGTCCTGGAGGGTGGCCAGTTCACCGTCGGGGCTGACGCCGTCGCTGTTGCGCGGGTCCTGGTCCGGGTCCGTCCACATGTCGGGGTAGACGCGGGCCTGGGTCCAGCGTTCGGGTACGTCGCTCACCCTTTGCGTCCGATCAGGTGGAAGATCCGGCTGAGCTGACGGTAGGGGTCGCGGCGGCTGGCCTCCAGTTCGACGGCGGCGGCCGCGGCCACCTGCTTGGTGTCGGTGGGGTCGGTGGGGACGCCGGCGTAATCGAGCCAGTCGGTGAACAGCCAGACGCCGTACCAGCGCAGGGGCTCCACGCCATGGCGCCGGATCAGGTCGCTGAGCTCCTCCGGCGTGTCCGACCGGGTGGGCAGGCCCAGCACCCCGATCTCGGTCCGCGCGTCGAACGCCGTCAGCGCGTCGTCCCAGCGCTGCTCCAGGGCCGGGCGCACCGCGGCCGCATGCGCGTTGCCCGCCATGATCGACACCAGGCCATCGTCGGCCGCGCACCGGCACAGCTGGGCCACCAGCGGCTCCGGGTCCTCCAGGTAACCGATCACGCCATGACAGAGCACGGCGGCGAACCGCCGGCCGCCGGTCGCCTCCTCGGCGTGATGGCCGTCGGCCTCCAGGAATGACACCCGGCCCTGGGTCTCGGCCGGCTGCCGCCGCAGGCGGAGCCGGGCCTTGTCCAGCATGCCGGCCGACGAGTCGAGCAAGGTCACCTCGTAGCCGGCCTGGGCCAGCGGGAACGACTGGTGGCCTGCGCCGCCGCCGACGTCGAGCACCGGGACCGGCGGCGGGGGCAGATGGGCCAGCAACTGCTGGTGCATCACGTAGGAGCGGACGCGCCCCTTCACGGTGGCGTAGGCCTCATCGGCGAAGAAGTCGGCCAGACCGTTCCAGCTGTCATCGCTCATCCCGCCACGATAGGCCGGCAGATCGCGCACCGCCGCCGCCCTCGACGCCGGCGGCCGCTGGGCTGTGTGACACTGGCTCGATGTCGTTCCGCCCGTTCCCGGCCAGCGCGTGCTGGCAGCACCGCGGGGCCCGCGCGGGCTTCGAAGTCGCCTACTTCCGGGCCGGGGCCGGCTGGCTGATCGAAGGCACCACCACTGCCCTCGAGGACGGCCAGACCTGGGCCGTGACCTACGCCATCGAGGTCGATGCGGCCTGGGCCACCCGCCGCGCGCACATCGAGGCCACGACCGTGACCGGCCGACGCGAGATCCAGCTCGAATCCGACGGCGCCGGCCACTGGCGCATCGGCGGCGAGCCAGCACCCCACCTCGATGGCTGCCTGGACGTGGATCTGGAGTCCTCGGCCATGACCAACACCCTGCCCGTGCACCGCCTGGGCCTGCGGCCGGCGGCCCGGGCCGACGCGCCCGCCGCCTACGTCCGCGCCGCCACCCTGACCACCGACCGGCTCGACCAGGCCTACCGGCGCCTGCCCGGCCAGGGAGTGCAGGCGTGCTACGACTACACTGCCCCGGCCTTCGGCTTTACCGCCCGCCTGGTCTACGACGAGACCGGGCTGATCGTGGACTATCCCGGCATCGCGACCCGGGCCGGTTAGAAAGATCCGGGAAAATCCAGGATCGGGGAACAGTCGGGACGGGTGGTGCGTTCCTAGTCTTCGGTCGGTGCGGCTGAGTGCCCCGGGCCGCATCCAAAAATGCCTTCGCGGAATACCGTTTGGCTGGAGCCGCGTTGTGCGACTCGCCGAGGAGGCGACCACCGCACCGGCCGTCAAGCCAGCAAAGCCCCCGCGCGCTCCAGCGCGCGGGGGCTTTCGCGTTGCCGGGCCCCGGTGACTCAGACGTGGGCGCCGGTGCCGGGCGGCCGGGTGGCGGGGTTCTCGGCTTCGGGGGCCGGGGGAGGAGCGGGGTCCGGGTCGGCCGAATCCGGGGGAACCGGGCCGACCGCGGCCGCCAGGACCTGGGAGTTGGGCACCGACATCACCGTGTCGCCAATGTCGAGGCGGATGTAGGTGATGCCGATCTCGGTGACCGTGCCGGTGAGCTCGCCGCCCAGGGCGCCGGCCCGTAGCTGGATGTGGTCACCGACGCGGAAGGGCCGCGACAGCATGAGCACCATGCCCGCGAAGATGTTGGACAGGGACTGCTGGGCCGCGATGCCGAGCAGCACACTGGTCAGCGCGCCTCCCACCACCAGCTGGCCCACGGGCACCCGGCACAGCTGCAGGGTGAGCACCACTACGACGACGATGCCTACGAGCAGGATGGCGTAGCGGATGACGGCCGCGTGCGCTGATCCGAGGCGCGGCCGGAGAAAGTTCTGGGTCTTGGCGGAGATGCCGAGCACCGCGATGATGGCCAGCACGCAGAACACCACGGCCAGCGCGTAGGCGATGATCGTGGGCAGCTGGCTGATCGTCTGCTCGGCCAGGCTCTTGAAGATGTGCTCCGCGTTGTGGGACACGACGGCGGCGGCGATCGCCAGCACGAGGGCGATCGCTTCCTTCCACGGTCGTGTCTTCTCTTTCACCCGGGCCATCTGGATACTCAGCTCGTGTAGGTCGTACTGCTGGCGTTCGTCGCTCCGCACCACGGACGGCAGCCCTCCTCGATGCTCGGCGCGGCGAAAACTGTCCCGCCTACGCTACCGGGATCAAGGAGGCGCTTCCGGGCATCCCCGCAGACGCGACCGGTCCCGGAGACCTGCGTCTCCGGGACCGGTACCGTCAGGCCAGGTGCGGGGGGTTCAGCTGATCAAGGGCCTGCCGACCGGCATCTTGATCCGCCCGGGCAGCCCGTTGGCCACGCCCGCCGCCGAGGTGTACCAGGCGACCAGCGCGGTGACGATACCGACGTAGCCGCCGGCCTTGATGGTTCCGGTGCTGCCGGTGAAGAAGCCGATGAACAGGATGACCTCGGTGGCCTCCAGGGTCAGGAACACGGCGAACACCGCCGCCGTTGTCTGCGTGCTCATTAGCAGCATGTAGGTATTGAAGATGGCCCACGCCAGCAGGATCCAGCCGAGGTCCTTGACGGTTTGCGCCGCGTAAATGGCCCGGAGCACCCCGGTTGGAGGTGCGGCGTGCTCTACCAGCAGAGCCCACAAGCCGAGACCAATCCAGAAGCCGCCGTAACTGCCGAAAGCCGTCGCTCCGAAAACGTTCTTGTTGCGGAACTCCCACATGCCGGCGAGCAGTTGGGCGAGGCCGCCGTAGGCAAACGCATAGCCCAGGAAGGCGCTGCCGGTCGCCTTGGTCATCCAGCCCGCGTTGGCGGCCGACAGCAGGAATGTGGTCAGGGCGAAAGCGGCCAGCCCGAGCGGGGCTGGATCGGCGATAGGGGACGCGGCGGCGGTCTCCGCCACCGCGGCCCGTTCGCCCGCCGCGGTGATGCCATCGTCGTTGACGCTCACGGTGATCCCTCCTTGAGAAGGAAGACACGTCCTGCCCATCGGTCGCTGCCGTGGGCTACCGGGCGGCCATATCAATAGGGACCTTCGGTGTCTCCGGCGGCGCGATTAAACCCCGCTGGGGACACCGTCGTGTCCCTTTTCTCGATCCCCACCTGACTCAGCAGAACCAGGCGGAAGATCCGCACTGAGCGTAACGCCGCCGGCCCCTTATTCGCGATACCCCCGAGCGACGTGTTTCCCGGGCTGAGTAACGATATGACCCGGCTTACCGGAAATGCTTTGTCTGTCGATTGCAGGGGATGGCCGGCGGTCACAGGGTTAAGGTCGCCAACGGGCGGCTGCGGGCCAGGGCGCGGCCCAGGCCGGCCCGGGTGGCCAGGACCAGCAGCCGGTCCTGGGTTTCGATCCGGTAGTCCCGGTCCAGGGACCAGTCGAAGCTCTCGGTGCCGTGGCGGCGGACGGCCAGGATGCGGGCCTCGCCCGGATGCTGGGCGGCCTCGACGAGCTGGCCGGCCAGCTCGGCATCCGGCTCGACCTGGACGTCGGCGATGAGCAGCACGTGCCGGCCGACCGGGATCGTCCGCAGCACCTGGTGTTCCAGCATGGCCGCGGCGAAGGCCGGCGCGGCCAGGTAGGACACGCTGCGGGAGACCGTGTTGCCGATCATCTTCTGCACCCGCTCGGCCAGGTCGTCGTCGTACAGCCGGAGCACGATGCGCAGGTCGGCCCGGAGCGCGCGGGCGTGCAGGGCCGCCTCCAGGTTGACCTCGTCGCTGCTGGTCACCGAGACCAGGGCGATGCTCTGCTCCAGGCTGGCCGCGCTCAGCGTCTCCTCCCGGTGGATCTCGCCGATGACCACCGGCACGCCCAGGCTGCGGGCGAACGCCACCCCGGGCACGGACGGGTCGCGGTCGATGGCCACCACCTCGACGCCCAGGTCGTGCAGCTGGGCCACCACCCGGGTGCCCACGTTGCCCAGCCCGACCACGATCACGTGGCCGCTGACGGTGGGCGGCTTGTCGCGGATCGACCCGGTCAGCCGGGCCCCCACCACCAGGGCGGTCACGAACGGGACGAACACCAGGCCGTCGAAGGTCAGCAGGAACTGGGCCACCTTCTCCACCCCGCCCGCGGCCGGATTGGTCAGCGCCGCGCCCGCCGCGTCCAGCACGGTCAGGTACAGCGCGTTCGGCCAGGCGTACCCGGCCCCGGCCGCGAGCAGGACGAAGCCGGCCACCAGCACCGCGAACAGCAGGCCGAAGCCCAGGCCGAGCCGGTGCCACAGCAGCCTGCGCAGCGTGCGCAGCGCGGTCCGGCCCGGGCTGCGGCGGACCAGCGGGTCCCGCGGCGTGCCGTCCGCGATGGCCAGCACCAGGTCGGCGTCCTGCTGGTCCGGGGGCAGCAGCCGGGGCACGCTGGAGGCGCTGGACGCGGCCAGGCCGCACAGCACCTGGGCCGGGTCGGCGTCGGCACGGCGGGTCACGAACAGCGTGCGGCCGGACACGCGGACGTGGCTCGGGGCGGGCTCTCCTAAAGCGGCGGCCACGAACGACGGCGCCGACATCGACGTGCCGACCAGCACCGCGCAGTCCGGGAAGAACGCGCGCACCTGGTCACCCAGGCCGGGGCTGAACACGGCCAGCACCAGCCGGATGTCGGGGTTCAGCTCGCGGGCCCGCAGCGCCGCGTGGAAGTTGCCCACGTCATCCTGGCGCAGCAGGGCCAGCGCCCGGGCCGAGGTGATCTGCGCGTCGGTGAACGCCTGGCTGGTCAGCTGGGTCCGCTCGATGACCCGGGTCCCGGGCAGCCGGTCGATGTCCGGGCCCAGGCCCTGCCGCTTGGACGGCAGGACGGCGATGACCCGCTCCCGGTACCGGGTGGTGAGCTCCTGGGTCACGCGGAAGGCCAGCATGTCGTCGCCGCACACGATGAGATGGCCCTCGGGGGCGCGGAACCGCGCAACGGGTGGCATGCGGTGATCTTAGCGACGGGCCACCCGCGAGCCTGGTCACCCGGGGCCAGGGCACGCTGCGGCACGGGCCACACTGACGCCGGGGCCAGCCAGCGGGTATGCTTATTTGTTACATGGGTCGAGCTACGGGAAGGCCCGGATATGACGACAGACGGCGGGATTCGTGCATCCGACCACGACCGGGAAAGCACTGTCGAGGTGCTCCGGGAGGCGTTCACGGCCGGCCGGCTGACCCTGGACGAGTTCGACGAGCGGACCACGTCTGCCTACGCCTCCAAGACCTGGGGCGATCTGCGCGCGCTGACCGAGGACCTGCCGGCCGAGGCCAAGCTGGGCGCCGACCTCCAGCCCGCCGCGCCCAAGCCGGAGATGGTCGGCCCGGGCCGGCCGCAGTCCTACCGCCCGCCGTTCATCCCGCTGCTGCCGATCGCGCTGGTGTGGCTGGTCATCGCGGCCGCCGCCCACACCTCGGCGGTGGTGATCCCGATCGTCATGCTGTGCCTGGTCTCGGTGCGGCTGTTCGGCTGGCGGCGTCGCCGGCCATCGGACCCGAAACCGCCGCAAAGCTCGTGAGGTTCGCGGAACGGTAGCCGGGGCCAGCGGGCCGGTGAACGGCATCTCCCTGAAGTAGCGCGCAAAATTCACCTGTAGGGTGCTGCGGGTCATAACTCCTGACCGCTTGCTGAATGGCCTCGCGGAATCGATCCTGGCTGCGACCCGGGGCCCGGAAATCTAGTAGCGTCAGCAGAGCGGACCAGTAGCCTTTCCGGGCCGCCGGGCGCCACGACGGCATCCGGGCCTGAGCCGGGTGTCCCACTCCGGCGTTACAGGGAAGTTACGCCGCCTGATACGGCACATGATCACCGGGAGACCTGTTGGCTGATGCGACCGCTGGAGGTCAGCACGACGCTGGCGCGGCGGCGGATGGTCTGTCGGACAGCACCCCGGAGGCGGCGTCGCCGCCGGAACCGTCCCAGCCGGCCACGAAATCATCCCGCCCCGTACTGGCCCGGCGGCTGACCGGGCCCGCGCGCTGGGCCGGGCGGCTGATCGCGGCCCACCGCTGGTTCGCGATCGTGCTGGCCCTGGCCGTGGCGCTCCGGCTGGTGGTCATGCTGGCCTACCCGCCGATCCTGTGGTTCAACGACTCCTACAACTACGTCGCCGACGCGGTCACCAAGACGCCCGACGTGGTGCGGTCCAACGGGTACCCGCTGATGCTGTGGGTCCTGCTGCCGTTCCACAGCCTGACCCTGATCGCGGCCCTGCAGGCCCTGATGGGGCTGGCCATGGGGGTAGGCATCTACGCGGTGCTGCGCCGCCGCGGACTGCCCTGGTGGGGCGCGACCCTGCCCGCGCTGCCGGTGCTGTTCGACGTGTTCGAGCTCCAGCTGGAGCACCTGGTCATGTCGGACGTGCTGTTCATCTTCCTCATCACCGTGGCCCTGGTCGCGCTGTGCTGGTCCGACCAGCCGTCGCTGGTCACCTGCCTGCTCGTGGGCCTGCTGATCGGCTACGCGGCCATCGTCCGGGCGGTGGGGGAGCCGCTGCTGATCGTGGTGGCCGTCCTGCTGCTGGTCCGGCGGGTGAACTGGAAGCGGGCCGGGGCCATGCTGATCGTCGGGCTGCTGCCGATCTTCGGTTACATGGCCTGGTACCACAGCTTCTACGGCCAGTACGCGCTGGACACTTCGAGCGGCACGTTCCTGTACAGCCGGGTCAGCACGTTCGCCGAGTGCGCCAGGATGCCGGGGCTGCCCAGTGACCTGAAGGTGCTGTGCGACCCCAAGCCGTCGGCCCAGCGGTCCAGCTCCCAGCAGTACCTGTGGGACACGACCACACCGCTGTACAAGCTGACCAGGGGCAACAACTTCACCGAGCATGCCAACAGCCTGGCCGGCAAGTTCGCCAAGGCGGCCATCCTGTCCCAGCCGGGGGACTACGTCGCGGTCGTGTGGGACGACACCATGCACACGTTCACCTGGGACCGCAGCGTCTCCGACATCACCGGGTCCGGGCCGTCGTACCGGTTCCGCGCCACGGTGGACGCGATGCCGTGGTGGGCCAACTACTACCCGGAGGACAAGGCCGCGCTGCTCAAGTACGGCGGGCCGGCCGAGGGCCAGCCGAAGGTGGTCAAGCCCTGGTCCAGCATCATCGAGGGCTACCAGAACGTCTTCTACCTGCGCGGGTCCATGCTGGCGGCCATCTTGGCCATCGGGCTGGGCGGGGTGGTGCTCCGGTGGCGGCGCTGGGGCGGCCTGCCCCTGCTGCCCTGGGCGATCGCCGTGGTGCTGGTGGTGCTGCCCGATATGACCTCGGGTTTCAGCTATCGCTACGTGCTGGCCGCCGTGCCGGTGGCCTGCCTGGCCGCCGGGATGGCCTGCACCCGGGAACCACGCCGCTCCCGCAAGGCCGCGGTGGGCGTGGCCGCGGGCGCCAGCCAGCCCGCCACCAGCGCCGAGGACGAAGAGCGAGCCTCCGCCCGAAGCTAACGGGCTGTGCCCTCGAGGCTAAGCTCTGGGGGCCCTTTGGGCTACGCGGGCGCAGCCCGCGTAGGGGTCTGGGGGGCTTGGCCCCCGAGGCTAATTAATGCGCGTGGGTCCGGTCGATGCCGGAGGGCACCTTGGCCGCGGCCTCGGTGTCGAGCAGGAACAGGGTGCGCTGGCGGCCGCGCGCGGCCACGGCCGGGACCTGCTTGGGCCCCACGTCGTCGGACAGCGCCAGCGAGACCGCGCCTGCCTTCTCCGCCCCGGCGGCCAGGATCCAGACCTCCCTGGCCGCGTTGATCGACGGGAAGGTCAGCGAGATCCGGGTCGGCGGCGGCTTGGGCGCGCCGCGGACCGCCACCACTGACCGCTCGTCGTACAGCGCGGGCATGCCCGGGAACAGCGACGCCACGTGGCCCTCGGGGCCGATGCCGAGCAGCATGATGTCGAACGCCGGGACCGGCCCGTGGTCCTCCGGCTTGGCCGCCTGGGCCAGCTCGGCGGCGTAGCGGGCGGCGGCGGCCTCGGGGTCGTCCCCGTCCGGGCCGTTGGACGGCGGCATCGGGTGCACCCGGGCCGGGTCCACGTCCACGTGGTCGAGCAGGGCCTCGCGGGCCCCGGTCTCGTTCCGCTCCGGGTCGCCCTCGGGCACGAACCGTTCGTCGCCCCACCAGATGTCGACGTGCCGCCAGTCCACCGCGTCCCGGGCCGGGGCGGCGGCCAGCTCGGCCAGCACCGCGGTGCCGATGCCGCCCCCGGTCAGCACCAGCGACGCCGACCCGTGCGCGGTCACCGCGTCGACCAGCCGGGTGACCAGCCGGGCCGCGGCCGCCTTGGCCAGCAGGCCGGCGTCCCGGTGGATGATGACTTCCGGTGTGCTCATGACTCCTGGATCTCCTGCTCGGCTTCCACGCCGGTCTCGCCCTCGTCGGCGTTCATGGACTCGGTGGCGGCGGCGTCCGCGTCCTCGGGGGCGGGCTCGTGCCCGGCGGCGGGCTCGTTGGCCGGGTAGCCGGCCGCGGTCCGCTCGGCGGCCTCGTTCGCCGCGACCTGGGCCGTCGACGGCGCCGCCAGCGTGAACGAGTCGCCCTCGCCGGCCTGGCGCTGGTCGTTGAACAGCCACTCCAGCGACTCGGCGTACACGTCGTCCGGGTCCAGCCGGCGCAGCTCCTCGGCCAGCAGTTCGGCCTGGTCCCGCCGGTGCAGGGCGACCCGCCGGTCGGGCTCACCGGTCCGGGACAGGGTGGCGGTGCGGCCGTCGTGGCGGGAGAGGCCGATGTGGCCGCGGTCGGTGTCGAACTTGACGTCGGTGATGCCCGGGCCGCCGGACACCCCGCGGTGCACCGGGATGGCGAGCCGGACCGACAGCCAGGCGGCCAGGATGTCGCCGCTCGGGTTGCCTTCCTCGGCCAGCACCTCGGCCGCCCGCACCGGCGGGTGCGGCACGTCGAAGGTGGCCGCCAGCAGCGTGCGCCAGGGCGTGAGCCGGGTCCAGCTGAAGTCGGTGTCGCCCGGTTTGTAGCTGCGGGCCAGCGTGCCCAGCACGTGCTGGGCCTGGCCCTCCGACGCGGTGTCGGTGACCCGCCGCTGGGCCAGGGCCCCCAGCGGGCTCTGCGACGGGGTGCTCGGCACGTCGCCCGGCCACCAGGTCACCACGGGCACGTCCGGGACCAGCAGCGGCGCCACCACCGAGTCCGCGTGCTGGCCCAGCGGCCCGTACATGCGCAGCAGCACGGTCTCGCCCGGGCTGCCCTCGCCGACCCGGATCTCGGCGTCCAGCCGCGACTCGGCGTTCGGGCGGCGGGTGATCACGCCCAGCACCCGGCACGGGTGCTCCCGGCCGGCCTGGTTGGCCGCCCGCATGGCGTCGTACTGAGCGGCCTCGTCGGTCTCCACGACCAGCGTGACCACCATGCCCAGGGCGGCGCCGCCGAGCCGGCTGCGGGCCTCGGTGAGCGTCTCGTAGATCGCGCCGGTGTTGGTGTCGGTCAGGTCGATCGTCATCGTTGCTTCTCCTGGCTCCGGTGGATGCGCGGCTAGAGACGGCGCCAGGCCCGGCCGTCCCGGGCCATCAGCGCGTCAGCCGACGGCGGCCCGGAGGTGCCGGCCGGGTACGGATCCGGCTTGGTGTACTCGGCCCAGAACTGCTCGATCGGGTCCAGGGTCCGCCAGGACAGCTCGACCTCTTCCTGGCGCGGGAACAGCGGCGGGTCGCCGATCAGCACGTCGAGCAGCAGCCGCTCGTAGGCTTCCGGGCTCGACTCGGTGAACGACTCGCCGTAGGCGAAGTCCATGTTCACGTCCCGGACCTCCATGGCCGAGCCGGGCACCTTGGAGCCGAACCGCACCGTCACCCCCTCGTCCGGCTGGACCCGGATGACCAGGGCGTTCTGCCCCAGTTCCTTGGTGTCGGTGGCCGCGAACGGCAGGTGCGGGGCCCGCTGGAACAGCAGCGCGATCTCGGTCATCCGGCGCGGCAGCCGCTTGCCGGTGCGCAGGTAGAACGGGACCCCGGCCCAGCGCCGGGTGCCGACCCCGAG
>DASXMW010000086.1:0-11754 GCA_036495425.1 Streptosporangiaceae bacterium | reverse complement strand
GGGCTGGCCGACTACTTCGCCACCGACGAGCTGGACTGCATCCGGCTCGGCCGCCAGATCGTGGCCGACCTGCACTGGCGCAAGCTCGGGCCGCGGCCCACCGAGCCCCCGGACCCGCCCGCCTACGACCCGGACGAGCTGCTCGGCATCGTCTCGGCCGACTTCCGGACCCCGTTCGACCCGCGCGAGGTGCTGGCCCGGGTCACCGACGGCTCCCGGTTCGACGAGTACAAGCCGCGCTACGGCACCAGCCTGGTCACCGGCTGGACCTCGATCCACGGCTACCCGGCCGGGGTGCTGGCCAACGCCCGCGGCGTGCTGTTCAGCGAGGAGGCCAAGAAGGCCACCGAGTTCATCCTGCTGGCCAACCAGAGCGACATCCCCCTGGTCTTCCTGCAGAACACCACCGGCTACATGGTCGGCGCCCAGTACGAGCAGGGCGGGATCATCAAGGACGGGGCCAAGATGATCAACGCGGTGACCAACTCGGCCGTGCCGCACCTGACCATCAACATGGCCGCCTCGTTCGGGGCCGGCAACTACGGCATGTCCGGCCGGGCCTACGACCCGCGGTTCATGTTCGCCTGGGCCAACGCCAAGCTGGCCGTGATGGGCGCCCAGCAGCTGGCCGGGGTGATGTCGATCGTGGGCCAGGCCTCGGCCGCCGCCACCGGCCGCCCGTTCGACGTCGAAGCCGACCAGAAACGGCGCCGGCAGATCGAGGCCCAGATCGAGAGCGAATCCAGCTCGTTCTTTGTCAGCGCGCGGCTCTACGACGACGGGGTCATCGACCCGCGCGACACCCGTTCCGTGCTCGGCATGACGCTGTCCGCGGTGCACTCCGGCCCGGTGGCCGGCCGCCGCGGCTTCGGCGTCTTCCGGATGTGAGGGCCCACAGCACAGTGCCGACTAAAACCCTGCGGAAGCTGCTCATCGCCAACCGGGGCGAGATCGCGTCCCGGGTCATCCGCACCGCCCGGGCCATGGACCTGGCCACGGTGGCGGTGTTCTCCGACCCGGACGAGGGGCTGCCGTTCGCCCGCGACGCCGACGAGGCGGTCCGGCTGCCCGGCTCGGCCCCGGCCGATACCTACCTGAACGCCGGGGCCCTGCTGGCCGCGGCCGCCGCCACCGGCGCCGACAGCGTGCACCCGGGCTACGGATTCCTGTCCGAGAACGCGGGCTTCGCCCGGGCCTGCGCCGCGGCCGGGCTGACCTTCGTCGGCCCCACTCCCGAGGCCATCGAAGCCATGGGCTCGAAGATCGCGGCCAAGGAGATCATGGCCGCGGCCGGCGTCCCGGTCCTGCCCGGCGCGGTGTTCGACGACGTGGCCGAGCCCGACCCGGCCGCGCTGGTCAAGGCGGCCGACGAGATCGGCTACCCGGTGCTGGTCAAGGCGGCGTTCGGCGGCGGCGGGCGCGGCATGCGCATCGTGCCCGGTGCCGCCGGGATGGCCGGGGCCGTGGCCAGCGCCCGCCGCGAGGCCGCCTCCGCGTTCGGCAACGGCACGGTGTTCCTGGAACGGTTCGTCGAATCCCCCCGGCACATCGAGGTCCAGATCTTCGGCGACCAGGCCGGGACCGTGGTCCACCTGTTCGAGCGCGAGTGCTCGGTCCAGCGCCGCTACCAGAAGATCATCGAGGAGGCGCCGTCCCCGGCGGTCGGCCCGGACCTGCGCCAGGAGCTGTGCCGGGCCGCGGTGGCCGCGGGCCGGGCCATCGGCTATGTGGGCGCGGGCACGGTCGAGTTCGTGCTCGACACCACGGGCCGGTTCTACTTCCTCGAGGTCAACACCCGGCTCCAGGTCGAGCACCCGGTCACCGAGCTGATCACCGGCCTGGACCTGGTCCAGGTCCAGCTCGACGTGGCGGCCGGCCGGCCGCTGCCGCCCGAGGTCACCGGGGCCACCTTCAGCGGCCACGCCATCGAGGCCCGGCTGTACGCCGAGGACGTGGCCGCCGGCTACCTGCCCGCCAGCGGGGACGTGGCCCGGTTCGACATCCCGGCCGGGCCCGGGCTCCGGGTGGACGCGGGCTTCGCCTCCGGCACCCGGGTCAGCACGTTCTACGACTCGATGCTGGCCAAGGTGATCGGGTTCGGCCGCACCCGCGACGAGGCCCGCCGGGTGCTGGCCGGGGCCCTGGCCCGGGCCCGGCTGCACGGCGTGGTCACCAACCGCGACCTGCTGGTGGGCGTCCTGCGCGAGCCGGAGTTCGCGGCCGGCGCCATCGACACCGGCTACCTGACCCGGCACCGGCCCGAGGACCTGTGCCCGGCAACCCCGGTGCCGCCCGAGCACGTGCTGGCGGTGGTCCTGGCCGAGCAGGCCCGCCGCCGCCGGGACGCCCCGGTCCTGGCCACCCTGCCCTCCGGCTGGCGCAACAACCCCAGCGCCCCCCAGCGGGCCAGCTACACCGCCGGCGGCCAGCTCATCGAGGTCAGCTACGCCTTCACCCGCGACGGCCTCCGCGCCGAGGTCGACGGCACGGAGTATCGAGACGTCCGGCTGAACGAGGTAACAAGCCCCCCGGAGCCCCACGTCACCCACCAAGTGGACCTGGAGATTGCCGGGGTGCGCCGCGTCATCGACGTGCACGCGGCGGGCGGGGCCATCTACGTGGACAGCGCCCTCGGCCACAGCGTGCTCACCGAGGAAGACCGGTTCCCCGACCCGGCGGCCACGGCCCAGACCGGCTCGCTGCTGGCCCCCATGCCCGGCACCGTCGTCCGGGTCGAGGTCGCCGTGGGCGACCACGTGCCGCCCGGCGCCACGATCCTGGCCATCGAGGCCATGAAGATGGAGCATGCCATCCGCGCCCCGGCCGCCGGGGTGGTCACCGACCTGCCGGTCGCGGTCGGGACCCAGGTCGACAGCGGCTCCGTGCTGGCCGTGCTCGACGACGAGGGAGATTCAGGTGACTGACGATGTGGTCCGCTACGAGGTGCGCAACGGCGTCGCCTGGCTGACCATCGACCGCCCCGAGGCCCGCAACGCGTTGAACAAGGCGGTGCGCGACGGCCTGTTCGCCGGGGTGCGCCGGTTCAACGGCGACGACACCGCCCAGGTGCTGGTGCTGACCGGAGCCGGGGACCGCGCCTTCTGCGCGGGCGGCGACCTCAAGGAGATGGCCGAGACCTCGCTGGAGATCCCGCCGCCCGACTTCCTGCCCCAGTTCGGCCGCAACATCGAGGTGGCCAAGCCCACCATCGCCGCCGTCAACGGGGTCGCCTATGCGGGCGGCTTCCTGCTCGCCCAGCAGTGCGACCTGTGCCTGGCCGCCGAGTCGGCCCGGTTCGCGGTCAGCGAGGTCAAGGTGGGCCGCGGCTCCCCGTGGGCGGTGCCGCTGCCGTGGCTGATCCCGCCCCGGGCCGCGATGGAGATCCTGCTCACCGGCGACCCGGTGTCCGCCCCCCGGGCCTACGAACTCGGGCTGGTCAACCAGGTCGTGCCCGACGCCGGCCTGGCCGCCGCGGCTCAGGCGCTGGCCGAGCGGATCGCGGCCAACGCCCCGCTGTCGGTCCGGGCCGCCAAGCGGACCGTGTACCTGGCCGCCGAGCACGGCCTGGCTCAGGCCTACGACGAAGCCGACCGGATCTGGGGCCCGGTCTACCGCAGCGCCGACGCGCAGGAGGGCCCGGCCGCCTTCCGCGACAAGCGGCGCCCGGTCTGGACCGGCCGCTGATGCCGGCCGACCTCAAGCCGCTGCTGGCCGACCTGGCCGCGGAGTCGGCCGACGTGACCGACCTGCTGGACGGGCTGGCCCCGGCCGACTGGACCCGGCCGACCCCGGCGGCCGGCTGGTCCATCACCGACCAGGTCACCCACCTGGCCTACTTCGACGACGTGACCCTGCTGTCCGTCACCGACCCGGACCGGTTCCGGGCCGAAGCCCAGGCCCTGGCCGCCGACGGCGACGACTACCCGGACCGGGTGGCCGCCGCGCACCGGCACCTGGACGGGGACACCGTGGCCGGGTGGTTCGGCACCGCCCGCGAGGCCCTGCTGGACGGGTACGCGCGCTGCGACCCGGCCGCCCGGCTGCCGTGGTTCGGGCCGGACATGGGGGTGGCCTCCTCGGTCACCGCCCGGCTGATGGAGACCTGGGCCCACGCCCAGGACATCGCCGACACCCTCGGAGTGGACCGGCCGGCCACCTCGCGGCTGCGGCACGTGGCCCACATCGGCATCCGGGCCCTCCCGTACAGCTACACGGTCAACGGCCGGCCCCCGCCCGAGCGGCCGATCCGGGTCGAGCTCACCGCCCCCGACGGGGACGTCTGGACCTGGGGGCCGCCCGGCGCCACCGACCGGGTGGCCGGCACCGCCCTGGATTTCTGCCTGGCCGTGACCCAGCGGCGCCACCTGGCCGACACCGGCCTGGTCGTCGCGGGCCCGGTGGCCAACCAGTGGATGACCATCGCCCAGTCCTTCGCCGGCCCGCGCGGCCCCGGCCGCGAACCCCGCGATGAAAAGACCCCCCAATGACCCCGCCAACCCCTCCCACCCCAGGAGCCCCTTCCACCCCAGAAGATCCTCCCGCTCCAGAAGCTCCTCTCATCTCAGAAGTCCCTCCCAACCCAGAAGTCCCTCCCAACCCAGAAACCTCAGTTTCCCCGCCAGTCACTCCAGCCCCAGGGCGGCGTCCGGTCCGCATCGGCAACTCGTCCGGCTTCTACGGCGATCGGGCCGCCGCCACCCGGGAGATGGTCGAAGGCGGCCCGATCGACGTCCTGACCGGGGACTACCTGGCCGAGCTGACCATGCTGATCCTGTGGAAGGCCCAGCAGAAGGACCCGTCAGCCGGCTACGCGCGCTCGGTCCTCGGGCAGCTGGAACAGGTGCTCGGTACCTGCCTGGATCGCGGCATCAAGATCGTCAACAACGCGGGCGGGCTCAACCCGTCGGGCCTGGCCACCCAGCTGGCCGCGCTGGCCGACCGGCTCGGCCTGCACCCTAAGATCGCCTACGTGACCGGCGACGACCTGCTGCCCCGGCTGGACGAACTGACCGCCGCCGGGCACGCCCTGGCCCACCTGGACACCGGCCTGCCGCTGGCCCAGGCCCCCGGCAAGCCGGTCACGGCCAACGCCTACCTGGGTGGCTGGGGCATCACCGCCGCCCTGGACGCCGGCGCCGACATCGTGGTCTGCCCCCGGGTCACCGACGCCTCGCTGGTCACCGGCCCGGCCGCCTGGTGGCACGGCTGGCGCCGCGACGACTTCGACGCGCTGGCCGGCGCGGTCCTGGCCGGGCACGTCATCGAGTGCGGTCCCCAGGCCACCGGGGGCAACTACTCGTTCCTGGACGAGATCCGCGACCGCCGCTACCCGGGCTTCCCCATCGCCGAAGTCGCCGCCGACGGCTCCAGCGTGATCACCAAGCACGACGGCACCGGCGGCCTGGTCTCGGTGGGCACGGTCACCGCCCAGCTGCTGTACGAGATCGCCAGCCCGGCCTACGCCAACCCGGACGTGGTCGCGCACTTCGACACGGTCACGCTGGCCGCCGACGGCCCGGACCGGGTCCGGCTGTCCGGGACCAGGGGCAGCCCGCCCCCGGCCACGGCCAAGGTGGCCATGAACTTCCTGGGCGGCTACCGCAACACGATGACCCTGGTGCTGACCGGCCTGGACATCGCGGACAAGGCGGCCTGGGCCGAGCAGGAGCTGTTCGCGATCCTCGGCGGCCGGGACCAGTTCGGCGAGGTCGACGTCCGGCTGCTGCGGTTCGACCAGCCCGACGCCCCCACCAACGAGCAGGCCACCGCGCACCTGCGCATCACGGTCAAGGACCCGGACCCGCGCCTGGTAGGCCGCACGTTCTCCAACGCCACCATGGAACTGGCCCTGGGCGGTTACGCGGGCTTCCACACCACGACCCCGCCCACCCCAGAAAGCGCCTACGGCGTCTACTGGCCCACCCTGGTCCCCGCCTCCGAGGTCGCCCACGCCGTGATCCTCCCCGACGGTACCCAGGTCCCCGTCCCACCCCACACCCCGGCCCCGCCAACCCCGCCCACCCCCGAGACCCCGGCCACCCTAACCACCCCGGCCACACCAGCCACACAGTCCCCGACAGCCCCGACGGACCCAGCGGCCCCATCAGGCTCGGCAACCACCCGGGCCCCGCTGGGCCGGGTGTGCGGGGCTCGTTCCGGGGACAAGGGCGGCAACGCCAACATCGGCGTCTGGACCCGCGACCCGGCCGCCTATCCCTGGCTGCGCGACCACCTGACCGTGGACCGGCTGCGGGCGTTGATCCCCGAGGCGGCCCCGCTTGACGTCCACCGCTACGAACTGCCCAACCTCAGCGCGCTCAACTTCGTGCTGGTGGGCCTGCTGGGGGAGGGGGTGGCCGCCTCCACCCGCCCGGACCCGCAGGCCAAGGGCCTGGGCGAGTACCTCCGCTCCCGCCTGGCCGACATACCGTCCGGCCTGCTCGGCCCGTGACCGGTTTCACCGAGGTCGCCCTCGCCCGGCGGGGCCCGGCCGCCTGGATCACGCTCAGCCGCCCGGCCCGGCGCAACGCCCTGACCCCGGTCATGCTGACCGAACTGCACCAGGCGCTCGACCGGGCCGAAGCCGACCCCGAAGCCCGCGTCCTCGTCATCACCGGCGCACCCCCGGCCTTCTGCGCCGGCGCCGACCTGGACTTCTTCCGCGCCCAGCTGGACGAGCCCGACGGCTGCGACCGCTTCCTGGCCGCGGTCATCGAGCCCCTGGCCCGGTTCATGGCCCGGCTGCGCGGCTCGGACCGCCCGGTGATCGCCGCCGTCAACGGGCCCTGCGCGGCCGGTGGCCTGGAGCTCATCCTGGCCTGCGACCTGATCGTGGCCGCGGCCGGCGCCACCTTCACCGACGCCCACTCCCGGCTCGGCATCGCCCCCGCCGTCGGCGCGGCCGCGGGCCTGGCCCGCGCGGTCGGCGAGTTCCGGTCCAAGCGCCTGCTGCTGGCCTCGGAGTCCCACGACGCGGCCACCATGGCCGACTACGGCCTGGTCACCGAGGTCACCGAGCCCGAAGCGCTGGCCGGCCGCGTGACCGCCCTGGCCACCACCCTGTCCCAGCGCAGTCCGGTCAGCTTCGCCGCGATGAAGGCCATGGTGCACGGAGCCCAGCAGCCATCGTGGGAGGAGACGCTGGAGTCCGACCTGGAGTTCTTCCGCCACAACTGGGGCTCGCCCGCGATGCGGGAAGGCCTGGCCGCCCACGCCGAGCGCCGCCCACCCCGTTTCCCGCCGCCCTGAGAACGATCTCCCTTCGCGGCCCTCGGCCTCTGATCCCTGCTTCCGTCGGCTCGGGCTCCCACCGCTTCCGGCGGCCCGAGCTCCCACCCCGGCCCCGTCGTTCACACCTTCCCCGTGCCACTCAGCACTACGTGTGTACTTCGGGGCTGGGAAGGCTTTTCCGCAGTGGGTGCGGAAAAGCCTTCCCAGCCTCCGGCTCCCGACCCCACCCGTCACATCAACCGCATGGGCCACCGCGCCCCCGCACTCCGCCGGCCCAGCCCCCGCGGCATCCACCCGCCAGCCCGCGACCCGCCAGCCCGCGACCCCGCAGCCCACGGCATCCACCCGCCAGCCCGCGGCCCGCGACCCGCCAGCCTCTGGACAAAATCTAACTTCTATTAGAGTCTAAGGCTAATTAGGTTTTCCTGAGAAAGGTGATCGCCCGTGACTGTGCCGGCCGCCGACCCGTTGGCCGTGGACCCCGACTTCGCCGTCCGCTGGTACGCCGGGTGGATCGAAGCCTGGAATGACCGCAAGCCGGACATGATCCCGGGCCTGGTCACCGAGGACTTCCTGCTCGACAGCCCGACCACCCGGCACACCGGGTGGCACGTTCAGGGGCACGCGGCCACGGCCGACTACCTCGAGTACGTGATCGACGCCTATCCCGACCTGATGTGGGAGGCCACGGCGCCGCCGATGTTCCGCGGGGACCTGGCCCGGGTGGCGTTCAGCTGGCGGGGGACCGGGCACTTCAGCGGGGTGCTCGACCCACCCGGGGTCCAGGGCACCGGAAAACCCTTCGACTTCTCCGGGCTGGAGGTCTTCGACTTCCGCGACGGCCGGGCCTGCTACCTCAACGCCAGCTACGACCTGCTCGGGTTGCTGAAGCAGATCGGCCTCTACCGGGGCGCCACCAAGGCCCCGGCCGCGCCGGAAACCGCCCGCCCGTGACCGCCAGCCTGCGCGAACTCCTCGAGCGCGGCGCCGCCGGCCGCCCGGACACCGTCATCGTCAGCGGCGCGGGCCAGCAGCTGACCTGGCGCGACCTGCACACGCAGGCCAGGCGCACCGCCGCCGCCCTGACCCGGGACGGGGTGAAAGCCCGGGACCGGGTGGTGTTCGTAGGCAAGAACGACCCGGCCTACTTCGGGTACCTGTTCGGCTGCGCCCTGGCCGGGGCCGTGCCGGTGCCGCTCAACTGGCGGCTGTCCGCGGCCGAGCTGACCGCGATGATCAAGGACTCGGGTGCGCGGATCGCCTTCACCGACGAGGCGGGCGCCCCCGCCGTCGGGCAGGCCCAGGCCGAGCTGCCCCAGCTGAGCACGGTCGTCGCCCTGGCCCCCAGCGACCGCTGGCCCTCCCTGGCCGCCTGGCAGGACCCAGCCGGCCTGGACCCAGCCGGCCTGGACCCAGCCAACCAGGACCCAGGTGTCCCGGCCGCCCCGGACGACATCGCGTTCCAGCTCTACACCAGCGGCACCACCGGGCCCCCCAAAGGCGCGATGTTCACCAACGGGTCCAACCTGCGCGTCCTGCTCGACGACATCTCGGTGGCCTGGGGTTTCACCCCGGACGACGTGAGCCTGGTCTGCATGCCCCTGTTCCACATGGGCGGCCTGGCCTGGGCCCTGGCCGGGATGGCCCAGGGTGCGCGCCAGGTCATCGTGCGCGACTTCGCGCCCGGGCCGGTGCTGGACACCATGGCCGCCGAGAACGTCACCATGGCCTTCTGCGTCCCCACCATGCTCAGCGCCCTCAGCGCCACGAGCGCCACCACGAACGCCGCCCGTCCCCAGGCGCTGCGCCAGATGGTGTACTCCGGTGCCCCCATCAGCCCCACCGGCCTGCAAGCGGCCCAGGAGGCGCTGGCCTGCGACTTCGTCCAGATCTACGGGCTCACCGAGGCCACCGGGGCGTTCGCGCAGCTGTCCGCGGCCGAACACGCCGACCCCGAGCACCCCGAATATCTGCGTTCGGCCGGGCGCCCCTACCCCTGGGTCGAAGTCAAGGTCACCGACTCGCAGACCGGCCGGGACGTGCCCGCCGGGCAGATCGGGGAGATCTGGACCCGGTCCGCGCAGAACCTGGCCGGGTACTGGCACCAGCCCGAGCAGACCGCGGCCGCGCTGACCGGGGACGGCTGGCTGCGCACCGGCGACCTGGGCTACCTCGACGGCCAGCAGCGGATCTACCTGGTCGACCGGGCCAAGGACATGATCATCACCGGCGGGGAGAACGTGTACCCGGCCGAGATCGAGAAGGTGCTGGCCGCCCACCCCGCGCTGGCCGAGGCGGCGGTGATCGGCGTGCCCGACGACCGCTGGGGCGAGACGGTCAAGGCGGTCGTGGTGGCCCGCCCGGGCCAAGCCCCCGACCCCGCCGGCGTGATCGCGTTCTGCCGGGATCAGCTGGCCCGGTTCAAGTGCCCGACCAGCGTGGACGTGGTGGACGCGCTGCCGCACACCGGCACCGGCAAGGTGGTCAAGCCGGTGCTGCGCGAGCGCTACTGGCAGGGCCATGACCGCCGCATCCACTGACCCCGCGGCCGGCGCCCTCGCCAAGACTGACCCCGCGGCCGGCGGCCCCACCAAGGGGGACCGGACCCGGCGGCGGCTGCTCGACGCGGCCGCGGCCGAGGTGGCCCGGCACGGACGGGCCGGGGCCAGCCTGACCGCGATCGCCGTCGCGGCCGGGTTGAAGCCGGGCAGCATCTACTTCCACTTCGGCTCGCGTGACCAGCTGATCGACGCCATGCTGCAGGAAGGTGTGCGCGAGTCCCTGGCCCGGCTGGACCGCGCCCTGGCCGAGCTGGCCGGCCAGGACCAGGACGGTGACCCGCGGGCCCGGCTTCTGGCCGCGATCCGCGCTCACCTGGCCGCCCTGCACGACCTGCGTGACTACGCCGCGGTGGTGCTGGCGCCCGCGCTGGCCCTGGACGGCCCGCCCGGGGCGGAATTCCGTGACCTGCGCCGGGCCTACCTGCGGCAGTGGTCGGGGCTGGTCGAGGCGGCGCAGCAGGCGGGCGTGCTGGCGGCCGGCGTGCCCGCGGCGGTCGTCCGCGACCTGCTGCTGGGCGCGCTGAACAGCGCGGGCCTGGCCGGGCGCCCGCCCGCCGAGACCGCGGCCGCCGCCGAGGCCCTGATCATGGTTCCGTCCGCGCCCCGCTGACCGGCCGCTCACCCGCAGGAGATTTTTTAACATGTCGAAGGTCGCCAATTCCGGCTCCGGCCCGATCGGGCTGGCCCGTCACTTGTACGACGCGCTGGCGGCCGGGGACGCGGGCACCCTGCGCGAACTGCTGCACCCGTCGTTCACCGGCCACACCACCGAGGGCCTGCCGCTCGGCCTGGGCGGTGAGTATGACGGCCCCGAGGCCATGACCGAGGACTTCTGGTGGGCCATCGGCCGCCACTACCGGGCCCGGGCCGAGCCCCAGCAGTTCCTGGCCCTGGCCGATGGCGGCCTGCTGGTGCTGGGCCGCTACACCGGGACGGCCCGCGTCGGCGGCGGCCGCCTCGACGCCGCCTTCGCTCACGTGCTCCGGTTCGCCGAAGGCCGGATCAGCGAGCTGACCCAGTACACCGACAGCGCCCGCTGGGCCGGGGCGCTCCCCGCGGCCACCGCGGGCCACCGTGACCTGCGAGTCGTCCGGTACGAGGTGGACCAGGGCGTGGCCACCATCCGGCTCGACCGGCCCGAGGCCGGCAACGCCATCGACCTCACCCTGGTCGAGGACTTCCACGAGGCGTGTGGTCGGGCCGCCGACGACCCCGCGGTGCGGGCGGTGCTGCTGTGCGGGGCCGGCCGGTCCCTGAGCACGGGCGGTGACCTGGCCATGTTCGACGGGCTGGACCAGGGTGAGCTGCCGGGCCGGCTGCGCCAGATGATCGACCTGTACCACCTGGCCCTGGACCGGCTGACCCGCATCGACGCGCCGGTGGTGTGCGCGGTACGCGGGGCCGCGGCCGGCGGCGGGCTGGGGCTGCTGCACGCCGCCGACGTGGTGGTCGCGGCGCAGGACAGCAAGTTCGCCCTCGGCTACGCCGCCCTCGGCCTGCCCTCGGACGGCGGCAACACCTGGTTCCTGCCCCGGCTGGTCGGCCTGCGCCGGGCCCAGCAGCTGATGCTGCTCAACCGGGTGCTGACCGCGCCCGAGGCCCTGGACTGGGGCCTGGTCACCGAGCTCGTGCCCGCCGCTGAGGTGGAAGGCCGCGCCCGCCAGCTGGCCCAGCAGCTCGCGGCCGGCCCGACCCAGGCCTTCGGCCGGATGAAGCGCCTGCTGCGCGATTCCTGGACCACCGACCTGACCGGTCAGCTCAGTGCCGAGACCGAGCAGATGGCCGAGGCCGGGGCCAGCGACGACGCTGCCGAGGGCATCGCCGCCTTCATGGCCAAGCGGCGGCCGGCCTTCCACGGGCGTTGACGAATGTTACAAACAGGCCACTGACCTGCAATCTTCGTCTTTACGGGCAAGCCGGACGGTTAACGTTTTCCGGTCACCCCCGCCGACCAGCCCCTGGG
>DASXMW010000085.1:0-12880 GCA_036495425.1 Streptosporangiaceae bacterium | reverse complement strand
CTGGCCGGGCGGCTTCTGGCTGGCCGGGCGGCTTCTGGCTGGCCGGGCGGCTTCTGGCTGGCCGGGCGGCTTCTGGCTGGCCTGGCGGCTTCTGGCTGGCCGGGCGGCTTCTGGCTGGCCTGGCGGCCTCGGGCTGGCCGGGCGGCCTCGGGCTGGTCAGGCGGATTCGATCGCGGTGCAGAGCCAGCGGGCCTCGCGTCCGCGCCGCCCCGGCGTGGCCGGCTCGGCCCCGGCCCGCTCCAGCCGGGCGGCCAGGGCCCGGGTCCGGCTCCCGAACTCCGCGACGACCGCCACCTCCACCACGTCCCGGGCCGGCTGCGACGCCCGCACCCGCTGGACCCGGGGTCGCCGATCCACCGCCAGCAGCGGGCCCAGCCGCCGGATGTGCGCCCGGGCCCGCTCGGTGGTCCACGGGGTCAGCTGGCTGGCCGGTCGTGCCCCGGCCAGCGTCTCGGCCAGCACCTGAGCGAACTGGCTCGGCCACTGCCCAACGCCGTCGCCGGAATCTCCGTCACCTGGAGGCCGGTCATTTCCCGGCCGGTCCTGCCCGGAATCCTGATCGGTCGCCGGTGGCTCGGACCCGTCCGACGGCGCTTCGTATTGTCCGGCCGTCAATTCGTCATTGTCGTACGCCATAACCGGCGGCGGGTCATAGCTGCCTGGGGTCCAGATCTGGTTCACCTGATGGGTGCCATTCCGGGCGCCAGGCAGCTCGTCGTCGTAGGGTGGCAGCGAATTGGGCACCGGCACCAGGCGGATGGCCATGGGATCGGGCAGCGGCCGGGGTTCCCCGTCCGGCACCGTGAACGGATACGGTGACAACAGCACACACAGGGAGTCTGCGTCGGATGGCGAGTCGTCCATGGTCCCTCCGGGAAGCCAGTTGAACTGCCTCGCGCCCAGCGATATCGACCGCCGCGCACCCGCCAGTGAGGCATTACCGATCGCGCCAATTTTTCGGCACAACACTGTTTTACCGGAGACCAGTGACATTCTTGCCGCCCTGGCGGTCCAGCTGACTGGAGCGGCCACTAATTACATCGGCGTCATTTTAACGAAGATGTGCTGAATTCCAGTACCGGCCAGGAATTCAGCACACACTTCCAGTAGTGCTAGCTCGCAGAATCGGTGTGTGCCCAGCGGCGTTGGAGCCGTGCAGCGGAGTGGAGGGCGTGGCGCGATACGGCCGAAGGTGCGGGCGGCGGGTATCGGCTGGGCGGGCAATTGTGGCGAGGACGTCCCATGTGCAGTTGACCCTCGGGCTCACCGATCACGTGCGATACGTGCGGCGCGAGGCTCCTCGGGGTCTCGGGTGGGGTGATCTTTTAACCACCTCCCGGCTGCGGGCTTCGCGCGGGGACCCCTGCGGCAGGCCCGGACAGGCAAAGGAAAGCCCTCCTGCCTGGCCGCACGAGGTTAGGGCCTGCCGCACCCCCGCACGAAGCTCCTCACCGGCAGGACACCGGCCAAAGAATCACCCGCCCCGCAGGGACCCGGCGCTCCAGCACCATGGGTCCCCACAGGCCACACGGGTGGCGGCCCCAAGCGGGGTTCGGAGCAGCACCGGTTGCGGGTTCGGCAGCGTTAAGGCAGGACGACTACGCATTCGGTGCGGTTAGGGAACCCGGCCCCACCGCGCGGGCGGCCCGACCGCGCGGGGCGGCCCGGCCCGCTCGGAACGATGTGCACGATGTCACATCGTTAACACCCGGGTGTGCACGATGTCACATCGTGCACAGGAGAGCGCCGGGCCAGTACGCCCGTCCAGCCTCGGTGACCCCATCGGCATCAGCAGCCCGCACACCAGGGCTCCGGCCCGGCGGTCAGCCCGGTGCCTGGCACCAGGAGTCCCAGGTGTCACCGGAAGCGCGAGAGCCTCGCTGGTGACGGAGCGGAGCGATAGCGGCGGCGCTATAGCTATAGCTGTGGCAGGAGCGATGGCGGCACCGGTGCAGTTCGATTGCCGCCGAGCCTCAACTCAACTGATAAGAAAGTTTACTATTGCGGGGGTGTGGGGCATACTGGCCTGGTCCGCCTAGCTGCCGAGGCCTAGCTGCCGAGGCCGAGGGGCCGAGGCCGAGGGGCCGAGCGGCCGACGAATCCGGGTCGGTGAGCGCCTGGTTGTCCCAGGCGAGGGAGGAGACGGGGCCAGTTGGCTGAGTTGCTGATCGCGGCCGAGAACATCGTGACGGCCGCTGACGAAACCCCAGCCACATCCAGCCCGGCACAAGACCACGCCGCCTCACCCGGCTACGCCGTCCTCTCACCCGGCTACGTCATCGTCGAGGACGGGCTGGTCACCGCGGTCGAAGCCGGCGCCCCGCCCCGCACCCCGGACGAGCGCCTGGACCGCGGCGTCCTCGCCCCAGGCTTCGTTGATCTGCAGGTCAACGGGTATTACGGGGTGGAATTCGACGTGGCTGACGAGGCCGGCTGGCGGCTGGTGGCCGACCACCTGCCCGAGACCGGCACCACCGCGTTCGTACCCACGATCATCACCGCTCCGCTCCCGCAGCTGCATGACAGCCTGAAGGCGGCAGCCGGCATCATCCCGGCGCTGGCCCGGAGCCAGGGCGCCCAGGTCCTGGGGGTTCACGTCGAAGGCCCCTTCATCAGCCCCAGGCGTGGCGGGGCCCACAACAGGGCCTGGATGACGGACCCGACACCCGAGGCCGTCAGCGGCCTGCTGGACGCCGCCCAGGGCCACCTCAAGATCCTCACCCTGGCCCCCGAACGCGACGGCGCCATCCAGGCCATCCAGCACCTGACCCAGCAGGACGTCCTGGTCAGCGTGGGCCACAGCGACGCCCTGGCCTACCAGGTGGCCGAAGCCGCCGATGCCGGCGCCCGGATGGTCACTCACCTGTTCAACGGCCAGCGCCCCATGCACCACCGCGAACCCGGAGTCGTCGGCCAGGCCCTGGCCGATCACCGCCTGACCAGCGGGCTGATCGCCGACTTCAGTCACGTGGCCGCTCCCGTCTGCGTGGTCGCCTTCGCGGCCGCCCCGGGCCGGATCGCCCTGGTCACCGACGCCGCCGCCTGTGCGGGCATGCCGCCGGGCGGGTACACGCTGGGTGGCCAGCCCATCGAGCTGCCGCCCGGCGACGGCGTGCCGCCGGTCCGGCCGGACGGCACGCTGGCCGGCTCGGCGTTGCGGATGGACGTGGCGGTGTCGAACATGGTGAGCGTGGGCGTCAGCCTGCCCGACGCGGTGGCCGCCGCCACCCGGGTCCCGGCCGACCTGATCGGGCGGCCCGACCTCGGCCGGATCGCGGCCGGGGCCCGCGCCGACCTGACCTGGCTGGGCGAGGGACTACGCGCCCAGGCCACCTGGGTCGCCGGCCACCGTAGGTACTAACAGAGGGGCCCCTAAAGTGACCACACCCCAGACCCAGACCAGCATGCGGGCCGAGATCGAAGAGCAGCCGGCCGCGCTGCGGGCCACTCTGGACTCGCTGCTGCCCCGGGTGGGCGAGGTCGTCGCGCTGGCCCGGGACACCCGGCAGGTGCTGTTCATCGCCCGCGGCACGTCGGACAACGCGGCCGTCTACGGCAGCTACCTGACCCAGGTCCGGGCCGGGCGGCTGGCCACGCTGGCGTCCCCGTCGGTGGCCACCACCTACCGGGCCCGGCTCGACCTGTCCGGGGTGCTGGCCGTGGGCCTGTCGCAGTCCGGGCGGACCGAGGAGATCGTGCAGACCATGGCCTGGGCGGCCGACTGCGGGGCGCGCACGCTGGCCATCACCAACGGGCCCGATTCGCCGCTGGCCGCGCAGGCCGACGTCGCGTTCGTCACCGCGGCCGGGATCGAGCGGGCCGTGCCCGCGACCAAGACCTTCACCACCCAGCTGGCCGCCCTGGCCGTGCTGGGCCTCGCCCTGAACGCCGACGAGGAAGGCATAGAGACCGGCAACCCGCCCGTCGACGCCGGCGAGCTGCGTGCCGTGCCGGACGAGATCGAGCGCCTCCTGGCCGATCACGCCAAGCACAGCGACCTCGACCCGCTGATCGAGGGTCTGGCCCCGGTCGAAGGGGCCGTGGTCTCCGGCCGCGGCTACGCCTACTCGGCCGCCCTGGAACTGGCCCTGAAGCTCAAGGAGGCGTGCTATCTGCACGCGATGGGGCTGTCCTTCGCCGACCTGCTGCACGGCCCGATCGCCGTGGTCGACCGGCGCACCCCGGCCGTGATCATGGCGGCCGACTCCGGGCCGGCCCTGGAGGGCGCGGTGGCCCTGGCCCAGCGGGTGATGCAGTCCGGCGCCCCGGCCTACGGCATCGGCGGCGGAGCCGCCCTGGCCGCCGAGTGCGCCTACGCGGTGCCGGGACCGCGGCTGCCGGAGTGGCTGGCCCCGATCGGGCTGATCATCGCCGGCCAGCTGCTGACCGAGGCGCTGGCCCGGCGGCTGGGCCTGGACCCGGACCACCCCCGGGGCCTCAGCAAGGTCACCCAGACCGACTGAGACCCCGAGGACCGACCGTCACACCGGTCACACGGTTACGCCGTGACCAACCGCGACTCAGCAGCCCCACTGGTACCGCTAGCCCCGGCAGCACCAGCAGCCCCAGCAGCACCGCCAGGCCCAGCAGACCCGAGAAGCCCCCGCCGCTTCAGCTCGGGCCGCACGCCCTCGCCGAACCAGTAGGCCTCCTCCAGGTGCGGGTACCCGGACAGGATGAACTCCTCGATGCCCAGCGCGGCGTACTCCTCGATCAGGTCGGCCACCTGGCTGTGGCTGCCGACCATGGCCGTGCCCGCGCCGCCGCGGACCAGGCCCACCCCGGCCCACAGGCCGGGATAGATCTCCAGGTCCGAGGCGGCCCCGGAGCCCCGGTAGCCCGAATGCAGCTCGCGCATCCGCTGCTGCCCGACCGACTCGCTCCGGGCCAGCTCGGCCTGGGCGTTGGCGACCTCGGCCGGGTCCAGGTAGCTGAGCAGCTTGTCGGCTTCGGCCCAGGCCTCGGCGGCGGTGTCCCGGCTGATCACGTGCAGCCGGATGCCGAACCGGACCGCCCGGCCTTCGGCCGCGGCCAGCTCGCGGATCCAGGCCAGCTTCCCGGCCACCTGCTCCGGGGGCTCGCCCCAGGTCAGATACACGTCGACGTACCGGGCGGCCACGGGTCCGGCGGCGGCCGAGGACCCGCCGAAGTACACATCCACCGGCGGATCCGGTGGCGCGAGCACGGTGGCCCCCTCGACCCGGTAGTAGTCCCCGTCGAAGTCGAACGGCGTCCCGCTCCAGGCCCCGCGCACCACGGCCAGGAACTCCCCGGTGCGGGCGTACCGCTCGTCGTGGGGCAGGAAGTCGCCGAACCGGGCCTGCTCGTCGGCCTGGCCGCCGGTGACCACGTTGAGCATGAGCCGGCCGCGGGAGATCCGCTGGTAGGTGGCGGCCATCTGGGCCGCCAGCGTGGGCGAGGTCAGCCCGGGCCTGAACGCGACCAGGAACTTCAGCCGCTGGGTCTCCCGGATCAGCGCCGCCGTGGTCAGCCAGGCGTCCTCGCAGTGCGTCCCGGTCGGGGTGAGCACGCCCTCGAACCCGTTGGCCTCGGCCGCCTGGGCCACCTGGGCCAGGTAGTCGATGTCCGGGGCCCGCAGCGCGGTCGCGGCCGCGTGCGCGGGCGCGTTCGGCACCGGCAGGCCGTCCGGCCCGATCGGGACACTGTGCCCGCGCCCGACGATGGACCGGCCGTCACCGGAGGTGGGCAGGAACCAGTGGAACGTCAGCGTCACGACGAGCCTCCCGAAGCCGAAACCGTGTCATTGAACTGGTCGGTGGTGAAGTCCGACATCTTGACCTGGCTGGGGATCAGGCCCGCTTGGTAGAAGTTGGTCACCAGCTGCTGCTCACCCGCGACCACGCTGCTGTTGATCACGGCCGGCTTGTTGATGGCGTCGGTGGCGGCCTTGCTCATGATGCTGCCCGGCAGCCCGGTGGCGTCGCCCCACAGCTTGGCCCAGGTCGCGGTGTGGGTGTCGGACCAGACGTAGGCCTGGTTCAGGATCTTCAGGTAGTCGTGGATGGCGGCCGACTTGGCCTTGTCGCCCAGCGCGGCCTGCGAGGCCACCTCGAACGAGTAGTTGCTGCCGTAGCCGCTGCCGTTGACCAGGACCTTGGCCCCGTTCTGGGCCGTGACCTGCTCGATGTAGGGCGACCAGACGTCCCAGGCGTCCACGTGGCCGGAGTTGAACGCGGCCAGCGCGTCGGCCGGCTGCAGGTAGTCCAGCGTGACCTGCTTGGTGGTCAGCCCGGCCTTGTTCAGCACGGTCAGCAGGTGGTAATTGGCCGAGCTGCCCTGCGCGACCGCGATCTTTTTGCCCTTGAGCTGCGAGATCGAGGTGATCGAGGAGGTCTTCGGCACCACCAGCGCCGAACCGTCGGGGCCGGCCGTGCGGGCGCCGACGATCGTCACCTTCTCGCCGCCGGCCGCGGCGAACACCGGCGGGGCGTCACCGACGCCGCCGATGTCGACCGCGCCGGAGCCCATGGCCTGCAGCATCGGCGGCCCGGAGGTGAAGTCGCTCCACTTGGCCTTGAACGGCAGCTTGCTGATCAGGCCCGCCGCCTGCAGCAGGGCCTCGGCGCCGGTGCCCTTCTGGTCACCGATGTTCAGCGTGACCTTCGAGACGTTGACCGTCGAGCCGCCACTGCCGGAGGACGCCGAAGAGCTACCCGGCGACGCGGACCCCCCAGCTGACGACGAGCACGCGGCCACGGCGAGCACGGCCGCACCTCCGGCCACGGCGAACAGAGCGCGGGCACGTCTGACCCGCAAAGAGCTGATCATGATGAGGAGTTCCTCTTCTTCAGGAAACGTCTTGGGTTGCTACGCCCAGCTCGGTGAGCAGGCGGATCCGCAGCGCCACCAGGTCCGGGTGGTCCCGGTCTCGTGGCCGTTCCGGCGCGATCTGCGCGGAGTGTGCGATCTTGCCGTCGGACAGCACCAGCACCCGGTCGGCCAGGGCCAGCGCTTCGTCCACGTCGTGGGTGACCAGCAGCACGGCCGGCTGGTGGCGCTCCCACAGCGACAGGACCAGCTGATGCATGCTGATCCGGGTCAGCGCGTCCAGCGCGCTGAACGGCTCGTCCAGCAGCAGCAGGCCCGGGTCGCGGACCAGGGCCCGGGCCAGCGCGACCCGCTGGGCCTCGCCGCCGGACAGGGTGAGCGGCCAGGCGTCGGTGCGGTGGGACAGCCCGACCTCGTCCAGCGCGTTGCGTGCGGTCGATCGCGGGTCGGCCGCCCGCAGGCCGAGCGCGACGTTGGCCGCCACCTTCTTCCACGGCACCAGCCGTGGCTCCTGGAACACCACCGAGACCGGGGCGTTCACGACCAGCTGGCCGGTCGTGCCCTGGTCCAGCCCGGCCAGCGCGCGCAGCAGGGTCGACTTGCCGGTGCCGCTGCGGCCGATCATGGCCACGAACTCGCCGGGGCCGATGTCCAGGTCGAGGTCGTCCAGGACCACGTGCTCGCCGAAGGCCCGCGACATCCCCCGGGTCCGCACCACCGGGTCGGTGGTAGAGGTGCCCGGACCGGCCGCTATGACTCCAGAATCCCGCGTCGCCACGTCAGCGCCCTCCTTTCGATCAGCCGGACGATGTAGTCGGTGAGCAGGCCCAGGATCAGGTAGACGATCAGCGCCACGAAGATCACGTTCTGCTGGAGGAAGGTCTCGCCCTGGGTGATGATGTAGCCGAGCCCGGCGTTGGCGTTGATCTGCTCGGCCACCACCAGCGCCAGCCAGGCCGTGCCCAGGCTCTGCCGCAGGCCGACCAGGATCGTCGGCAGCGCGCCCGGGAGCACGATGTCGCGGATCATCTCGCTCCGCTTGAGCCCGAGCACCTGGCCCAGCTCGGCCAGCTTGCCGTCCACGCCGCGGACGCCCGCGAACGTGTTCAGGTACAGCGGGATGGCCGCGGCCAGCGCCACCAGCGTGATCTTGGGCGACTCGCCGATGCCGAACCACACGATGAACACCGGGATCAGGCCGAACAGCGGCAGCGTCCGCAGCGCCTGCATGAGCGGGTCGATGGCGTTCTCCCCGATCCGGCTGAGCCCGGCGATGACGGCCAGGATGACCGCGCCCCCGCCGCCGATCACGAACCCGATGGCCACCCGCTCCAGCGAGATGAGCATCGCGTGCTGCAGCGTCCCGTAGGTGGGGGAGTCGGTGGTGACCAGGTGGACCGCGGTGCTCCACAACGTGGTCAGCGAGGGCAGCTTCTGCTGCGACACCACGCCGGTGGTGCTGAGGATCTGCCACAGCGCGAGCACGACGACCGGGCTGATCAGGCGGAGCCAGCCGGCCCGGCGCCAGCTCCTGCCCCGGGATCGCCCGGGGGCGGCCCGGCCGCCGGTGACCCCGGCGATCGGCAGCGCGCCCGCCTCCGGCTTCTCCTGGTCAGCGGGGCTGCCCCGCCGGGTCGTGCTGCTACTGGTGGATATCGACACGGGGAGAACCTCTTCCGTGGTGCGTCGGGGCTGGCCCGCCCCAATCGTGTGCGTATCTTCCTATTAAGTCAACTGGACATGTAGGGAATTAGGCAAGTCCGGGCCGGCCATACCATCGCAGATGTGACTAACCCCGCAGCCCGGCGCGGCCTGGTCATCGACTGGGGTGGCGTCCTGACCAACTCGATCCGGAGCACGGTCAAGGCCTGGGTCGAGGCCGAAGGCATCGACTGGGGCTCCTACGTCGACTGCATGCGCCCGTGGCTGAACGAGGCCTACGGCGGCCCGGCCGTGGCCGGCAACCCGGTGCACGCCCTGGAGCGCGGCGAGTGCACGGTGCCGGAGTTCGAGGCCCTGTTCGCGTCCCGGCTGACCCGCACCGACGGCGGCCCGGTCCCGCCCGACGGCCTGCTGGGCCGGATGTTCGCGGCCAGCGAGACCGTGCCCGCCATGTATGACCTGCTGCGCACGGCCCGGGCGGCCGGCGTCCGGACCTGCCTGCTGTCCAACTCCTGGGGCTCGGAGTGGTACGACCGCACCGACTTCCCCGACCTGTTCGACGGGGTGGTCATCTCCTGTGAGGTGGGCATGCGCAAGCCCGAGCCCGAGATCTTCCGGCACGCGGCCGAGCTCATCGGCCTGCCCCCGGCCGCCTGCGTGTTCGTGGACGACGTCGAGGCCAACATCGCCGCCGCCGAGGCCTGTGGCATGACCGGCGTGCACCACTCCGACCCGGCCGTCACCACCGAACGGGTGGCCACGCTACTGAGCATCTGATCACTTATATCGAAGGTCTCGTGGTGACCTCCCGGCCCCGGCCCGGGCGGTCTAGCCTTGGCTGCCATGGCGTCCCCCGCCGCTGAGCCCCCGAAGGCCCCGGCCTACCCGGCGGCCTCCAGTCCCGGCCGTTCGGCCAACATGCGCGCCATCCGGCGTACCGACACCAAACCGGAACTGGCCCTGCGGCGGTCCCTGCACCGGATGGGCTACCGGTTCCGCAAGGACCACCGGCTCGACCTGCCCGATCGCCGGGTCCGGCCCGACATCGCGTTCACCGGCCGCAAGGTGGCGGTGTTCGTGGACGGGTGCTTCTGGCACGCCTGCCCCCAGCACGGGTCGAAGCCCGCGGTCAACCAGGGCTACTGGAACCCCAAGCTGCTCCGCAACGTCGAACGCGACCGGGCCGCCGACGCCGCGCTGGCCGGGGCGGGCTGGCGGGTGGTCCGGCTCTGGGAACACGTGCCGCTGGAGGACGCCATCACCGCCGTGGTCACCGCGCTCGGCGGCTCTCCCCGCCGCGGGACCGGGGGTCCCGGCGACGGCGAGGGTCACGGTGCGGACTAATCCCCGACCGGGCCCCCTCCGACCTGGCACACTCTGATCAGCCTGATCAGAGGGAAGCCCATGCGCGTATATCTGCCGTCGACCCTGCCGGGGCTGGCCGCCGCCCTGGAAGCCGGTGAGCTCGGCCCGGCCCCGCAGCCGGCCTTCGCCGTCACGCCCGCCCTGCGCGAGTGGTACGCCAGCGGCGACCTGGAAGAACTCGAGTACACGGCGCTGCTGGAGGCGGCCCGGGCCTCGCTGCGGCGGCTGGCCGGCCAGCCGGACGCGCCTCCGCGCCGGGTCGTGCTGGCCGTCGAGGTGGCCGAAGACGACCTGGGCAAGGCCAGCGGCCACCCGGCCGCGGTCCAGGTGCTCAGCGCCATCCCCCTGGCCCACCTGGCCGCCGGTCACATCGACTCCGCCGACGCCGCCGATGACGTGCGGGCCGCCGTGGCCGCCCTGGACGCGGCCGACGACGGCGACGACGACGCCCGCTTCACCGTGGACAGCGCCGAAGGCCACGAGCTCCAGTGGTACGCCACCCAGGAGCTGTACTTCCTCCGGTAACGAGCCGGCGGTAGCCTCCCAGCATCCGAACCGAGCAGGGAGGGCGACCGTAGTGGACGCCATCAGCAATGTGCCGTGGCCGGTGAACGAACCGGTGCGGCAGTACCAGCCGGGGAGCCACGAGCGATCCGCGCTGGAGACCAAGATCAAGCAGCTCGCGGGCGAGCGGGCCGAGCTGTCCATGACCATCGGCGGCCAGACCCGGATGGGCGGGGGCGACCGCATCGACGTGGTCCAGCCGCACAACTTCCGGCACGTGCTGGGCCAGCTGGGCAACGCCACCGACGCCGACGTGTCGGCGGCCGTCGACGCTGCGCTGGCCGCCGCCCCGGCCTGGCGGGAACTGTCCTTCGACGACCGGGCCGCCATCTTCCTCAAGGCGGCTGACCTGCTGGCCGGCCCGTGGCGGGCCACCATCAACGCCGCCACCGTGCTGGGCCAGAGCAAGTCGCCCTACCAGGCCGAGATCGACGCCGCCTGCGAGCTGATCGACTTCTTCCGGTTCAACGTGAGCTACGCGCGGCAGATCCTGGCCGAGCAGCCCCGGTCGGCCCCGGGCGCCTGGAACCGCATGGAGTACCGGCCGCTCGAAGGCTTCGTGCTCGCCATCACCCCGTTCAACTTCACCTCGATCGCGGGCAACCTGCCCACCGCGCCCGCGCTGATGGGCAACGTGGTGGTGTGGAAGCCGTCCCCGACCCAGCAGCTGTCCGCGCACTACACCATGCGGCTGCTGGAGGCGGCGGGCCTGCCGCCGGGCGTGATCAACATGGTCACCGGCGACGGCCAGGCCGTGTCCCGGGTGGCCCTGCCGCACCGGGACCTGGCCGGGATCCACTTCACCGGCTCGACCGCGACGTTCCAGCACCTGTGGCGCACGGTCGGCGAGCACATCACCGGTTACCGGGGTTACCCGCGCCTGGTCGGCGAGACCGGCGGCAAGGACTTCGTGGTCGTGCACCCCTCGGCCGACGAGGCGATCCTGGCCCCGACCCTGATCCGCGGATCGTATGAGTACCAGGGCCAGAAGTGCTCGGCGTCCTCGCGGGCCTACGTGCCCCGGTCGCTGTGGGAGCGCCACCGCGACGACTTCGTCGACCAGGTCGAGTCGCTGACCATGGGGGACGTGTCCTCGGACCTGTCGCTGTTCATGGGCGCGGTGATCGACGAGCGCGCCCTGGCCAAGCACGCCGCCGCCTTCGAGCGGGCCCGCACCCGGGCCGGCGTGCGCATTCTGACCGGCGGCCGCACCGACGACCACGAGGGCTGGTTCACCTCGCCGACCGTGCTGGAGTGCTCGGACCCGGCCGACGAGGCGTTCACCACCGAGTACTTCGGCCCCATCCTGGCCGTGCATCCCTACCCGGACGAGGCCTGGGAGGACATGCTGGCCCAGGCCGCCGACGTCGCCCCCTACGCCCTGACCGGCGCCGTCCTGGCCCAGGACCGCGCCGCCATCGCCCACGCGTCCGAGGTGCTGCGCTTCTCGGCCGGCAACTTCTACATCAACGACAAGCCCACCGGGGCCATCGTCGGCCAGCAGCCCTTCGGCGGCGCCCGGGCCAGCGGCACCAACGATAAGGCGGGCTCCCTGCTCAACCTGGTCCGCTGGGCCAGCCCCCGGGCCATCAAGGAGCTCTTCGCGCCCCCGGCCGACTACCGCTACCCCCACATGGGCTGACCGGGCTGACCGGGCTGGCCCGGGGCTGGGCGTACCAGCCCAGCCCCGGGCCCACCCAGCGGAGCCCAGCCGGCCCGCACCCCCATTCGGCCCCCCGGCCGGGGCTACCAGTCCGTAGAATCCACAAGTGCGCCCCTGCCCCGGCGCGCTCGACCCCGACCCCGACGGAGGCGCCACATTTACCGGCTGGTCCTGTGGAACATCGATCTGACGCTGGTCGATGTGACCCGCGTGACGCGGGACGCGTACGCGGAGGCCTTCCGGACGGTGACGGGGCGGCGGCTGATCCAGTTGCCGCAGATGGCGGGCCGGTCCGAGTCGGAGATCTTTTTCGAGGCGCTGGCCCTGAACGGAGTCGACGTCAGCGATCTCGGGTCGTCCGAGCAACTGCTGGCCCCGTTCGGCTCCGAACTGGCCACGGCCATGGCCACCCGCCGGGACGAGCTCACCATCAAGGGCCAGGCCATGCCGGGTGCGCACGAGGCGCTGGAGGCGGTGGCCCGGCTGGACGGCGTGGTGCAGACCGTGCTGACCGGGACCAGCAAGCCGAACGCCCTGCTCAAGCTGCGTACCTTCGGCCTCGAGCAGTTCTTCGATTTCAGCGTCGGTGGCTTCGGCTCCGAGCCCTACCCCAAGGGCGCCCTGGTCCGGGTGGCCCGGGCCCGCGCGGCCGAGAAGTACCAGGTCAATCCCGCTGACGACGACTCCGTGTACATCGCCGACTCGGTCCGGGATGTGGACGCGGCCCGGATGGGCGGGGCGGCCAGCGTGGCCGTGGCCAGCGGCCGGTCCACCGCGGCCGAGCTGCGCCAGGCGGGCGCCGGCGCCGTGCTGCCCGACCTGACCGACCCCGGGCAC
>DASXMW010000084.1:0-16501 GCA_036495425.1 Streptosporangiaceae bacterium | reverse complement strand
CATGTCGATCGAGCCTGGCTCGTCCGGGTCGAACGTCCGCGGCACCCAGGAGGCGTCGTCCTCGATCCGGCGGACGCCGAACGAGTACTCGTAGGTGAACCCCTCGGGCCCGAGGACGTACAGGAAGATCGCGGTCGACTGCGGGTGGCGGCCGGGGCCCATCTCGATCCGCACGTCGTGGTCGAGCAGGAAGTGCCAGTTGCGGAACAAGTCGTCGATCGAGGCGACCTGGAAGTTCATGTGGCACAGGCCGGGGGTGTCGGCCTGGAACACGGCCAGCTTGTGGTGCACCGGGTCGATCCGGAGCAGGCAGGCCTTGTCCCTGATCCAGTCGGACACCTTGGCGTTGAACCGGGTGCTCCAGAACCGGTGCGCGTCGTACACGTCGGGGGCGTCCAGGCACAGGTGCCCGAACTCGGTGATCCCGGCGGTCCGGCTGAACGCCACCGGGCGGGCCACGTTCTCCTGCTGGACGACCAGTTCGAGGTGGTTGCCGAACGGGTCGTCGAACCCGATGAACTCGCGCACCCGGCGGGACCGGGCCTGCTCGGCGGACCCGCGCCGGACGGTGATGCCGCTGCGCTCGAGTTCGGTCTCGGCGGCGTCCAGTTCGTCCGGGCCGGCCACGGTGAACCCGGATGCTATGACCCCGGAGCGGCCCTCGACCAGGGCCAGGCAGTGGTGGCGCTGGTCGGCGCGCAGGTGGGCGACGCCGGATTCGGTGGATTCGGCCAGTTCGAGACCCACGATCTCGGTGGCGAACCGGGTGGCGGCGGCCAGGTCGGCCACGCCGGAGCGAACGTAGGCGATGTCGGTCAGCGTGATCATCAGGCGAGTCCGTTCCGTCCGTTCAGCCGAAAGCGGGTCAGGCGAACACCGGGGCCAGGTCGATGTAGATCTGCCAGTCGCGGACCAGGTCGCCGTCGAACTCGAGGATGTCCGCGTTGGGCACGGTCACGTGCTTGCCGTCCTTGCGCACGTACTCGACGTCGATCTTGGCCACCATGGTGTCGCCGGACTCGATCACCTTGATCAGGTGGTGGGTCAGGCCGTCGATGGTGGACCAGAAGCCGAGTACGCCCGCCCGCACGGCGTCCTTGCCGTGGATGGGCTCGGCGTTGCCGAACCGGAAGGTGACGTCGTCGGTCAGGTGCTGGACGAACCTCTCCACGTCGAACGAGTCGATGTCGGCGAAGAGGGTCTCGGCGTCGCGGTTCATGGCTCTCCTCCGTTGGAGACGGCACGGCCTGGGGTAAACTGCATACAGTTTAGGCCGGAGGTGGCCAGGTGGGAAGATGCCGGAGCCACAAAGTGGGACGAAGTGACCGGGACACCCGCGACCATCACAGGGGACGTGCCGTGGTGACGGAGGAGCGAGCACGGCCGGACGAGGTGGCCGAGGCGGGGCGGGTGCTGTCCGCGCTGGGCTGGTCACCGCGTTTGGGCACGTGTCGGCGCGGACCGGGGACGCCATGCTGATCACGCCGGCCGCGGACCTGGGTGAGGTGACCGCGGACCGGCTGCCGGACGGCGAGGCCCTGCTGCTGCGGGGCAACGGGGCCATCACCCTGGGCGCCGGGCCCAGGCCGGCCGTGGCCCGGCTGTGGCACCATCTGCGGAGACGCGCGCTTGCGCAACAGCATGGTTACGATGACGCCGGGGGAACCGGTTGAGGTCGGCGAAACAGGAGCCCGCATGACCGTGGAACCTGGCTGGATACCACCAGGGATCGACACCGCCAAGGCCAACATCGCCCGGGTCTATGACTACTGGCTGGGCGGCATCAACAACTTCCGCGCCGACCAGGACGCGGCCCGGGCGATGATCGCCATCGAGCCCAACATCCGCGCCATGGCCCAGGCCAACCGGGATTTCATGGGGCGCGCGGTCCGGTTCCTGGCCGGCCAGGGAATCCGGCAGTTCCTGGACATCGGCTCGGGCATCCCGACCGGCCGCAACGTGCACGAGGTGGCCCAGGAGGCCGCCCCGGGCTCGCGGGTGGTGTACGCCGACGTGGACGAGGTCGCGGTGGCGCACAGCCGGCTGCTGCTGGAGAACAACCCGGACACCGCGGTCATCGAGGCCGACGTGCGCGAGCCGGAGCACATCCTGACCGCGCCCGAGACCCAGCTGCTGATCGACTTCAGCCAGCCCACCGGGCTGCTGCTGGTGTCGGTGCTGCACTTCCTGGACGACGCCGACGACCCCTGGGCGGTCATGGCCCACCTGCGGGACGCGCTGGCACCCGGCAGCTTCCTGGTGCTGAGCCACGCCACCGGCGAGGCCAAGCCGGACGTGGCCGCGGCGGCCAACACCGTGTACATGAACAAGGTGGCGGCCCGCGGCGACTACCGGTCCCGGGCCGGCATCCAGCGTCTGTTCGACGGGTTCAGGCTGGTCGAGCCGGGCCTGGTCTACGTCAGCCAGTGGCGCCCGGACGAGGGCGCCGACCCGGATGACGACGGATCCCGGCTGTGGCTGCTGGGCGGCGTCGGCCAGGTGAGCGGGAGCCGGTAGGGTTTTTCCGCCCGCCTGGGCCGGACCGCGAAGGAGACCCCGTGACCACGAGCGCCGAGCAGATCGAAGTGTCCCTGTCCGCCCTGAGCGACTCGCACGACCGGCTGGTCGCCGCGGCCGGGCGGCTGACCGGCGAGGCGGCTAGCGGACCGTCGTACTGCACCGACTGGTCGATCGCCCAGGTCCTGTCGCACCTGGGCTCCGGGGCGGAGATCTTCGGCCTGATGGTGGCGGCCGGGCTGCACGGACTGGAGTCGCCGGGCCAGGAGCAGTTCCAGGAGATCTGGGACGTCTGGAACGCCAAGAGCCCGCAGGACCAGGTCCGGGACGGGCTGGCCGAGGACGGCGAACTGGTCGAGCAGCTGGCCGCCACCACGCCGGAGCAGCGCCGCGACTGGAAGCTGAACATCTTCGGGACCGAGCGCGGCCTGGCCGACGTGGTCCGGATGCGGCTGGGCGAGCACGCCCTGCACAGCTGGGATGTGGAGGTCGCCCTGGACCCGCGGGCCACGATCGCCGGGGATGCCGCCGGGCTGGTGCTGGACAACATGCCCGAGCTGGTGGCCATGGTCGGCAAGCCCACCGGCGAGAACCTCCGCGTGCACGTGACCACCGAGCACCCGGAACGGTTCTTCGAGCTGGTCATCGCGCCGGATGGGGTGGCCCTGGCCAAGGCCGGCCCGGAGCCGGCCGCCGGGGACGCCATCCTCCGGCTGCCCGCGGAGGCGTTCGCCCGGCTGCTGGCGGGCCGCCTGGCCCCGGAGGACCCGGCCCCGGTGCAGACCCAGGGCGTGGAGCTGGACCAGCTGCGCGTGGTGTTCCCCGGCTTCTGACCGCGTGGCCTTCGGGCCTGTTGGACTGTGCGCGACCGTGTTAGCTTGTGCCGGTGAGACATCGTTGTCCCGCTGTAGCGGTAATTGTCCTGGCCGCGAGCGCGCTAGCGCCGACGATGGCTCAGGCCGCCGCGACGCCGGCCGCGCCCGCCGCGGTGACCGACCCGGCCGGCCTGGTCGACCCGCTGGTCGGCACCGGCAGCGGGGGCGACGTGGTCGGCCAGGTCGACACGTTCCCGGGCGCGGACCGGCCGTTCGGCATGGTCCAGTGGAGCCCGGACACCCCGTCCCGGCCGGACGGCGGCGGGTACAGCGACAGCGACTCCAGCATCACCGGGTACAGCCTGACCCACGTGTCCGGGCCCGGCTGCGCGGTCGCCGGTGACTTCCCGATCCTGCCCGCCACCGGCACGCTGCCCGCCGACCCGGCCTCGGCCACGGCGCCGTTCACCCGCAGCACCGAGAGCGCGCACCCCGGCTCCTACGCGGTCACCGCGGGCGGGATCCGGACCCAGCTGGCCGTGACCGACCGGACCGGGGTGGCCCAATTCGGCTACCCGGCCACCAGCTCGGCCCAGCTGCTGTTCAAGGTGGCCGACAGCGCCAACGGGGGGTCGGCCGCGACCTTCCAGGCGGCCGGGGACCGGGAGGTCACCGGGTCGGTGACCAGCGGCCACTTCTGCGGCCAGCCCGACAGCTACACGGTGTACTTCGCGGCCCGGTTCAACCGGCCGTTCAGCGCCTCCGGGACCTGGGGCGGTACCAGCGCGGCCCAGGTGACCAGGTCGCCGGGCAGTACCACTGTGACCGAGAAAGGGCACCAGGACGCCCGCAAAAAGACCTTCGATATCAAGGGCGGCACCCAGACCGGTCAGCAGGGCTCGGGGGTGGTGGCCGGGGGCTGGCTGACCTTCGACACGACCAGGAACCCGGACGTGGGCATGCAGGTCGCGGTGTCCTACGTGAGCACGGCGGGCGCGCTGGGCAACCTGAACGCCGAGGCGCACAGCTGGAACGTGGGCACGGTCGCGGCCCAGGCCACCGCGGCCTGGAACCGGCAGCTGGGCACGATCGCCATCCACGGCGGGAGCCCCACCGCCCAGGCCCAGTTCTACACCGCCCTGTACCACGCCTCGCTGGAGCCCAGCCTGTTCAGCGACGCCAGCGGGCAGTACATCGGCTTCGACAACAAGGTCCACCGGGTCGCGGCCGGGCACGCCCAGTACGCCAACTACTCGGGCTGGGACATCTACCGGTCCGAGGTGCCGCTGCTGGCCACCATCGACCCGAAGATCGCGTCCGACATGGCCACCTCCCTGCTCAACGACGCCGCCCAGATGGGCGCGCTGCCCAAGTGGCCGGTGGCCAACGGCGAGGCCGGGGTCATGAACGGCGACGCGGCCGACCCGATCCTGGCCGACAGCTACGCGTTCGGGGCCCGCGGCTTCGACACCGCGGCCGCGCTGGCGGACATGGTGGCCGGGGCCAACGGCACCAGCCAGGTGGGGCAGGGCTGGTACGTCGAACGCCCGAACGCGGCCGCCTACATCGCCAGGGGCTACGTGCCCAACGTGGCCTCCGACTCGATCAGCCCGGTGCCCAACGGCGCCTCGGAGACCCTCGAGTACGCGCTGGACGACTTCGCCATCTCCCGGCTGGCCGGGAACCTGCACCAGAGCGGCACGGCCGGCATGTTCACGCACCGCTCCCAGAACTGGGCCAACCTGTTCGACACCGCCGACGGCGGCTACATCGAGCCCCGGGACGCGTCGGGCGCGTTCCCGTCCGGGCCGCCGGTGCCCACCAGCACCGGGTTCGGGCAGGACGGGTTCCAGGAGGGCAACGCGGCCCAGTACACCTGGATGGTGCCGCAGAACCTGGCCGGGCTGATCCAGGGCCTGGGCGGGGACCAGGCCGCCAGCTCCCGGCTGGACGACTACTTCAGCCAGCTCAACGCGGGTCCGAACCTCCCGTATCACTGGCAGGGCAACGAGCCCGCCTTCGACACCCCCTGGGTCTACGACAGCACCGGCGAGCCCTGGCGCACCCAGCAGGTGGTCGGGCAGATCATGAGCCAGCTGTACGCGCTGACCCCCGGCGGCGAGCCCGGCAACGACGACCTGGGCGCGATGAGCTCCTGGTACGTGTGGGCCTCGCTCGGCCTGTACCCGCAGACCCCGGGCGTGCCCATGCTGGTGCTGGGCACGCCGCAGTTCCCGCAGGCCGTGATCCACGGCGCCTACGGGACGCTGACCGTCAGCACCCACGGCACCGGCGGCTACGTGAACCACCTGGCCGTGGACGGCCGCACCAGCCAGCACACCTGGATCGACCCCAGCCGGGTGCACACACTGGACTTCGGCCTGACCGGCAGCCCGGACAAGACCTGGGGCACGGCCGCCGCCGACGCCCCGCCGTCGTTCGGGGCCGGCCCGGTCACGTTCCCGGCCAGCACGGCCGCGGCCCTGACCGCCAGCCCGGGCCAGGTCCGGCTCTCCCCCGGGTCGTCGGCCTCGGTGTCGGTGACCGCCGACAACACCGCGGGCACCGGCCCGGCCGCGGTGACCTGGGCCGCCACCGCCCCGTCCGGGCTGTCGGTCACCCCGGCCAGCGGCACCCTCAGCGCCCCGGCCGGCGGCACCGCGCCGGCCAGCGTCACGGTGGCCGCCGCGGCCGGCCTGGCCACCGGGTACTACCAGGTCACGCTGGCCGCCCACGCGGCCAACGGCGCGGCCATCCCGGCGGTGACGCTGCTGGTCACGGTGGCGGCCGCGGGCCAGTCGATCCCGACCGCGTACGTGTCCAACTACAGCGACAACACGGTGACTCCGGTCGACACCCGCACCGGCACGGCCGGGCCCCCGATCGCGGTCGGCAGCGGACCGGACGGCATGACCGTGGCCGGCGGGGACCTGTTCGTGGCCGACAACAACAGCAACGACGTCACCGTCATCGACACCACCACCAACGCGGTGATCAAGACCATCCCGGTCGGCAGCGTGGCCGCCGACGTGGCCGCCACCCCGGACGGGAAGACGGTCTGGGTGACCAACTTCGGCGACGGCACCGTCCAGCCCATCGACGTGGCCACGCTGACCACGGGCAGTCCCGTCACCGTGGGCAGCCAGCCCGAGCGGCTGGCGGTCAGCCCCGACGGCAGCCAGCTGTGGGTGGCCAACCAGGGCAGCGGCACGGTCACCGACATCAGCCTGGCCACCGGCACGGTCGCGCACACGATCACGGTCGGGGCGGCGCCGTTCGGGGTGGCCGTGACCCCGGACAGCGGGCACGTCTACGTGACCAACGGCGGCTCGTCCTCGGTGTCGGTCATCGACACGTCCAGCGCCAGCGTGACCGGGACCGTGGCCACCGGGGCCGACCCGCAGTACGTGCAGATCGCCCCGGACGGGTCGGTCGCCTACGTGGCCGACTTCGGCGCGGGCGGGGTCACCCCGATCGCGCTGCCGGGCAGCACGGCCGGGACGTTCATCCCCACCGGTTCCGGGGCCTACGCGGTCGGCTTCGACCCGTCCGGGACCACGGCCTGGGTGGTCAACACCAACGCCAACACGGTCACGCCGGTGGCCGTGGCCACCGGGACGCCGGGCCCGTCGGTGACCGTGGGCAACGTGCCGGACGGGGTGACCGTCACCGGCTGACGGCGGGCGGGCGGGTGGAGTGGTGGCGGAGGTAGCGGGCGGCCACGGCCGGGCCGAGGGCCCAGATGGGGTCACGATTGTGCCGCCTGCGCCGCCCGGCCCCTTCGGCCCGGGGTGAATGGCCGGAAGTGGCTACGATGCTGAGGTGGCCGACTTCGACGCCCAGACGCCCGCGATCGCCCGGGTCTACGACTATCTGCTGGGCGGCAAGGACAATTTCGCCGCCGACCGGGAGGTGGCCGAAAAGCTCATGACGGCGGCCCCGCTCACGGTCGAGGTGACGCGGGAGAACCGGCAATTCCTGGCCCGGGCCGTGACCTGGGCCGCCCAGCACGGCATCGGCCAGTTCGTCGACCTGGGCTGCGGCATGCCGACGGTGCCGAACACGCACGGGACCGCCCAGCAGGTCGCCCCGGACGCTCGGGTGGCCTACGTCGACAACGACCCGGTCGTGCTGGCCCACCTGCGGGCGCTGGCCGCGCACGGCAATCCCGGGGTGACCGTGGTCGAAGGGGACGTGCGGCAGCCGGGCCCGATCCTGGACGCGGTCGCGGCCGGGGTCGACCTGTCGGCCCCGGTGTGCCTGCTGGTGGGGTTCCTGCTGCACTTCTTCGCGGCCGACGAGGCCCGGGACCTGGTGGCCCGGTACACGGCGGTGCTGGCCCCCGGCAGCTACGTGGTGCTGTCGGCCGGGCGCGGCGACAGCGACGCGGCCGACAACGGCTTCGGCGCCTACTCCTCCGGCGGCATCCAGGTCCACAACCACTCGGTGGCCGATTTCACCAGCTTCTTCGGCGACCTGGACCTGGTCCCGCCGGGAGTGGTGGACAGCCGCGAGTGGCACCCGAACCAGGACGGCCCGGAGCACCTGCCGCCCCGGGACGGCCAGGTCATCGTGGGCGTCGCCCGCGTCTGACCGGGCCGCCCGGGGCTCGGGGCGGGGCGGCTAGCGGCCGGCCTGGTCGGTGACCCGGCCGCGGGCGTCCTGGGCGTGGTCGGCCACGTCCGAAGACTGCGACTGGGCCTCGTCCTTGACCGTCGAGGCGGCGTCGGCCGCCGTCTCCTTGACCGACTGGGCCCGCTGCTGCGCAGATTCACGCAGGTCCTGGGCGGCCTCCTGGCCGGCCTGCTGCAGTTGCTGGACGACCGGACGGCCCTTGTCCGCGGCCACGTCCTTGACCTGCGAGGCCACCTGCTGCTCGGTTTCGGTCGCGGGCAGCAGCGACGACAGCAGCCAGCCCGCCCCGAAGGCGATCAGCCCGGCCGCCAGGGGGTTGCCGCGGGTCCGCTCCCGGGCCAGGCCGGGGGCGTTGCTGGCCACGTCGGTCGCTGACGACGCCTTGGCCGCCACGGTGTCCCTGGCCGAGGAAGCGGAGTCGCTCACCGTCCCGGTCAGGTTGGAGGTGTGGTCCGATGTAGAGCCCATGATCCTGTCCTTCAAGCTGGTCACTGCGGTACGGGTCTGCTGGACCCGCCGCTCCACGATCCGCGGCGGGCTCACCTTGTCGGTCAGCGCGTCGACATCGGCACTCAGACTGGCTTGCGTCTGCTCGATGCTGCCGCGGATCTGATCCGGGTCACTGGTCATGTCAGCTCCTCACCGCTCCCTTGATCGTGTCCGGCAGCTCCTTGACCGTCTCGACGGTCTGCTCCGGTTTCGGGTTGACCTGCTTAAGCCGGCTCCGGCCGATCACGAACAGCACGGCGGCGATGACGGCCCAGACGCCGGTGACGACCAGCGCGGCCCAGCCCTGGTCCATGAGGTTGGCCAGCCCCCACCACAGGGCGATGGAGGCGAACAGCACCACCATGTAGCCGGCGAACCCGGCGCCGCCGAGCATCCCGGCGCCCTTGGCGGTCTTGGTGACCTCCTGCTTGACCTCGGCCTTGGCCAGGTCAAGCTCCTGCCGCATGAGCGTCGACAGGTCCTGGGCCACGTGACCGACCAGTTCCCCGACCGAGGCGTTGGCGGGGTCCGGGCTGGGCGCACCGGGAACGGTATTTGATTCCGGTCCTGGGTGAGCCATGCTTATCTCGGCCCCTCGTAGCCGGGCGTCGTCCCGGGCTCAGGCGAGATCACCGGGTCGGCCGGGTACGCGGGATCCACCGGATAGCCAGCGGTGCCCACCCCGTAGCCGGGCTCGGCCGGGTAGGCCGGGGCGGTGGGGTCGACCGGCTCAGTGCCGGTCACGTAGCCCGGGGCGGCCGGATAGGTCTCCGTCGGGTAGGCCGGGTCCACCGGGCTGGCCGCGGGCACGCCGGGCACAGTACCGCGGCCGTAATCCGGTGCGGAGCTCGGCTGGTCGCTGTTGCCCCGGTCCTTCAGGCCACGGGTCAGCCGCCCGGCGGCCAGCCCGGCCACCGCGGCCCCGATCAGGAAGGTGCCTGGCCGGCGGCGGGCGAAGCTGCGCACCTCGTCGAGCAGGTCCGCGGGCTCGCGTTGCTCCAGCCAGGACGCTGCGCCGTGGACGCGGCCGGCGGCCTGACGGGCGAACTCGGTGGCCACCCCGGACTGGCCGCTGCCGGCCGCCATCTGACCCAGTTCGTCGGCCACGGAGTGCAACTGCTGCGCGGCCCGCTGCTGCTGCGCGGACGCCTGGCCGGTGGCGTGCCCTTGGGCCTCGCCGAGCAGGTCACGCGCCTGGTGGCCGGTCTCGGTGACGACCTGCCGGGCCTGGTCGGCGGCGGTCTGGGTGACCTGGCCACCAGCCGCCCGGGCGTGCTGGCCGACGTCTGCGGCCTGATCGCGGGCCACGTCCGTGGTGGACGGCTCACCCGCCGGTTCTGCGGTTCGCGGAGCGTAGGGCCCCGAGGACTGGGACATACGGGCTTCCTTCCTTGGCGGTCACGCGGAGAACAGGGGCTACCCTCCTGGCCAGGAAAAAACAGCTCAGATCGGGGGAAACGACAGCACCGGCCCGACCTGCCTCCGGAAAATCGGAGCTAATGTTCCTGATCGTGCCGACTGATCCGGGTAGGAGAACGCCGTGACCACAGAGAATGCCGCCCAGCACCGCATCACCGTGCTCGGCGCCGGCTACCTGGGGACGGCGCACGCGGCGTGCCTGGCCGAGCTGGGGTTCGAGGTGCTCGGGGTGGACGTGAACCCGGTGCGGGTCGATGCGCTGAACCGGGGTGAGCTGCCGTTCTACGAGCCGGACCTGGAGCCGTTGCTGCAGTCCGGGCTGAAGTCGGGGCGGCTGTCGTTCACCACCTCGTACGCGGACGCCGCCGCCTTCGGTGATGTGCACTTCATCTGTGTAGGCACGCCGCAGCAGGCGGGCTCCAACGCGGCCGACCTGTCTCAGGTGCACGGCTGCGTCGACGCGCTGGGCCCGCTGCTGGACCGGCCCTGCCTGGTGGTGGGCAAGTCCACCGTGCCGGTGGGCACGGCCGAGGGGCTGGCGGCCCGGCTGACCGGGCTGGCCCCGGCGGGCGAGGACGTCGAGCTGGCCTGGAACCCGGAGTTCCTGCGCGAGGGGCACGCGGTGCAGGACACCCTGCGGCCGGACCGGATCGTGGCCGGGGTGGGCCCGGCTGGGGCGGCCCCGGGGCGGGCCGAGCGGGTCCTGCGCGAGGTCTACGCCGAGCCGATCGGGGCCGGGGCCCCGTTCCTGGTCACCGACCTGCCCACCGCCGAGCTGGTCAAGGTGGCGGCCAACGCCTTCCTGGCCACCAAGATCTCGTTCATCAACGCCATGGCCGAGGTGTGCGAGGCCGCGCACGCCGACGTGACCATGCTGTCCGAGGCGCTGGGCCACGACCCGCGGATCGGGGCGGCGGCCCTGCGGCCCGGCCTCGGCTTCGGCGGCGGCTGCCTGCCCAAGGACATCCGGGCCTTCATGGCCCGGGCCGAGGAGCTGGGGGTCGAGCCGGCCCTGGCCTTCCTGCGCCAGGTGGACGACATCAACCTGCGCCGCCGGGCCCGCACGGTCGACCTGGCCCGCGAGCTGGCGGGCGGGTCGTTCACCGGCCGGACCGTGGGCGTGCTGGGGGTGGCGTTCAAGCCCGACTCGGACGACATCCGGGACTCGCCCGCGCTGGACGTGGCGGCCACCATCCACGGGCTGGGGGCCGCGGTGACCGTGTACGACCCGGCCGCGCTCGGCCACGCGCGCCGGGCCCACCCGGAGCTGGGCTACGCGGGCTCGGCCATCGAGGCGGTGACCGCCGCCGACGTGACCCTGCTGCTGACCGAGTGGCAGGAGTTCCGCGAGGCCGACCCGGAGGAGCTGGGCAAGGCGGTGGCCCGGCGCAACATCGTGGACGGCCGCAACGCCCTGGACGCCGACCGGTGGCGGGCCGCGTCCTGGACGTACCGCGCCCTCGGCCGACCGTAGGGGGCGGTCAGCCGGCGCCGGCCAGGACGGCGACGCCGGTGCGGCCGCCGTCGACGTCGATCACTGAGCCCTGTACGAAGGCGGCCTCGTCGCTGGCCAGCCAGACGGCGGCGTGGGCGATGGCGTCGGGGGTGCCGGGCCGCCCGGCCGGGGTGCCCCGCATCATCGTGTCGCCCGGCAGCGTCTCCGGGGCCGGCTCGTGCACGACCCCGGGCGAGACGGCGTTGACCCGCACGCCGGACGGCCCGAACTCGGCGGCCCAGGCCCGGGTCAGGGTCTCCATCGCGCCCTTGCTCGAGCTGTACAGCGCGCCGACCGGGATGCCGAGGCGGGCGATCCATGAGCCGAGGTTGATGATGACCCCGCCGCCCGCCGCGGCCATGGCCGGGGCCACCGCGGCGACCAGGAAGAACGGGGCCTTGACGTTGACCGCGTACACCTGGTCGAAGGTGGCCTCGTCGGTGGCCGGGGTGTCGGCGCCGGGGTAGATGCCGGCGTTGTTGACCAGGATGTCGATGCGCCCGCCGAGGACGGTGGTGGTCAGCTCGGCCAGCTCGCGGCTGCGGCCGGCGCTGCCGTCCAGGTCGGCGGGGACGAAGTGGGCGCGGCCGCCGGCCGCCTCGATCTCCTTGACCACGGCGGCGCCGCGGCCGGGACTACGGCCGGACACCACCACGTGGGCGCCCTCGGCCGCGAAGACCAGCGCGACCGCCCGGCCGATGTTGCTCGTCGCCCCGGTGACCAGGGCGGTCTTGCCGGCCAGACGGCCAGCCGATGTTTGGACCATACGGTCCACTATGCCCGAGATACAATGGACCGTCAAGTCCACTCTAGGAGAGCGTACGGTAAGCCAGATGGAGCGCGTGCTGACGCCCAAGGGGACGGCCACCCGGCAGCGCATCGTGGCCGGCGCGGCCGCGCTGGTGCGCGACCGGGGCCCGGCCAACGTGAGCCTGGACGACATCCGCGTGACCACGGCGACCAGCAAGAGCCAGCTGTTCCACTACTTCCCGGACGGCAAGTCCGACCTGCTGCTGGCGGTGGCCCGGTACGAGGCCGAGCAGGTGCTGGACGACCAGCAGCCCATGCTGGGCGACCTGACCAGCTGGGCGGCCTGGCTGCGCTGGCGGGACCGGGTCATCGAGAAGTACCGGGCCCAGGGTCCGGGCTGCCCGCTGTCGGCCCTCACGTCCCAGCTCGGCCTGGCCGATCCGGCCACCCGGACCGTGGTCACCGAGCTGTACGCGCGCTGGCAGGCGTACCTGGCCGACGGGGTGCGAGCCCTGATCGCGGCCGGGGAGATCGACCCCGGCACCGACGTGGACGACGCGGCGACCGCGATCCTGACCACGGTTGCGGGCGGGGCCACCCTGCTGATGGCCACCGGCGAGATCGGCTACCTGGAGACCGCGCTGGGCGAGGCCCTCGGCGGCCTGCGGCGTCAGGCCCCGGCTCCGGTTCAGTCCCCGTCGGCGTCGGCGGACCGCTGAGCCCGCAGGGCCTCACCCTTGGCCCGGGCGGTGGCGGCCAGCTGACCCTGGAAGTCGGTCATCCGCTGGCGCAGGCCGGGGTCGGCGGCGGCCAGGATGCGGACCGCGAGCAGGCCGGCGTTGCGGGCCCCGCCGATGGACACCGTGGCCACCGGCACCCCGGCCGGCATCTGCACGATCGACAGCAGCGAGTCCATCCCGTCCAGGTGCTTCAGCGGCACCGGCACCCCGATCACCGGCAGCGGGGTGACCGCGGCCAGCATGCCGGGCAGGTGGGCGGCGCCGCCCGCGCCGGCGATGATGACCCGCAGGCCGCGCTCGGCGGCGCGGCCGCCGTAGTCGACCATCTCCCGGGGCATCCGGTGGGCCGACACCACGTCGGCCTCGTAGGTCACCTCGAACTCGGCCAGCGCATCGGCGGCGGCCCGCATCACCGGCCAGTCCGAGTCGCTGCCCATGACCACGCCCACCAGCGGGGCGGCCGGCGCCGCGGCGCCCATCAGTCGCCGTCCTCGTGGCCCCAGCGCAGGTAGCTCACGGCCCGGCGGGCCCGCTCGCGCAGCTGTTCGGGGTCGTCGCCGAGCACGGTGACGTGGCCGATCTTGCGGCCGGGGCGGACGGCCTTGCCGTACAGGTGCACCTTGGCTCCCGGGTCCAGCGCCATCACGTGCACGTACTTGTCGAACACGTCGGGGTCGGTGCCGCCGAGCAGGTTGGCCATGACCGCGCAGGGGGCGGTCATGCCCGGGTGGCCCAGCGGCAGGTCGAGCACGGCCCGCAGGTGCTGCTCGAACTGCGAGGTGACGGCGCCGTCCATGGTCCAGTGGCCGGTGTTGTGCGGGCGCATGGCCAGCTCGTTGACCAGCAGGCCGTCCGCGGTCTCGAACAGCTCCACGGCCAGCAGGCCGGTGACCTTGAGCGCGCTGGCGATGCGCAGGGCCATGGCCTGGGCCTCGGCGACCAGGCCTTCGGCCAGGCCGGGCGCGGGGGCGATCACCTCGCGGCAGACGCCGTCGCGCTGCACGGTCTGCACCACCGGGTAGGCGGCGCCCTGCCGGTGCGGGGACCGGGCCACCAGCGCGGCCAGCTCGCGGACGAACGGCACGTGCTCCTCGGCCAGCAGGGGCAGGCCCAGGTCCAGCACCTCGGCGGCTTCGGCGGGCGAGCCGCAGATCCAGACGCCCTTGCCGTCGTAGCCGCCGCTGACGGCCTTGAGCACCACCGGCCAGCCGGCCTGCTCGGCGAACTTCTCCACCGTGGCCAGGTCGCGGACGGGCTCGTAGCGCGGGCAGGGCACGCCGAGCTCGGTCAGGGTCTCGCGCATGGCCAGCTTGTCCTGGGCGAAGCGGAGCGCGGCCGGGCCGGGCCGGAGCACCACCCCGGCCTCCTCCAGCGCGGCCAGGTGGGCCGGGGGCACGTGCTCGTGGTCGAACGTCACCACGTCGCAGCCGGCCGCGAACGCGCGCAGGTCGTCCAGGGACCGGTAGTCGCCCACCTGGACGTGCGGCCAGACCCGGGCGGCGCTGTCGCCGGCCGAGTCGGCCAGCAGGCGGAACCCGATGGCCAGCTCGGTCGCGGCCGCGCAGGTCATCCGGGCCAGCTGGCCCGCGCCGATCATGCCGACCGCAGGGCGCTCATCCAGCTGATCTGTCACGGGCGTAGCTTATGAGCAGGGCAGGGCCGCCCGCACACCGGGCGCAATGCGCAAATTTAACCTCCCTGATACAGATTCTCCGCGCCCGAGAGCCTATGATCAGCGCATTTACGGCGAGCCGGAGGATCCTGTGGCCATCAACGACCCTGACACCCCCGTGGTGACCGAGGACGTGCCGAAGGGCGCGGTCGTCCGGGAGGGCGAGTACGGCACCCGCGTCGTGGCCGTCGAGCCCGGGGGCGCGGAGTTCATCCCGCTGCACGAGCGGCACGGCACGCCGCTGCAGCTGTTCTGGACCTGGGTCTCGCCCAACATGGAGTTCGCCACGATCTTCGTGGGCGTGCTGGGCGTGGCCGCCTTCGGGCTGAGCTTCTGGCAGACGGTCCTGGCCATCGTGGTCGGCAGCGCCCTCGGTGGCATCAGCCAGGGCCTGCTGTCCCAGCAGGGGCCGGTGTTCGGGGTGCCACAGATGGTGCTGAGCCGGCTCGGCTTCGGCTACTGGGGCAACGTGCTCCCGGCCGGGCTGAACTCGATCACGGCCGGGATCGGCTGGTTCGCGGTCAACAGCGTCAGCGCCACGTTCGCGCTCAACACGCTGACCCACCTGGCCAAGCCCGCGTGCCTGGTCATCGTGGTGCTGCTGCAGGTGATCGTGGCCTTCTTCGGCCACAACCTGGTGCACGTGTTCGAGCGGTACGCGTTCCCGGTCCTGACCATCATCTTCATCATCGCGTCGGTGGTGGTGCTGTCCAAGGCCCACCCGGGCGCGCCGCACAAGACGATCCCGGGCGCGTTCCTGATCACCCTGGGCGCCTCGTTCGGCTACGCGGTCGGCTGGAACCCGTACGCCTCGGACTACACCCGCTACATGAAGCCGACCGTGAACAAGACCGCGGTGGCCTGGTGGGCGTTCCTGGGCCTGTTCCTGTCCTGCACGCTGCTGGAGACCGTGGGTGCGGCCGCGGCCACCGTGGTCAGCCCGGGCGCGGCCCTGGGCGACAACCCGACCGGCGCGTTCACCGGGCTGATGGCCACCCCGCTGGCCGACCTGACCCTGCTGGCTATCTGCCTGGGCGGCATCTCGGCCAACGTGCTCAACATCTACTCGGGCGCGCTGTCCTTCGTAGCCCTGGGCATCAAGCTGCCGCTGGCCCTGCGCCGGGCCATCGTGGCCCTGGCGTTCGGGGCGATCGGCTTCGTGGTCGCGCTGACCGGACTGCACGACGCGGCGACCAAGTACAACAACTTCCTGCTGATCATCGCCTACTGGATCGCGCCCTGGCTGGCCGTGATGTTCTGCGACCGGGTGCGGCGGGCCCGCCAGCCGGTGGCCGAGCTGGAACCGCTCCTGTTCGACAAGAGGTACACGAACTGGGCCGGGCCGGTGGCCATGCTGACCGGCGTGGTGGTGTCGATCATCTTCTTCTCGAACCAGACCGAGTACATCGGCGTCGTGCCCAAGCACGTGGGCGCGGCGGGCGACCTCACCTTCGAGGTGGGCTTCCTGCTGACCGCGGTGATCTACCTGGGCTGGCACGCGATCACCGACCGGCGGGCGCCCACGGCGGTGACCGCGTAGGGCCAACCCGCGTCGGCTCGGGGATGGCCGGTACGGCGACCAACCGGTGCAAAGGTAACTTCACACCGGTGATGGCCGGAGCAAAGTTACCTTTGCACCGCTAATGAGGTGCGCCCTGCGCGCGGGGCGGCTGGTCTGGCCCATTGAGGTGCGGCGCCAAGCTGGCCGGTACCGGAGCGGGGACCGGAGTACGGCGGGGTGCTGGCCGGTCACGGGAAATAAATGGGCCGGGCGGCCCGGGCCAGCTGGAACAAGCCTAGGCCGGGCCGCTGCGGGCCGGCGGCGGCCGCCGGCGGGAGGCGGGCGGGTTGCGGGGCAGGAACACCGCGAACACCGGTGGCCGCTGGCGGACCAGGACCACCCGGCCGCCGTCGGCCGCGGCCATGGTCCGGGCCAGTGACAGGCCGAGCCCGGTGCCCTCGGGCCGGG
>DASXMW010000083.1:0-10111 GCA_036495425.1 Streptosporangiaceae bacterium | reverse complement strand
CATCTTGGTGTGCAGGCCCTGGCCCATCTCGGTGCCGCCGTGGTTGATCAGCACCGAGCCGTCCTTGTACACGTGCACCAGCGCGCCGGCCTGGTTGAACGCGGTCAGGTTGAACGAGATGCCGAACTTGACCGGGGTGATGGCCAGCCCGCGCTTGGTGTCCGGGTGGGAGTTGTTGAAGGCGGCCACCTCGGCCTGGCGGGGATGCAAGTCGCTGCGCTGGCACAGCGTGGACCAGATGTCTTCCAGCCGCTCGGCGTGCCGGACCGGCTGCCCGTAGGGGGTGGCCTGGCCGGGAGCGTAGAAGTTCCGGCGCCGCAGGTCGTCCGGGGCCAGGCCGAGCTGGGGGGCGCACCGGCCCAGGACGTCCTCGATCACGATCATGCCCTGGGGGCCGCCGAAGCCGCGGAACGCGGTGTTGGAGGGCCGGTTGGTCTTGGCCACCCGGCCGTGCACCTCGATGTCCGGGATCCAGTAGGCGTTGTCGATGTGGCACAGGGCCCGGGCCAGTACCGGCTCGGACAGGTCCAGGCTCCAGCCGCCGTTGCTGGTCAGCGTGGCCCGCAGCGCGCTCAGCCGGTACTCCTGGTCGAAGCCCACCTCCCAGGTGGCGAAGAACGGGTGCCGCTTGCCGGTCATCTGGATGTCCTGGTTGCGGTTCAGCCGCAGGCTCACCGGCCGCCCGGTGAGGGTGGCGCCCAGGGCCGCGATCGCGGCCAGCCCGTGCGGCTGGAACTCCTTGCCGCCGAACCCGCCCCCCATGCGCAGGCACTGCACGGTGACGTGGTGGGCGGACAGCCCGAGCACATGGGCCACGATGTCCTGGGTCTCGGACGGGTGCTGGGTGCTGGACTGGACGAAGATCTGCCCGTTCTCGTCGACCAGGGCCAGCGCGGCCTGGGTCTCCAGGTAGAAGTGCTCCTGGCCGCCGATCTCCAGCTGGCCGGAGAACCGGCGGGTGGCCCGCTCCAGTCCGGCGGCCACGTCGCCGCGGCTGACCGTGCGCGGGGTGCCCTGGAAGCTGCCGGCCGCGATCGCGTCGTGCACGCTGATCAGGGCGGGCAGCGGCTCGTAGTCGGCTTCGACCGCGGCCGCGCCCTGCCGGGCCGCCTCCAGGGTCTCGCCCAGTACCCAGCAGACCGCGTGGCCGTAGTACATGACCTCGGTGGGGAACAGGGGCTCGTCGTGCTTCTCGCCCGCGTCGTTCAGGCCGGGCACGTCGGCCGCGGTGAGCACCCGGACCACGCCGGGCACCTGGTAGGCCCGCCCGGTGCGCAGCCCGGTCACCCGGGCATGCGCGTGCGGGGCCCCCACCGGCCAGGCGTGCAGCGCCCCGAACGTGCGTCCCACCAGGTCCTGGGTGTACAGGGCCTGGCCGGTGACGTGCAGGTCGGCACTCTCGTGGGACACTTCCAGGCCCACCGCGGGCCGGAACGGCCGGTCGGCCAGCGGGCCGAATCCCTGGCTCATCTGAGCACCTCCTCGTGCTGGTCCGAATGCTCGGCGAAGAACTTCAGCAGCGACGTCCGCAGCATCGCGGTCCGGTACTCCGAACTGGCCCGGTGGTCGCTCATGGGGGTGCCGGCCCGGGCCAGGGCCGCGGCCGCCTCGGTCACGGTGGCGCGGGTCCACGGCTGCCCGGCCAGGACCTGCTCGGCGTCCCGGGCCCGCAGCGGGGTGGCGGCCACCCCGCCCAGGCCGATCCGGGCCGCGGCCACGGTGTGGTCGTCGGCCAGCGTGAGGGCGTAGGCCACGGCCACGCTGGAGATGTCGTCGAACCGGCGCTTGGCGATCTTGTGGAACCCGGTGACCGGGGCCAGCGGGCGCGGGATGCGGATGGTCCGGATCAGCTCGCCGGGGCGCCGGACGCTCTGCCGGTAGCCGGTGAAGTACTCGGCCAGGGGGACCTCGCGGTCCCCGGCGGCGGAGGTCAGCACCAGTGAGGCGTCCAGGGCCAGCAGCGCCGGCGGGGTGTCGCCGATCGGCGAGGCCGTGCCCAGGTTGCCGCCGAACGTGGCCCCGTTGCGGATCAGCCTGGACGCGAACTGCGGGAACAACTCGTCCAGCAGCGGCACCCGGCCGGCCAACCGGGATTCGGCCTCGGACAGGCTCAGGGCGGCGCCGATGTCGATGTGGTCCGGGCCCACCGCGAACTCGCGCAGTTCGGGCAGGCGGTCGATGCCGATGCTCAGGCCGGCCCGGCGGTGCCGGATGTTCAGCTCGACCCCCCAGTCGGTCGAGCCGGCCACCAGTTGCGCGTCCGGGTGCTCGGCCAGCAGGTCCAGGGCCTCGGCCAGGGTGCCCGGGCGGACGTAGCGGCCCTGGTCGCTGGGCACGCTGGTCGCGGTGGCGGCCGGGGCCGGTCCGGCCTGGCGGGCGGCCAGCGGGTCGGCCGGGTCGGGGGCGCCGAGCGCGAAGGCGGCGTCCCGGATGGGCCGGTAGCCGGTGCAGCGGCACAGGTTGCCGCTGAGCGCGTGCAGGTCGAACCCGTTGGGCCCGTGCTCGTGGTCGTGGTCGCTGGGCTTGGAGTGCCCGTTGTGACTGTCGTTGCCGGTGGGGTTCTTGGGGCTGTCGGGGGAAGTGGAGCTGGTGGGGTTTTTGGGACTGGTGGGAGATGTGGGGCTGGTGGGGTGGCGGTCGGGGCGGTAGTACTCGGCGGCCATCGAGCAGATGAAGCCCGGGGTGCAGTAGCCGCACTGGGAGCCGCCCCGCCGGGCCATCTCCTGCTGGACCGGGTGCAGGTCGCCCGGCTGGCCCAGGCCCTCGGCCGTGACCACTTCCTGCTGGTCGTAGGCGGCCGCGGGCGGCAGGCAGGAATTGATGGCCTCCCAGCGAGTGCCGCCCGCGCCGTCGTCCCGGGCCACCAGCACCGCGCAGGCGCCGCACTCGCCTTCGGCGCAGCCTTCCTTGGTGCCGGTCCAGCCGCCCGCCCGCAGCCATTCGAGCAGCGTGACGTGGCCGCCGACCTCGCCCAGGTCGCGGGACCGGCCGTTGACCATCACCGCTGGGTTCATCACGCCTCCCCGGGCCTGTGACCGTGTGTTCTGTCCTGCTACCGACGATAGCTCGGTCATGTTTCCGCCTGACCAGCTCAGAATCCGGGCACGGCCTGCCAGGCGCGGCCAGCGTCTGGGGCGTCGTCCCGGGTGACCGTGCCCTCGATCAGGCCGTAGGGCCGGTCGGCGGCGTAGTACACCTCGCGGTCGTTGGGCAGCCCGAACGGGCTCAGGTCGACCAGGAAGTGGTGCTTGTTCGGCATCGACATCCGGATCTCGGCCACCTCCGGGTGGGCTTCGAGCACCTGCTCGCCCATGTAGTAGAGGGTCTGCTGCAGGGCCAGGCTGTGCTTGGCCGCGAACGCCTCCAGCAGGATGCGCCGGACGTCGGTGTAGCTCTTGTCCCAGTCCAGGTCGGTGCCGATATAGCGCCAGCGGGCGGTGACCGCGGTGGCCAGGATGCGGTCGCGGTCTTCGGGCAGCGAGGTGTAGCGGTCGCGCGGGAAGCCGGTGAACTCCGAGCCGGTCGACTTCAGCACGGTCAGGTCGGTCAGGCCGGACACCACCCAGGCCTGCGGCCCGTCGATGGTGACCACGGTGGTCCGGGCGCCGCCGCCGGCCCGGGAGAAGGCGTGCGGGTGGTCGGCCCCGTCGACCTGGATGCGGTCCCAGCCGTACTCCTCGATCCGGACCTGAGCCCCGGTGACCCACTCGAAGTCGTCTACGAAGTGGCGCCCCAGGCGCAGCCCGAAGTCCTCGATCTGGCCCACCCCGTACTGCTGGGCGAAGGCGTAGACGGTGTTCTTCTGGGTGTCGGTGGCGACCACGTGCGAGTTGTCGCCGTCCAGGTGGGCGGCGGCGAAGTCGCCCCGCAGCGAGCTGGACACGTTGAGGTCCTTGAGCTGGTGCCGGTCGCCGTCCCGGGTGACGTGGACCAGGCGAACCTCGGCCTTGCCGTACTGGTTGTCGCCGAACGTGATGGCCATGGCTGACCCTTTCCTGTCGAGGCCGGTCGGGTGCTAGCTGGGTGCGACGCGGAACCGCGCGCGCAGGGACGGCGGCAGGTCCGCGAGCCCGGCGCCGGCCGCGGCGTGGTCGGCCGCTTCGGTGGGCGGCACGCCGGCCGCGGTGAGAATGGCCGCGAACTGGGCTCGCGGCAGCAGGTGCAGGAACCGGCCGGCCAGGGCTTCGCGGGCGGCCGCGGTGGGGGCCCCGTACACCCGCAGCCGGGCCATGCCGCCGTCGGGGAAGACGTCGAGCCGGACCTGCTCGGCCACGGGCCCGCCTTCGACGGCGAACCGGTGCCGGGTGTCGGGCCGCAGCGCGGTGCGCGGCAGCAGGTCACCGCCGTCGCCGCGCAGCACCGCCCAGCCGGGCGCGTTGCCCACGAAACACGAGGTGTCCAGCTCGATCAGCTCGACCGCTCCGGCGGCGGCCAGCTGGACCGCCACCCAGTCGTGGCCGTCGTCGCGGCGCCGGGAGGTCTCCCACCCGTCGCCCATGACCCGGGCCAGCCCTGGCATGATCAGCTGGCCGGCCGAGGTGTAGAAGCTGTTGCTTGAGTCGGTGACCAGCGCGCCGTTCTCCAGCGCGGCCAGGTCGATCACCCCCGGAAGCAGCCGCGGGTCCGGTACCGGCTCGCCGAGGACCCGCAGCCGGGCCACGCCGCCGTCCGGGTAGATGGTCAGCCGGACGTGGGTGAAGCGCTGTTCGGCGCTGACGCCGAACTCGTTGCGGTCGTCGCCCCGGACCGGGCTGCGCGGCACCAGCGTGGTCCACTCGGCCGCGGCCAGCTCGCCGGGCCCCGGGTAGCCCTCGGCCCCGGTGGCCTCGACCGACACCTCGGGCGGGTAGTTACCGGTGAACCAGCTGGTGTCGACCACGATCCGGCGGACCACACCGGCCGCACCGAGCCGGACGATGGCGTGGTCGCTGCCCGGCTCGCGGCGGCGGCGGGTCTCCCAGCCGTCCATGATCTGGCCCTTGGGGCCGAAGGTGTGCGGCTGGAACACCGGGTCGCCCGGCTTGATCAGGTTCTCCCGCTCGGCGAACAGCTCGTCGTTGGCGTAGACCACGCTGCCGCCGAGGTCCCGCGCGGCCAGGTCGGCCCACTGCTGCTTAAGGTCTTCGGTCATGATTCCGTCCTGCTGAGCAGGCGGCCGGCGGGCTCGCCCTCGATGGGAACGCCGCGCAGCCAGGTGCGGCGCACGACGCCGGACAGCCGTTTCCCGTGGTAGGCCGACACCGGGTTGCGGTGCTGGAGCGCGGCCGCGTCGACCACGAAGCTGTCCTCGGGCGCGAACACGCACAGGTCGGCGTCGCGGCCGGGGGCCAGCGCGCCCTTGCCGGCCAGCCCGGCCAGGCGGGCGGGCCGGGTCGACATCCAGGTCACGACGTCGGTGAGCGGCACCCCCCGGGACCGGGCCTGCGTCCACACCGCGGGCAGCCCGAGCTGGAGGGAGGCGATGCCGCCCCAGGCGGTGGCGAAGTCGCCGGTGTCCGGGTGCTTGAGCTCGGCGGTGCAGGGCGAGTGGTCCGAGACCACGCAGTCGATCTGCCCGGCCCGCAGCCCCTGCCACAGGGCGTCGCGGTTGGCGGCGTCGCGGATCGGCGGGCAGCACTTGAACTGGGTCGCCCCGGCCGGGATCTCGGCCGCGGCGAAGCTCAGGTAGTGCGGGCAGGTCTCGGCGGTGACCCGGACCCCGCGCTGGCGGGCGGCGGTCAGCGCGGGCAGCGCGGCCGCGCTGGACAGGTGCAGCACGTGCACCCGGGCCCCGGTCCGCTCGGCCAGATCCAGCAGGGTGCCGATGGCCCGCTGCTCGGCCGCGGGCGGCCGGGAACGCAGGAAGCCCTGGTAATCACGCCCGGGCGGCGCCGCGGTGATCTCGTGGCCGTCCTCGGCGTGCACGATCAGCAGGCCGCCGAACGAGGCGATCTCGTTCAGGGCCCGTTCCAGCCCGGCCTCGTCCAGCGGCGGGAACTCGTCCACCCCGCTGGGCAGCAGGAAGCACTTGAAGCCGTACACCCCCGCCTCGTGCAGCGGGCGCAGCTCGGCGGCGTTGCCGGGGATGGCGCCGCCCCAGAATCCGGTGTCGACGTGGACGCGCCCCCGAGCCGACTTCTGCTTGACCTCCAGCGCGGCCACGTCGCAGGTGGGCGGGACGCTGTTCAGCGGCATGTCGATGATCGTGGTCACGCCGCCGGCCGCGGCGGCCCGGGTGGCGCTGGCGAACCCCTCCCACTCGGTCCGGCCCGGCTCGTTCACGTGCACGTGGGTGTCGACCAGCCCGGGCAGCAGCACCTCGTCGGCGGCCAGCTCGACGACCTCGGCCGCGTCCAGATCGCCAGCCCCCGGATCCACCACGGCGGCGATGCGCCCGTCACGGACGGCCACCACGGCCGGCCGCAGGGCGCCGTCCACCACGGCCTGCCGCGCCTTCACCACCAGGTCGAACGTCATGTCGTGCTCCATGCGGCCAGTTGATCACGGGCGACCCGCTCCAGCAGCCCGGCCGCCCCGGCCATGCTGCGGGCCGGATCCGGCTCCAGGTCGGTCAGCTGATGGACCATGCTGATCCCGGCCTCGCGGGCCTGCTCCGGGGTGAGCGTGCTGCGCCCGGCCACCGCGATGACCGGGACCCCGCGGCGGGCGGCGGCCCGGGCCACCCCGACCGGGGCCTTGCCGGAAAGGCTCTGGGTGTCCAGCGAGCCTTCCCCGGTGATGACCAGGTCGGCGCCGTCCAGGGCCGCCTCGAACCCGGTCAGGTCCAGGATCATGTCGATGCCGGACCGCTGGTCCGCGCCCAGCACGGCCAGCGCCGCGAACCCGACCCCGCCCGCGGCCCCGGCCCCCGGGGCCTGCGACCAGTCGCGGCCGGTGGCTTCGCTCACCAGGGCCGCCCACCGGCGCAGGCTGGTGTCCAGCGCCGCGACCTGGTCCGCGCCGGCGCCCTTCTGCGGCCCGAACACCGCGGCCGCGCCGTCCGCGCCGGTCAGCGGGTTCCCGACGTCGGCCGCGAGCGTGACCCGGGCCGAAGCCAGTTCCGGGACCAGCCCGGTCAGGTCCAGGCTGGCCACCTCGGGCAGCGCGCCCCCGCCCCGGCCGAGCGGCTGGCCGCGGCCGTCGAGCACCCGGGCCCCGAGCGCCTGCAGCATCCCGGCCCCGCCGTCGGTGCTGGCGCTCCCGCCGATGGCCAGCACGAGCTCGCTGGCCCCGGCGGCCAGCGCGGCCCGCATGACCTCGCCCACGCCGTAACTGGAGGCGTCCATCGGCGCCAGCCGCCCGCCGGGCAGCCGCTCCAGCCCGCACACGGTGGCCAGCTCGACCAGGGCCAGGCCGCCGCGGCGGGCGTAACTGGTGGCCACCGGCTCGCCGGTGGGCCCGGCCGCGGTGACCGGCACCCGGCCGAAACCGGCCGCCACCGCGGCGTCCACGGTGCCGTCGCCGCCGTCGGCGACCGGCACCGTGACCAGCTCGGCCCCGGTCCCGCGCAGCCCGGCGGCGATCGCCGCCGCCACCTCGACGGCGGGCAGCGATCCCTTGAACTTGTCGGGGGCGATCACGATCCGCATGTCCCTAGTCCAGCATGGCCATGACCGCGGTGGGAGCGTCGGCGCTCGACAGTGCCTGCTGTTCGAACTCGGTCACGTTGTCGAGCTCGGTGCCCATCGAGACGTTGGTCACCCGTTCCAGCACGATCTCCACCAGCACCGGGACCCGGTACTCGGCCATCAGCTTCCGGGCCCGGTCCAGGGCGGGCCCGATCTCACCCGGGGTGGTGACCCGGAGCGCCTTGCAGCCCAGGCCCTCGGCCACCCGCACGTGGTCGACCCCGTACCCGCCGGTCTCCGGGCTGTTGATGTTGTCGAACGACAGCTGGACGCAGTAGTCCATGTCGAAGGCCCGCTGCGACTGCCGGATCAGGCCCAGGTAGGCGTTGTTGACCAGCACGTGCAGGTACGGCAGGTGGAACTGGGCCCCCACCGCCAGCTCTTCCATCATGAACTGGAAGTCGTAGTCGCCCGACAGCGCGACCACGGGAGTGTCCGGGTCGGCCGCGCACACCCCGAGCGCGGCGGGCACGGTCCAGCCCAGCGGCCCGGCCTGGCCCGCGTTGATCCAGTGCCGCGGCTGATAGACGTGCAGGAACTGGGCGGCGGCGATCTGGGACAGCCCGATCGTGCTCACGTAGCGGACCTCGGGCCCGAAGGCCCGGTTCATCTCCTCGAAGACCCGCTGCGGCTTGATCGGCACGTCGTCGAAGTGGGTGCGCCGCTGCATGGTGGCCCGGCGCTGCTGGCACTGCGCCGACCAGGCGGTCCGGTCCGGCAGCTGGCCCGCGTCCCGGCGTTCCCGGGCCGCCGCGACCAGCAGCCGCAGGGCCCGCCCGGCGTCGGAGACGATGCCGTAGTCGGGCGCGAAGACCCGGCCGATCTGGGTCGGCTCGATGTCGATGTGCACGAACGTCCGGCCCGCGGTGTAGGTGTCCAGCCCGCCGGTGTGCCGGTTGGCCCAGCGGTTGCCGATGCCGAGCACGAAGTCCGAGGCCAGCAGGGTCGCGTTGCCGTACCGGTGCGCGGTCTGCAGGCCGGCCATCCCGGCCATCAGCGGGTGGTCGTCCGGGATCGCGCCCCAGCCCATCAGGGTCGGGATCACCGGGACGCCGGTCAGCTCGGCGAACTCGGTCAGCAGGGCGGCCGCGTCGGCGTTGATCACGCCGCCGCCGGCCACGATCAGCGGGCGCTCGGCCGCGGCCAGCAGGTCCAGGGCCTTGCCGATCTGGGCCCGGGTCGCGGCCGGCTTGTACACCGGCAGCGGCTGGTAGGTGTCCGGGTCGAAGTCGATCTCGGCCAGCTGCACGTCGAACGGCAGGTCGATCAGCACCGGTCCGGGCCGGCCCGACCGCATCAGATGGAAGGCCTGGGCGAACGCGCCCGGCACCTGAGCCGGCTCCCGGACCGTCATGGCCAGCTTGGTCACGGGCGCGGCGATGGCGGCGATGTCGACGGCCTGGAAGTCCTCCTTGTGCAGCCGGGCCACCGGGGCCTGGCCGGTGATGGCCAGGATCGTGATCGAGTCCGCCGACGCCGAGTACAGGCCGGTGATCATGTCGGTGCCGGCCGGCCCCGAGGTGCCCACGCAGACCCCGATGTTGCCGGCCCGGGCCCGGGTGTAGCCCTCGGCCATGTGCGAGGCGCCCTCCACGTGCCGGGCCAGGACGTGGGTGATCCCGCCGTCGCGGCGCATGGCCGCGTAGAACGGGTTGATGGCCGCGCCGGGCAGGCCGAACGCGTGGCTGACGCCTTCGCGGCGCAGGATCGCCACCGCGGCATCGGCGGCCGTCATCCGGGTCATCGTCAGTTCTCCTGTCCTTGGTCGCGGCCGGCCGGTCCTTGGTCACGGCCGGACAGCTGCTGGATGAGCTTGAGCAGGGCCGAGTGGTCGAGGGCGCCGTCGCCCTGGGCCTTGAGCGAGGCGACCAGCTGGGCCGCCACCGCCCCCAGCGGGATCACCACCCCGGCCTCACGGGCGGCGGCGGTGACGATGCCCAGGTCCTTGTCGTGCAGGGCGATGCGGAAGCCGGGGGTGAAGTCGCGGGCGAGCATGGCGGGCCCCTTGCGCTGCAGCACCGTGCTGCCGGCCAGGCCACCGCCCAGCACCCGCAGGGCGGCCTCGGTGTCGACCCCGTAGGCCTCGAGGAACGTGATGGCCTCGGCCAGCAGCCCGAGGTGCCCGGCCACCATCAGCTGGTTGGCCGCCTTGACCGTCTGCCCCGAACCGGCCGAGCCCACGTGCACGATCGTCCGGCCGACCGCGTCGAACACCGGCCGGGCCGCGGCGAAGTCCTCCTCAGCCCCGCCCACCATGATCGAAAGCGTGCCCTCGACCGCACCCGCCTCGCCGCCGGAGACCGGCGCGTCGAGGACCCGGAAGCCCCGCTCGTGGCCGGCCTGCGCCAGCTCGGCAGCGACATCAGGCCGGATGGTGGAGAAGTCGATGATCAGCGCGTGCTCGGGGGCGTGGGCGAACACGCCCTCGTCGCCGGTCAGCACGGCCCGGACGTCGGGCGAGTCCGGGACCATGGTCGCCACCACGTCGGCGTCCCGGACCGCGT
>DASXMW010000082.1:0-31549 GCA_036495425.1 Streptosporangiaceae bacterium | reverse complement strand
GGCCGGCCGGAATTGTCAGTGGGTTCGATTATGGTGCGGTCATGGAGTGGAAAATTGAACTGGTGTTCGTACCAGTTTCCGATGTGGACCGGGCCAAGTCCTTCTACGTGGATCAGGTCGGGTTCAACGCGGACTACGACGAGCAGGTCAACGAGCGGCTGCGGTTCGTCCAGCTGACGCCGCCCGGGTCAGCGTGCTCGATCGCGATCGGCGCCGGGCTGATCGACTCCGAGCCCGGGTCCCTGCGCAACCTGCAGGTCGTGGTCGAGGACGTGGCCGCCGCCCGCAAGCAGCTGATCGAGCGCGGCGTCCAGTCCAGCGAGATCGACGTGCAGGACTGGGGTTCGTTCGTGACGTTCGCCGACCCGGACGGCAACACCTGGGCGCTGCAGCAGTTGCCCTCCCGGTCCGGCTGATCCTGGCCGGGAACCGCGGTCACAGTACGGCGGAGAGGTGGTGACGGTAAGTACAGTGCGGTGTGGCTCACGTTAGGGAGCCGCACCTCCGGGCACATGCGGTGAGTCATGCTTGATCACCGGCGTGCCGGAGGTGACGTTCGTGGAAATCAAGATGGTGCTGTACCTTCCGCGCGATGCGGCGAGCGTCCCGGTCAGCCGGCAGGTCCTGGACGGCTGCCTGGAGACCCTGGGGGTCACCCCGGACACTCGCACCGACATCGCGCTGGCCCTGAGCGAGGCCTGCGCGAACGTGATCCAGCACGCCGGCCCGGCCGACGAGTACGAGGTGCTGGCGATGGCCAGCAACGGCCGCTGCGTGATCGAGGTGGTCAACACCGCGCACCGCGACGGCCCGGCACCCGAACCGGGCCACGAGCCCGGCGGCCAGCCGTTCACGCTGCCGCTGACGCCGGTCTCCCCCACCGCCGAGCACGGCCGGGGCCTGCAGATCATCGACGCGGTCGCGGACAACGTGCGGCTGACCCGCAACACCAGTGACGGCACCACCGTGCACTTCGAGAAGGAACTGGAGTGGCTGCCCGACGCTCCCGGGCGTCACCTGTTCGCGGCCAGCTAGCAGCGCCCCGGGCCGGCCGCTTCTAAGGCCTGGTGGCCGACTCCATGGCGGCGGCGAGCTGGTCGACGATCCGGGTCAGGATGGGCCGGGGGGTGGCGAAGTTGAGGCGGACGTGGCCCCGTCCGGCGTCGCCGAAGGCCGGCCCGTCGGTGACCAGCACCCGGGCCCGGTCCAGGAAGAACCGGCCGGGGCTGTCCCCCAGGCCCAGCGGGCGGCAGTCCAGCCAGGCCAGGTAGGTGCCTTCGGGCAGCCGGTAGCGGACCGCGGGCAGCCGCTCGGCCAGCAGGTCGGCCAGGAGCGTGCGGTTGCCGTCCAGGTAGCCGAGCACCCCGGCCAGCCAGTCCTGCCCGTGGGCGAAGGCGGCGATGTTGGCCACCACCCCGAGCGTGCTCGTGCCCCGCTCGTACAGCACCGCGGACTCGGCCCAGACCGGCTCGTCGGCCTCGTTGCTCAGGATCAGCTGGGCGCACTTGAGCCCGGGCAGGTTCCAGCCCTTGGACGCCGAGAGGGCGGTGATGGTGTGACCCGCGGCCGGGTCAGAGACCGAGGCGTACGGGACGTGCCGGTGCCCGGCGTACACCAGCGGGGCGTGGATCTCGTCGGCGAACACCCGGCCGCCGTGGGCGTCCACCACCGCGGCCACGGCCCGCAGTTCGCCCGCGGTGTAGACGCGGCCCGCGGGGTTGCACGGGTTGCACAGGATCAGCAGGTGGCCGCCGGCCCGGAAGGCGGCGGCGATCCCGTCCAGGTCCAGGACCAGCCGGCCGCCGTCGGTGACCATCGGGACCTGGATGATCTGCCGCCCCAGCGCGGGCGGCACGGTCAGGAACGGCATGTAGGCCGGGGTGGGCAGCACGACCGGCGAGCCGGGCCGCGAGTACAGGGTGATGGCGGCTTCGAGGCCCTTGATCACGTCGGGCAGCGGCTTGATCCGGGCCGGGTCCACGGCCCAGCCCCGGCCGGCCAGCCAGGCGGCCACACCGGCCGACATCTCACTGGCCGCGGCCGGGGTCAGGTAGCCGTAGGCGTACCGGGCCATGGCGTCCCGCAGCGCGTCGGCCACGGCCGGGGCGGTGCCGAAGTCCATCTCGGCCACGAACGCGCCCAGCACCTCCGGGCCCGCGAAGGTCCACTTCAGGCTGCCGCGGCGGCGCAGTTCGGCCAGGCTGATCTGGTCCAGGGCCGCGGTCAGCCCGGTCATCGGATGGCGGCGGCCAGCGCGACCCGGATGGTGCTCTCACCGGCCGGCTGGCCCAGCTCGTCCTCGTACGATCCGTACGGGACGCCGTACACCGGCTGGCCGGGCTGCTGCCGCCAGCTCTCGGCCAGCGGGCCGTAGTCCACGGCGCCGTAGCCGATCGAGTCCAGGAACTGGGTCACCGCCGAGATGGCCTGCGCGTTGTCGCCCGCGATGGGCAGGTAGGACCGAATCGGGTCGCTGGACGGCCGGCCCAGGTGCAGCAGGTGCTTGTAGTAGATGTTGTTGAACACCTTGACCACCGAGGCGCCGGGCAGCTGGCGCTGGAGCAGCTCGCTGCTGGTGACCTGGCCCGAGTCCAGGTCCGCGACGTGCCCGTCGCGCTGGGCGTAGTAGTTGTTCGCGTCGAGTACGGCCTTGTCCACCACCGGCTGGACCGGGACGTGGCGGACAGCGGCCAGCGGGGTGGCCACCACCACCAGGTCGCCGGCCTCGGCCGCGTCGGCGGGTGGGCGGGCCCGGGCCATCGGGCCCAGCTCGGCCACCAGGTCTTTGAGGGTGTCCGGGCCGCGGGAGTTGCTCAGCACCACCGCGTGCCCGGCGGCCACGCTGAGCCGGGCCAGCGTGCCGCCGATCCTTCCGCTGCCGATAAATCCCACCGTCGCCATGGTCGTGATGATCTCACTGCCGCCGCCGGCCGTCCCGGGCCGGGGTGATCTGCTGATTGCGGATGTGCTCGTAGACCACGCTGGTGCGGACGTCGGCCACCTCCGGGCGCTGGGTGAGCCGGTCGATGACGAAGGCGTACAGATCCTGGTTGCCGCCCACCGCCACGTGAATGAGAAAGTCCTCGTGGCCGGAGACCACGAACACGCCGAGGGTCTCGGGCAGGCCGCTGACCCAGTCCCGGAAGCGCTCGATGTTGGTCCGGGACGGGGGCCGGATGCGGACCGCGATCAGCGCCTGCACCGGCCGCCCGAGCTGAGCCAGGTCCACGTCGAGCCGGGCACCCCGGATCACCCCGCGCTGGCGCAGGGCACGGGTGCGGTCCAGCGCGGTGGTCGGCGACACCCCGACCGCGGCGGCGATGTCGCGGTTGGTCCGCCGTGCGTCCGCCTGCAGTTCCCGCAGGATCGCCGTATCTAGTTCGTCCAAATCCATGTCAGCCGCGTCTCTTCCGTACGAAGTACGGCTTGTTTGCCAGTGATCCGCATGCCTGCCTAGGGTACAGCCATATCGACGTACGAAAGGAAGAGCCTTCGATGTCTGACGCCCCCGGCGTGCCCCAGGGATTCGGCTACGAACCGGACGAGATCGTCACCAGCGAGCCGACCCGGGCCGCCCGGTACAAGTGGGCCATCGTGGTCGACACCACGGTCCCGGCCGGGCGGATGGCCAATGCGGTCGCCTGCGTGGCCGCGGCCACCGGCGCGCTGGTCAGCGGGCTGATCGCGCCCGGTGGCCCGGACGGTTCCGGGCACGTCCATCCGGGCCTGCCCTGGGCCGGGTGCACGATCCTGGGCGGCACCCCGCAGGAGATCGCGGCCGTGCGGGCCCGGGCCACCGCGTCGGAGGGCGTGCTGGTGGCCGACATGCCGGCGTCGGCCCAGACCAATCGGGTCTACGACGACTACCTGGCCGAACTGGCCGGGACCAAGCCGGACGACCTCAACGTCACCGCGTTCAGCGTGATCGGGCCGCGCAACCGGGTGGACAAGATGGTGAAGAAACTGGCCCTGCTGTAAGGAGGGCCCGTGGCCGGGGTCAGCCCGGCTCGGGGTCCGGAGCGGCCGGGCCGGGGGCGGGCCCGGAGATGTCGGCGTCGAGCAGGGCGCTGGCGCCCGCGGCCCGGGTGGTGGCGTTCTGGCTGCGCTCCCGGAGGCGGTCCAGGGTCTCGCTGTCGCCCAGCGGGACCGCGGCCTCCAGTCGCGCGCTGTCCTGCACGCCGGGCAGGTCCATGACCGCGTCGACCAGGCTGGCCCGCCGGCCGGGCAGGATGTGGCCCGGGGCGGCCCGGAGCGAAGCCTGGGCGGTATCGGTCTCGGGCGGGATCGTGACGTCGGCCGCGGCCACCGTCTCCTCGCCCTCTTTGATCTCGAGGTGGTGGTGTATACCAGGGTCGGTCATGCTGGCTCCCGGAGGGGCGGAACGGCGATGGCCAGCTTGCTTGCGGCCGTGGGGTCGGCTACTGCCCTGCCCGGCCGGCTGGCCGGCAAACGAGTTCGCGGCCGCGAGACGCTGGGGACCAGGTGCGGGCCCAATGGCCGTGGCTACTGCGGGTCATTTCTGCTATGCAGCGTCCGCCCGGCCGCGTAAAATCTCACCGAGCGTTAACATTTACCCTCGCATCAGTCATTGCCAAACCGCTTCAGCGCGCCGTCTACGACAGGTCAACGCATCACGCCCATGGGATACCGAGCTGAGTCCGCGATGGTTTCCGCGATGTCGGCCGCTCCCGGTGACAGAACGGGCGTCCCGTTCCAGGGTCCGTCCCTGTGGCCCAGGGTGCTGCCGTTCGCCGCGGTCGCGGTCCTGGCCGAGGTCAGCATGGCGCTGCCGCCCGGGCCCCGCTCGGGGGGGCCGGTGCTGGCCAGCGTGCTGCTGCTGCTGGCCACGGCGGCGGCGTTCCTGCTGCCCTGGCCCCGGCTCCCGCACTGGACACCGGTGATCGTGCCGCTGCTGTACGTGGGCTCGGTGCTGGCCCTCCTGCTGGCCGCGGGCTCGACCAGCGGGGTCGGCATCGTGATCCTGATACCGCTGGTGTGGACCGCGCTGTTCCAGCGCAGGCTGGACTCGGCCGTCATCGTGGTGGCGATCGTGGCGGTGGAGATCATCTCGTCGCTGGAGCCGACGGCCGCCCCGGCCGGGGTGATCCTGCGCCGGGCCATCTTCTGGGCGTCGCTGGGCGCGCTGATGTCGGTGGCCACGCACGGGCTGCGGGAGAGCATCCAGCGGTCGCAGGACCGGACCGCCCAGTTGCAGAGCCGGCTGCGCGAGCTGACCGTGCTGGCCGACCGGGACCGGATCGCCGCCGACCTGCGGGACAAGGTCATCCAGCGGATCTTCGCGGCCGGCCTGACCCTGCAGAGCGCCGCGTCCCAGACGGCCGAGCGCGACGTCCGGACCAAGATCGGGACCACGGTCACCGAGCTCGACGAGACCGTGCGGATGCTGCGGGACGCGATCTTCGGCCTGGAACAGCGTCCGGGCGAGCGCGGCCTGCGCCAGAAGATCATGGACCTGGTCGGGGGGTTGTCCCCGGTCCCGGACATCAGCTTCGGCGGCCCGGTGGACACCGCGCTGACCGCGGCGGCCCAGGAGGAACTGATCGGCCTGCTGACCGCGGCGCTGGGACCGGACGGGCGGGCCGCCGGGGCCAGCCAGGTCAGCATCACGGTCGAGGGCGCGGACTGCCGGGTCGCGATCGAGACCAGCACCGGGCCGGACCCGATCACGTGGTCGGTCCCGGTCGACCCGGACTCCTGACCGCCCGCGAGCTCCGGCGGGCCATGGTGGCCAACTGCCGCTGGGCCGTGGCCCACCGGGATGCCTTCCGTTACCAGCAGGTCCGGCCGATCCCGGTCGGGGCCGCCCGGGACGACCGGCCGATCATCACCGACTGCTCGGGCTTCGTGACGCTGATGGCCCGGTGGAGCGGCATCGACGACCCCAACGGCCGTGACTACAACGGCGAGGGGTGGACCGGCACGCTGCTGGAGCACCGGCCCGCGGTCGGGTTCACCCGGACCCAGCCCGGCGACATCGCGGTGTTCGGCACCTTCCCCGGCGTGCACTGCGCGGTGCTGCTGGCCGCCGGGCGCCGCGCGGCCGACCCGTGGGCCGTGTCGCACGGCGGGCCCGGCGACCCGAAGCGGATCCGGCTGTCCGGCCTGATCAGCTACTTCCGCGGGGACGGCCCGGTCGTGTACCTGCGGCTGGTGGGCGGCTGATCCGGGTCAGTGCGTGATGGGCCAGGTGTGGACGGGCTCGTTGGTGTGCATGTGGTCGATGTAGCGCTGGGTCATCAGGCGCAGGGCCTCGGCCCGGTCGGCGGCGCCGTGATTGCTGAGCGCGGCCACGGTGGCCTTCTGCCAGGCCGCGCCGGTCTGGCCGGTCAGGCAGCGCTGCTCGACGATCTCGAGCAGCCGGTCGGCCAGGTCGGTGGCGACGCCCCAGGCGGCCAGCCCGTCCCGGGCCATCGGCAGCAGCCGCCGCAGCACCAGTTCGGCGGCGGGGGCCTCGCCCAGCCCGGGCCAGTACAGCCGGGCGTCCATGCCGTGGCGGGCGGCCTCGTGCAGGTTCTCCTCGGCGGTGGCGAACGAGAGCTGGGTCCAGATCGGGCGCTGGGCCTCGGCCAGCGCGCGCAGCAGGCCGTAGTAGAAAGCGGCGTTGGCCACCACGTCGGCCACGGACGGCCCGGCGGGCAGCACCCGGTTCTCGACCCGCAGGTGGGGCAGGCCGTCCGACACCGCGTAGACCGGCCGGTTCCAGCGGTACACGGTGCCGTTGTGCAGGCTCATCTCGGACAGCCCGGGGCAGCCGCCCCGGTCCAGCGCGACCACCGGGTCCTCGTCGTCGCACACCGGGAGCAGGGCCGGGAAGTAGCGGATGTTCTCCTCGAACAGGTCGAACACCGAGGTGATCCACCGTTCGCCGAACCACACCCGGGGCCGCACCCCCTGGTGCTTGAGCTCGTCGGGCCGGGTGTCGGTGGCCTGCTCGAACAGGGTGATGCGGGTCTCGTCCCACAGCTGCCGGCCGAACAGGTACGGCGAGTTGGCCGCCAGTGCGACCTGGACGCCCGCGATGGCCTGGGCCGCGTTCCAGTAGCTGGCGAAGTCCTCCGGGCTGACCTGGACGTGCAGCTGGACGCTGGTGCAGGCCGCCTCGGGGGTGATGCTGCCCGCGTGGGTCAGCAGCCGCTCGGGCCCGTCGATGGCGATCCGCATGTCCTCGCCGCGGGCCGCGAAGATCTGCTCGTTCAGCACCCGGTAGCGGGTGTTGGCCGAGATCGTGCCCTCGTGCATGTGGTCTTCGCGCAGGGTGGGCAGGATGCCGACCATGACCAGGCGGCTGCCGACCTTGGCCGCCTTCTCGTCGGCGTTGTTGAGGCTGCCGCGCAGTTCCTGCTCCAGGTCGGCCACGGCGCTGCCGCCCAGCTCGCGCGGGGGCACGTTGATCTCCAGGTTGAACTGGCCGAGCTCGGTGGCCCAGGCCGGGTCGGCGATGGCGTCGAGCACGTCGGCGTTCTGCATGGACGGCTCGCCCTCGCCGTCGACCAGGTTGAGCTCGATCTCCACGCCCACCTGAGGCCGGTCGCCCTCGAACCGGTGCTCGCGCAGCATGCGGGCGAACACGTCCAGCGAACGGCGTACCTTGTCGCGATACCGGCGCCGGTCTTCGCCGGTGATCTTGATCGCGTCTATGTCCCGGCCCACGAGGCCTCCACATGCCTTTATTTTCAGATTCGCATGCCAGCGCGTCCGGCGCTAGCGGCGCAACGTCGATAACTCGTCACGGACAGTTCTGGTGGTGACCAGAGCGTCGTGGATGGCCACCGCGAACTCGGTGGGGGCCTCCAGCGGGGTGAAGTGGCCCGCCCCGTCCACCGGGCGCAGGGTGACGTCGGCGAAGAACTCGTCCAGCCGGTCCGACCAGGCCCGCGGGAACAGCGGGTCGAACTCGGGCCACAGCACGGTGACCGGCAGGGCCAGGCGATCAGCGGGCGCGGGCGGCTGCTCGGCCAGCGACCGGGCCACCGCGCCCGAGCCCGCCCGGTACCAGGCGATCGAGGCGGTGAACGCGCCCGGCCCGCCGTACACGGCGGCCAGGTGGTCCAGGTAGGCCGGGTCCAGGGCGAAGCCCGGGCCGGACCAGTGCGACCAGAAGTGGGCCAGGTAGGCCCGGACCTGATCGGGCTGGCCGTCGATCAGCTCATCGGCCAGCGGCAGCTGGTGGAACGACTGGTACCAGAACTCCCGCTGGGCCCGCGGCTCCAGCACCCGCCGGCCGGTGCCCGGCAGCGGCGGCGCCACCACCAGGGCCCGGACCAGGCCGGGGTACTCGGCGGCCACCGCCTGCGCGATTCGGCTGCCCACGTCGTAGCCGGCCAGCAGCACCCGGTCCAGGTCCAGCTCATAGATCAGCCCGGCCACGCTGCGGGCCTGAGCCGACGGGCTGTACTGCTCGGCCGGGTCGGCCCGGTGCTTGTCCGACCGGCCGAACCCGCGCAGGTCGGGGACGACCACGTCGCAGCCGGAGCCCAGGGCCAGGGCGGGGCCGAGCACCCGGTAGTCGGTGCGGTCGCCCGGCCAGCCGTGCAGCAGGACCACCGGCTCACCGGTCCCGGACCGGTCATAGGCCAGGGAGAAGCCGTCGACGGGCGCGCTGTGCGGCATCGGCATCTCCCGGGGTCAGGGCCAGAGCGGCTCAGGCACGCTATTTCCCGGGTTGGCCCAGTTAAACGACGCGGCCAGACGCTGGTGCGCCCCGGCGGGCGGGCCCCCTCCCCTCCCCTCAAGCGGAAGAGGGCCCTGGCTCGGCACCGTTCCCCGCCCACAAGCCGGAGGTGAGGGGCTGCGCGCGCGCTGATCCCCCCCGATCGCCGTGCTCAGCCCCTCACCTCGGCTGGCCCCAGCTAACCCGGTCTTCGCGCGCGGGCATATCCCCGAAATCGGGGATGAGCCGGGCCTGGGCCCGCGTCCTACACTCCATACGGCAGCACCTGTGCCCATCAGCCGCCGATCCGAGGGATCACGTGATGACGATCCAGCCCGCCACCTCGGTGACGGCGCACGTCAGGACGCCGTCCGGGCTGGTCGTGAAGGTGGCCGAGGGCAGCCGGCTGATCTTCGGCCGGGGCGCGGACGCCGACCTGACCATCGCCGTCGGCCGGGGCCTGTCCCGGCGGGCCGGGGTGATCAGCGTGCTGGCCGACGGCGCCTGGATCGCCAACATCAGCCGGACCCACGCGCTCTACACCGAGGGCGACGGCTACCGGATCCGGCTGCCCCGGATGGAAGAGGACGGCGAGCCGGTGGGCGGCTGGTTCGTGCGCACCGGGACCACGCTGGTCGGGTCGCGGGCCATGCTGGACGAGGGCCAGCCGGTGGCGGTGACGATCAGCGGCAGCACCAGCTGGGACGGCGCAGAGGACGACTCCGGCCGGGTCCGCCCCGACACCGAGACCACGCTGCTGCCGCTCTACCTGGACCCGATGACCAAGATCTTCCTGGTCGCGCTGATGTGGTGCCGCCCCTGGCTGCTGGACCCGGCCGCCACCACCCCGCTGCCGCGGACCCCGGAGATCGCCCGGGCCGCGCTGGAGGTCACCGGGGCCTATCACGAGCTGGAGCGGTTCGACACCGACCCGGAGTTCCGGGACCGGCTGTCGTCCCGGGTGGCCGAGCACATCAAGGTGATCCGGCGCAAGATCGCCGAGCGCGGGCTGAGCGGCGGCAACATGCGGCTGTCGGACGAGGTCGTGGTGCGCATCCTGATCGAGCACGGGATCATCACCCGCGGCGACCTCGGGCGGCTGAACGACCCGGCCTGGTGCTCGCGCCAGGAGGACCTGTGGTGGACCCAGCAGGCCTGAACCGCCTCAGCCGGCCGGCTGGCCGTTGTTCCGCGGCTGGCCGTTCTGGCCGGGTGGCTGCCCGGTGGGCGGCGCCCCCGGGGGCGGGGTGCCGGTCGGTGGCGGCCTGCCGGGAGGCGGCGCGGACACCTGGAACCTGGCCGTGGCCCGGCGGCCGCCCGCCCCGGTGACCACCACCTCGTAGTTCCCGATCGGGATGTTCCCGTGAAAGAACAGGTGGGCTTCGTCGAAGGTGTAGTTGAAGGTGCCGACCGGATCGACCTCGGGGTGCCAGGACGAGGTACCGTGCCCGGCCAGCGAAACGCTGACCGGGGTGCCCGGTTCGAAGCCCATCCCGTGGATGACGAAGCCGGTCACCTGGCTGCCGAACTTCTGGCCCAGAGCCAGCTTCGGGACGGAACTGATGCCGGTGGGGGGCACGCTGGGCGGTAGCGGGGGCGGGCCGCCCTGGCCACCACTGGACGGGTCGACCAAGGGCGCCAGGAACACGCCCGCGGCCACCAGGCCCGCGGCGGCGGCCACGCAGCCCCCCGCGATCAGGCCGATCCGCATCCGGCCATCGCTGGCGCCACGCCCGGTCCGGGCCGGCGGGGCCGTCGCGGCCTGGGCCGTCCCGTTCTTGGTCAGCGCGGTCTTGGTCTCCTGGCCCGGCTTGCGGCGGCGGTGGCTGCCCGGCACGTAGGAGGCGGGCAGCGCGGTGTGCGAGGCCGACGTCAGCTCATCGACGCTTTCGTCCTCGGGGCTGGTGTCGATGACCCCCGGCTGCGGGCTGCGGGCGTAGCTCCCGATCAGGCTCATGGCCGATTCGGGCAGGTAGCTGTGGCCGTCGGCGGGGCCGGCCGAGCTCTCCACGAACGAGCCCAGGCCGGCCAGCAGCGCGGCCGAGGTGGGCCGGTCCCGCGGGCTCTGGGCCAGGCAGGCGGTGATGAGCGGGAGCAGTTCGTCCGGCAGCCCGGACAGGTCCGGGCCCTCGGTGGCCAGCTTGACCAGGACATCCATCACGGTGTCGCCCCGGTAGGGCGGGTGCCCGGTGGCGGCGTAGAGCAGGGTGGCCCCGAGCGAGTACACGTCGCTGGCCAGCGTGGCCGCCTGCGAGTCACGGGCCTGCTCGGGAGCCATGTAGGCCGGGGTGCCGACCGCGCCGCGGGTCACGGTCAGCGCGATCCGCTCGGCGGCCCGGGCCACGCCGAAGTCGATGACGCGGGGACCGTCCGGGGCGACCAGCACGTTGGACGGCTTGAGGTCGCGGTGGACCAGGCCCGCCAGGTGGATGGACTCCAGGGCCTCGGCGCAGCCGGCCGCCAGCCAGCGCACGCTCTCGGTCGGCAGCGGGCCGGTGGCCCGGACCAGCTTGGTCAGGGACGGCGCCGGGATGTAGGCAGTGGCCAGCCAGGGCAGGTCGGCGTCGGCGTTGGCCGCGACCACCGCGGCGGTGAACACGCCGCTGACCCGCCGGGCCGCCGCGACCTCACGGGAGAACCGGTCCCGGAAACCGGGCTCCTCGGCCAGGTCGATCTTGATCGTCTTGACCGCCACCAGCCGCCCGGCCGTGGAGCGGCCTAGGTACACCTGGCCCATGGCCCCGGCGCCCAGCCGGCCCAGCAGCGTGTACGGCCCGATCTGCTCGGGATCCCACCGGCGCAGCGACTCCAGCGTGGGCTGCGACACTATCATTGGCCTCCCAGATGGCCCGTACCCCGGCGACTATCTCCCATGATGCCGAATTTCACGACCTTCGTGTTTGATTCCGGATTGCAGAATGAGCCGCATTCGCTCGGAAGCAGCGGCTTGGTGCGGGCCGGCCCGGGCCCGGGCCGGGGCATCCGTTTCCCGCGGCCGGGCGGGCGGAGGATGAAGGACATGGACGAGACAGCTGAGCCGGAGGGCGCACTCCCGGTTCTGGCCGTGCTGGGGGCGCCGGCCGGGGCGCCGCCCCCGGGCCTGCCGGGCCAGTGGCCGGGGTACCGGATCCGGTTCGTCGCCGCGGGCCCGGAACTGGTCACCGAGGCCGCCGACGCGGAGATCGTTTACCTGTGGGACCAGGTGGACTGGGTGCGGAAGTGGTGGGGCTGGAGCCACCGGCTGCGCTGGATCGCCGCCCCCACCGCGGGCGTGGACTGGCTGCTGTTCCCCGGCCTGGTCGACAGCGACGTGCTGGTCACCAACGCGGCCGGGGTGTTCGACGAGGCCATGGCCGAATACACGCTGGCCCTAGTGTCGGCGATCACGGTGGACCTGCCCGGCACCCTCCGGCTGCAGGCCCGGCGGGAATGGCGGCACCGGGAGACCGGCCGGCTCGCGGGCGGCCGGGCGGTCATTCTGGGGGCCGGCGGCATCGGGCGCGCCATCGCCCGCGTGCTCAGCGACTGCGGCCTGTCGGCCCGGTGCGTGGCCCGCCGATCCCGGATCGATCCGGTGGCGGGCCCGGTCGCGGCCCTGGCCGACCTGCCCGCGCTGCTGCCCGGGGCCGATTTCGTCATCGCGGCCCTGCCGCTGACCGGCGCCACCCGCGGCCTGATCGGCCCGGCCGAGCTGGCCCGGATGGACCCCGGGGCCTGGCTGATCAACGTGGGCCGCGGCGCGCTGGTCGACGAGCCCGCCCTGCTCGGCGCGCTGCGTTCCGGGGCCATCGGCGGGGCCGCGCTGGACGTGTTCGCCAGCGAGCCGCTGCCGCCCGAATCCCCGTGGTGGGACGTGCCCAACGTGATCGTGTCGCCGCACATGTCCGGGGACTTCCGCGGCTGGGACCAGGCACTGACCAGCTTGTTCCTCGATCAGCTGCGCCGCTGGCAGGCGGGCCGGCCGCTGGCCAACGTGGTCGACAAGCGGCTGGGCTTCGTCCCCTCCCGCTAGCGCAGGCCCGCGAACAGGTCGGTCTCCGGTACCGGGGCGCCGGTGGTGTCGCGGACGCGCATGAAGTCCTCGAAGCCGAAGGTCTCCTCGGCCAGCTGGGGCGGCAGCTTGGCGAACCAGGAGTCCTCGATCTGGCTGGCGTGGGACATCAGGGCGTCACGCTTGCGGGGCAGCGCGGCGCGGATGTCGACCGTGGTGGTGATGGCGGCCTCGGCCGCGGCCACCTGGGCCAGCTGCTCCTCGGAGAGCTCCATCTCCGGCACGTCCACGCCGGCCTCGCGCAGGGCGGCGCGGAGCTTGCCCCAGCTGCTGCCGCGGATGGTGGACAGGTACAGCTTGGCCGGGATGCCGGTGGCGGCCACCGCGGCCTGGGTCATCTGGCTGGCGTACACGTGGTCCGGGTGCTGGTACAGGCCCTTGTCGTCGTAGGTGATGACGACCTGGGGCCGGTAGTGCTCGATCAGGGCGCTGATCCGGCCGGTCACCTCGGCGGGCGGGATGTTGCAGAAGGCGTCGGGGCGGTTTCTGTACTCCCACTCCGGCATGCCCGAGTCGTGGTAACCGAGCAGCTCCAGGTCGGTGACGCCGAGCAGCTTGGTCGCCTGCCGCAGCTCGGCCAGCCGGATCTGGGCCACGGTGGCTTCGTCGTGCCCGTCCTGACCCGGCTTGATCCCACCCGGAGCATCGCCGAACTCGCCGTTGGTGCAGGTCACCACGACGGTGCGGATGCCTTCGGCCGAGTAGGTGGCCAGCACGCCGCCGGTGCTGGAGGATTCATCGTCGGGGTGCGCGTGCACCGCCATCAGGGTCAGCGAGTCTGCCATGATCCAAGCCTGCCCGATACACGGCGGTTACGGGTAACTGATTAGCGCGGTCGCGGAGCCGCTCGAGCGCCTTGCTCGCCTGCCGCTGGGCGGTGCGGGCCTCCCGGGACCGCCGTTTGGCGTCGGCCAGCGCGTCCTGGGCGTCCTCCAGCTGGGTCTCCAGGCTGCGGACGGTGTTCTCCCGGCCGGATTCGGCCGCGTGCGCGGCGTCCACGGCCCGGTCGGCCTCGGCCAGGGTCTGCTCGGCTTCACCGATGGCCTGGCGCTGGCGTTCGAGCTCGGCGCGGGCCCGCTCGGCCCGCTCACGGTCGGCTCGTTCCCGCTCGGACTGCCGCTGTTTCTCGCTGGCCCTGGCGCGGGCCTGGCCCGTCCCGCCGCCGCGCCGAGGACGGGGGCCGGGTTCGGACCGCGTCACGAGACCTTCGATATTTTGATCATCGCCGGCCTGACCGAAACCGAATCCACCCGGCTGGACCGACCTGACCAGCCGCGCGGTGGCCACGTCGGCGGCCACCCGCGGGTCGGCCAGGGCCGCGCCCAGGGTGCCGGTCACCTCCTGCTGGAGCGCGTCCGGCGGGTCGGCGACGCCGGCCCCGTCCAGGGCCTGCCGGGTCAGCCCGGCCAGCAGTTGCCGCCGGTCCCGCGACAGTTCCCGCAGCCGGCCGCCGTCCAGGGCGCTCTCGGCCGCGCGCAGGGCGTCACCGAGTGCGGTCAGCCGGTCCACCGCGGCCGGGTCGGACCGAGCCAGCCGGTTGACCACCCAGGCGCCGCGGGTCGGCCGGCGCAGCGCGCCGATGGCCCGGGCCGCGGTCTTGTCCCCGGCCGCACGAGCCTGGGCGACCAGGTCAGCACGCTGATCGGTGAACTCGGCGGGGTCGGCGGCGTACAGCTGGTCGGCCGCCGCCCGCACCCGGTCTTGGTCGGCCACACCGTCATCGTTCCCCGCTCGCGCCAGTTCATGATCATGCTGGTCAGGCCGGGCAAGACCGGACAAAACGGACCGGGCCGGGCGACCGTGGTTCAAAGTGAGAAAACAAGCAGGTCATTGCGGAGGTACGGATGCCATAGGCCCGCGTACGCAGCGGGGCGATCAGCCTTTCCGAGCAAAGGAGCAGCAATGGCCGCTGTGGACTCAAGCGCCAACGAATCAGGACGGCCCGGCACCGTCGAGGTCACCGAAGCCCAGGAGCTGACCGAACAAGCCGCGATCGGCCCGATGTTCGGCGATCCCCTCATGCTGGGTCTACCGGTCTTCATTGCCGGCGCCACCGCCCTGGGCCTGGTGCTGGTCGGGGTGGTCCCCGCCACCGCGACCGGCGCCTCCCTGCCGATAATCCTGGCCTCGACCGCTGTTGGCCTGATCATCTCCACGATCTGGGCCGCGGCGCTCGGACAGAACGCGGTGGCCGCCGTGCTCGGCATCTTCGCCGGTTTCTGGTTCAGTTACGCGGTTCTGGTGCTGGGGCTCACCCACAACTGGTTCGGCATCACCGCCGCCGCCGCCCAATCGACCCAGGAGCTGTTCCTGGTCGCCTGGCTGGTGACGATCGTCATGCTCACGCTGGCCACACTGCGGCTACCGGTCGCGTACACCGCTCTGTTCGTCGTGGTCGACGTGGCCCTGCTGCTGGTATTCCTGGGCGTTAACCAGGGTTCCACCGGGCTGCTCAAGGCGGGCGGCTACGCGGTGCTGGTGTTCACCGCGATCGGCGTGTACCTGTTCTTCGGCGCGGCTTCACTGGCCACCGGCGGGCCGGCCATGCCGCTGGGCAAGCCGCTGCTGGGCAGGTAGCCGGATTCGCGGGCTTGGGCTGGGGGAGGCTGGCCCAGGTCCGCGGGCCAGGCCGGGCGCTGGCCCCGGGCCTGGCATCATCGAGCACATGACCGTGGTGAAGATCAACGCAATTGACGTGCCCGCCGACAGCGGGGACGAACTGGCCCACCGGTTCGCGGCCCGGGCCGGGGCCGTCGACGACCAGGATGGCTTCGAGGGGTTCGAGCTGCTCAAGCCGGCCGACGAGCGCACCACCTGGCTGGTGGTGACCCGGTGGCGGGACGAGGACTCGTTCCAGGCCTGGGTCCGCTCGCCCGCGTTCGCGCACGGGCACCGATCGGCCCGGGAACGGGGCGGCGGCGACGCCCCGCCCCCGGTCGGCACCCACAGCGAAATATGGTCCTACGAGATCGCCGGCGGCTCGTCCGGAGACCGGGCCGGGGGTTCAGCCGGCCGCTGACCTGGTTCCGCGCACCAGCTCGCCGTAGTCCAGGAACAGTTGCCCGGTGGCCTGGGCGGCCGCCGGTGACACCTGGCCCAGGGACACGAAGCCGTGCACCAGGCCGGGGTGCGGCCGGTAGTGCACGCCGGCGCCGCCCGCGGCCAGCTGCCGGGCCAGGGCCTCACCCTCGTCGTGCAGCGGGTCGTGCCCGGCGGTGGCGACCACGGCCGGCGGCAGGTTGCTCAGGTCCGCGTGGACCGGGCTGACCGCGGGGTCGGAGCGGCGGGCCGGGTCGGGAACCCACTGCTCCACGAACCAGCGCAGGTCGTCGGTTTCCAGGCCCCAGCCGTGCCCCTCGCCGGTGACGCTCGGCTCGGACAGGGTCATGTCCGCGTTGGGGTAGGCCAGCAGGAGCGGGCCGGCCGGCGTGCCCGCGTCGCGCAGCCGGACGGCGGCCAGCACGGCCAGCGCGCCGCCCGCGCTGTCCCCGGCCAGCCCGACCCCGTACTCCGGGTCACCGCCCAGCATGGCCAGGTTCTCCGCGGCCGAGGCGAAGGCCAGGCAGGCGTCGTCGACGGCGGCCGGCCCGGGATGCTCGGGCGCGAGCCGGTAGTCCAGCGCCAGCACGGTCACGCCGGCCGTGCGGGCCAGCTGGCGGCAGATGGCGTCGTGCGAGGTCAGGCTGCCCAGCACGAACCCGCCGCCGTGCAGGTAGATGACCAGCGGCCGCGGCTGCGGGGCCGGCCGGTACAGCCGGGCGGGCAGGTCGCCGATGGCCAGGTTGCGGACGAAGGGCAGCTGCGGGCCAGGCGGCCGGGACTGGTCCCGCTGCCGCGCGCCGGCCCGCAGCCGGTGCACGCCCAGGGCCCGGTTGGCCGGGGAGCCGGCCCCGCGGACACCGGCCAGCCAGGCGGCCAGCCCCTCATCCGCCACTCCGGAAAGAACCAGATCACCATGTTCGCTCGTGGACATGTGATTAATTCAACCAACCAGGCCACGCGAGTTCACTGGCGGAGCCAGGTCCGATTGCGTAGAACTAGTCTTCGCTGGAAGGGGTGATTGAGGTGGAGCCAGGGCGCGAGCCCGAGTGGCGGCCGCTCAAGCGGCACGAGAGCCACGAGGCAGAAGAGATGGTCGAACGGGCCGCCGGGCTCGCCAAGGACTCGCGGGCCAAGACCCGGCACGCCGCGGTCCTGGTCAAGGACGGCAGCATGATGGCCTGGGGCACCAACGGCGTGCCGTACCCGGGCGAGGACCACTGCTACTGCAAGGTGGCCGAGTTCGGCGTGCACGACAACTGCCGGACCCACGCCGAGCAGCGGGCCATCGGGCTGGCCCGGGACGGCAACGGCTGGAAGACGCTACAGGGGGCCAAGCTCATCTACGTGCGGCTGGAGGCCGACGACTCGGTCCGGCTGGAGGACCCGCACTTCTGCGCCCGCTGTAGCCGGCTGGCCCTGTCCCTGGGCGTGGCCGAGTGGGTCTTCGCGCTGTCCGACGGCCTGGTCAGCTACTCGGCCGCCGACTACGACACCATCGCCCAGCTGCGCTGGTAGCTAGTAGCGCTCGGCCAGTGACGAACGGCCAGCGGACGGCTCGCAGGGCTCCGGCCAGTAGTCGGCGATCCGGGTGATCAGACCGTCCGGGAGGTTTCCGGTTTGACAACAGCATTCGTGCTCGGGGGCGGCGGGGTGCTCGGGGCCCACGAGGTGGGCATGCTCCGGGCTCTTGAGGAGGCCCAGATCCGCCCGGACCTGGTCGTGGGGACGTCGGTCGGGGCCATCAACGGGGCGTTCGTGGCCGCCGGCCCGGACACCGCCGCGGCCCGGCTGGGCGAACTGTGGGCCGGGGCCCATCTGCAGCGGGCGTTCAGCGGGACGCTGCTGGGCCGGGCCACCCGGCTGGCCCGGTCCGGGACCCATCTGCACGAGATCGAGCCGCTGCTGCGGATGCTGGACGACGAGCTGCCCGCCAAGGACTTCAGCGACCTGATCCTGCCGTTCAGCTGCGTGGCGGCCAGCGTCGAGCACGCCACCGCCCGCTGGTTCACCAGCGGGCCGCTGGCCCCGGCCGTGCTGGCGTCGTGCGCGGTGCCGGGCCTGCTGCCACCTGCGGAGATCGACGGCGAGCACTACTTCGACGGCGGCCTGGTCGATTCGATCCCGGTCGGCCGGGCCATGAAGCTGGGCGCCGACACCGTCTACGTGCTGCAGGTGGGCCGGATCGAGCGGCCGCTGGCCCCGCCGCGGCGGCTGTGGGAGGTCGGGCTGGTGGCGTTCGAGATCGCCCGGCGGCACCGGTTCCACGAGGAAATGGCCAACCTGCCCGGCGACGTGACCGTGCACGTGCTGCCGTCGGGGGCAACCCAACGGCCGCCGGACTTGTCACAGCTGCGGTACCGCAACAAGACTGACGTGAACGCGAACATCGAGCGGGCCTATGTCGCGTCCCAGAAGTATCTGGCCGCCCTGAGCTGAAGGGCCTGATCATGGTGCCGCCCCGGCTGGTCCGCCGCCTCGTGCTGGCGCCCATCGTCGTCGTCATCGCGCTCGCGCTGATGGTGCTGTTCCCGGCGCTGGCGGTGGTGGCGGCGGTGCTGGGCCTGGTCCACCTGTCCCGGCCGGGACGGATGCGCGGGCTGCGGCTGCTGTGGTTCGCGGTGGTGTGGCTGACCAGCGAGACCGCGGCCCTGTTCGCGTGCCTGGGCCTGTGGCTGGCCAGCGGTTTCGGCGGCCGGATGCGCACCGAGCCGTTCCAGGCCCGCAACTACGCCACCATCGGCTGGTTCCTGGACCACGTGTACCGGGCGGCCGAGCGCACGTTCGGCCTGCGGATGGTGATCGAGGAGCCGGAGGCCAGCCCGGAGGAGCGGCTGGCCCGGCTGACCCGGCCGGTCATCGTGCTCAGCCGGCACGCGGGACCCGGCGACTCCGTCCTGCTGGTGCACACCCTGCTCAGCCTGTACCACCGGCGGCCCCGGGTGGTGATGAAGGCCTCGCTGCAGCTCGACCCGATCCTGGACGTGATCGCCAACCGGGTGCCGAACGTCTTCATCCGGCACCAGGACGCCGGCCAGCAGATCTTCACCGAGCAGATCGAGCGGCTGGCCGGCGGCCTGGCTGACGACGGCGCGCTGGTCATCTTCCCCGAGGGCGGCAACTGGACCCCGGGCCGCTGGCGGCGCGGCATCCAGCGGCTGCAGGATCACGGCCGCGGCGACCTGGCCGCCCGGGCCCGGCAGATGCCGAACCTGCTGCCGCCCCGGGAGGGCGGGGTGCTGGCCGCGCTGCGGGCCTGCCCGGCCGCGGACGTGATCTTCGTGGCCCACGCGGGCCTGGACGAGATGGTCACCGTGGCCGACGTGTGGCGGGACCTGCCCATCAACCAGACCGTGGTGGCCCGCTGGTGGCGGGTCCCGGCCGAGCGGGTGCCCCGCGACGCCGGGCACGAGGACCAGGTCAAGTGGCTCTACGACTGGTGGCAGCTGATCGACGCCTGGATCAGCGACCACCGCCCGGCCGGGGCGCCCGGCTCGGGTTCGCCCAGTGCGCCGGACGCTGGCGCCCCGGAGGCAGCTTCGTCCTAGCGTCGCCGCGCGCGGTGTCGAGCTGGGCCTGGGTCACGAACAGGCTGGTGGACAGGTCCGCCCCCGCCAGCTGGGCCCCGCGCAGGTCGGCGCCGGCCAGGTCGGCCAGCCGCAGATCGGCGCCGGCCAGGTTGGTGCCGATCAGGTAGGCGCCGCGCAGGCTGGCCCGGCGCAGGTCGACCCCGGCCAGGTGGCGGCCCATCAGGTCGGCCCCGTTCCGGTCGCGGCCCTTCGGGACCTGGCCGCGGATCAGCTGGCTGGCCTGGCGCAGGGCCGCGGTGACGCTGGCCCAGAGGGGGTCGGTGTCCAGGGCGGCCAGGGCCGCGGGAGCCCATTCGGCCTGGGCCCGCAGCGTCTGGTCGGCCTGGGTCAGTGCCTCGGTGACGGCGGCCGCGCCGGGCTGGTCCCGGTCACGGGTGAGGGCGAGGGCCTGGGTGACATGCCAGCGCATCTCGTGCAGCTGCCGCATGACCGCGAACGCGCCGAACTGTTCCTGGGCCAGCTCGGGGTGATCGCGCCAGGTGCGCCCGCCGAACGTCACCTGGATGATCTGCTGGCCCGCGCCGAAGCAGTCGAAGGTGGTGCAGCCGGAGAACCCGAGCGGCCGGAGCCGGTCATGGATCCCGCAGCGGAAGTCGCTCCGCAGGTTGGGGCACGCCTGGCCCGGCGCCTTCGATATCGCGAACTCGGCCGAGGCCGTGAAGCCGGGAGCGACGCAGCACAGGCCCGCGCACCGGGAGCAGTCGGCGTGCAGCTCGTTGGCGGGGGGCTCGGTCAATCGCCGACCCGGGCGGTCAGGGCGGCGGGCGCGCCCAGCGGAGCGGCCAGTTCCCCGGCCAGCCCGTAGCGGGCGACCAGCCAGGCCGGGTCCAGGTGGGTCATCCACACCGCGCCCGCGTCGTCCTGCCAGACCACGATCTTCAGCGGCAGGTCCAGCGCGGCCAGCGGCGCCGCCGCCATGACCGGCGTGCCCGCGGCCGGGTTACCGAAGATCAGCAGCGTGGTCGGCCGCAGGGCCAGCCCGGCCTGCTCCGCCTCGCGGCTCTGATCGATCACGCCGAACAAGGTCGCGCCGGCCGCGCCGATCAGCTGGGACAGCCGCTCGACGGTCTCGGCCAGCGGCAGCGGGCTGCGGGTGTTGACGATCCCGTCGACCGGGGCGGTCCCGGCAGGCGTTTCGCTCATCGTGGTGGTCAGCTCCGTAGCGTGCGGGGGCGAGGGTCAGTGGTCCGGGCGCAGGACGAGGCGGCCGACGGTGTGGTCGGGCAGGCGCGGCAGCTCGCCCCGTTCGGTCAGCGTATGGGCGTGGGCCGCCGAGGAGAAAGGCAGAACGTCGCCCACGCTCACTTCGAGCGGGCGCACCGAGTGCCGGTGGGGGCCGGGCTCCGGGTCGGGCAGTTCGCCGTAGCGGATGACTTCCGGGCCACCGAAGCCCTCGATGTACGCCGCACGCATGCCCTTATCCTGCCTGGGTGGTATCTGCACCCGAGCCCTCGGCCCCTCCCGGACCCTCGGCCCCACCCGAGCCATCGCCCGCGGCCGAGCCATCGCCGCCGGCCGAGGACGACAGCGTTCCGGCGTTCTGGGCCGGGCTCGGGTTGCCGGGGCTGGCCGACATCCACGTGCACTTCCTGCCGCCGCGGCTGCGGCGCAAGGTCTGGGCCTACTTCGACGAGGCCGGCCCGCTGATCGGCCGGGCCTGGCCGATCCGCTACAAGTGGACCGACGAGCAGCGGGCCGCGCATCTGCGGGTCATGGGGGTGCGGATGTTCAGCGCGCTGGCCTACGCGCACCGGCCGGCCATGGCCGCCGACCTGAACGACTGGACGCTGGAGTTCGCCCGCCAGACCCCGGGCTGCATCCCGTCGGCCACCTTCTACCCGGAACCGGGGGTCGCGGACTACGTCGGCCGCGCCCTCGAGGCCGGCGCCGCGATCTTCAAGATCCACCTGCAGGTCGGCGGCTTCCCGCCCGACGACCCGGCCCTGGACCCGGTCTGGGGCCTGCTGGCCGAGGCGGGCCACCCGGTCGTGGTGCACGCGGGCCACGCCCCGGTGGCCACGGCCCACACCGGCCCGGAGCCGTTCGCCGCCCTGCTGGCCCGGTTCCCCGCCCTGACCGCGGTCATCGCCCACATGGGCGCGCCCGACTACGAGAACTTCCTCGCCCTGGCCGAGCAGTACGACCGGGTCTACCTGGACACCACCATGGCCTTCACCGGCTTCTTCGAGGAATTCGCCCCGTTCCCGGTCGCGGCCCGCCCCCGGCTCCGGGACCTCGGGCTGGGCGGCAAGATCCTGCTCGGCAGTGACTTCCCGGGCATCCCGTACCCGTACCGGGAGCAGCTGGCCGGCCTGGAGCGCCTGGACCTGGGGCCGGACTGGCTCCGCGCCGTCTGCTGGCACAACCCGGTGACGCTGATGGGCGGCCGCTTCCTGGCCCCGGCCCCGGGCGGCCCTTAGATCAGCTGGCGGCCGGGCGGGCGCGGCACTACGACTGATCGCCGCCGGCCGCGGCGGCCAGGGCGCCCAGGTCGAGGTCGCGGCAGGCCGCCTCGAACTGCCGGGACGCGGCGATCAGCGCATCCCGGCGGCCCAGGGTCAGCTCGGCCGACAGGATGCAGGTCAGGGCGCGCAGTCGTTCGAACTGCCAGAGGAAGAAGGCGGTGGCGTCGGCGGGCCCGGGCGACGGCCACGGCCCCGCCATCTCGGCCAGCACCGCCTCGGCCACCTCCGACGCGGCCCGGAAATCTCCGTCGGCCAGCTGGTGGGCGGCGATGGCGTTCAGGCCCCGCACCTCCCCCAGTTCGGCGGCGGCGTCCCCCGGTCCGGGTTCATCATCGAGCCAGTCGGTCATAGCGGGCCCCTCGCTGCCAGACGAGCACCATGCGGGACCACGGCGGGTGCCTTTATCGTAGTAAATTCAGGCGTTCCCGCCCAGAGGCTGTGGCGCACCCGCGGATTGGTGCGGGGTCAGATCCCGGTGAAGGCGACCACCGTGGTGCCGGCCGGGACGATCAGGCGGGTACCGGAGGCGGCCAGACTGGGGAAGCTGGTGATGGGGGCGGCGCCCCGGGTGCTGAACACGCGCTGGCCGCCGGACAGCCGGTAACCGGACAGGGTGCCGTTGCGATCCACGTCCCAGACCACGCCGCCCGCGATGATCGGGGGGCCGGGATTGCCGCCGGTCACCGACCAGCGCGTGGCCAGCCGCGGCTCGTCTCCCCCGGTGACCTGTACGGCCCGCAGGCTGCGGTAGCAGGAGAACACCACCGTGCTGCCGTCGACGGCGTCGCCGCCGAAGCCGCCTTCGCAGACGCGGGCCGCGGCGAGTTCGCCGCCGGTGCCGCCCAGCCGGGAGCCGTCGAGCACGTAGCCGACGCCCTCCTTGCCGACCTCGAACACCCGGCCGCCCGGCAGCAGCGCCGGCGCGGTAGATCCGAGGTCCTGGTCAGCCGCGGACAGGGACTCGAAGTTGGAGGGGGTGAACCGGCTCTGCACGGCCAGGGTGGGGCTCAGCCGCAGCACGCTGTCGGAATCGGCCACCTGGTCGTAGGGCATGCCGTTGCCGGTGGCCACGTACAGGCTGTTGTCGCGGACGGCTTCGCCGGCCGGGGCCCAGATGCCGGCCTGGCGCTCGTTGTCGGTGGTGAAGCTGACCAGCGGCCCGCGGCCGGAGACCGGGGCCCCGACCATTCGGCCCTTATAGTCCGAGCAGTCGCCGTACAGCCCGCCGAGCGGCACGTATACCCTGCTCCCGAGCAGGGCCAGGGCACCGCGCTGCTGCTGGGCCTTGGCGTCAGTCCCAGGCAGGTCGACCGGGCGCTGGGACACCGTGCGCCCGGAGGCCAGGCTGAGGGCCCACAGCGTGTGGTGGTACGACGGCCGCGCGGTGAACGTGACCACCCACAGCCGGCCGCCGGCGGTGTCGGCCGCGGGCGTGCCGGTGATCCCGGACGGGTCGACGTTGCCGCACGGCAGGCCGGACGGGACCGGCGTGGCCAGGTGCCGCGACCAGCGCACCGCGCCGTTGGCGGCGTTCAGCGCGTACACGGTGTCGTTCTCGGTGGCGATGATCACGGTCGGCCCCGCGATCAGCGGCTGCGCGTAGACCGCGCCGTCGACCTTCGCGGACCAGGCCTTGCGCACGCGGCCCGGGGCCGGGGTGGTGACCGACCTGCCACCGCGGTCAGCGGTGCGGTCGTAGGTGGGCCAGTCAGCCCGGGTCCCGGCGGCCGCCGGAGCGGGCGAGGCCGACCGGGCTGACGTGGCCGGACTGGCCTGGGTGGCCGACGGGGCGGGCGACCCGCCCGAGTGGCCCTGAGGTCCGCCCGAGGTGCACGCGGCCACGATGGACAGCACGGCGGCGGCCGCGGCGGCCGGCCACCACCGCTGCCGGGTGGCCCGGGATGGGCGCTGGTCGGAGCAGGTCAGCGCGGTCACTCCTTCGTGCGTGGTCATCGCTGCGCTGCGTCCACGGTAATGGCTAAAAGGTCGCGTCCCTGGCTAACCAGGCCGGTCCGTGGTGAGCCAGGCGTAGAGCCCGAGCAGCACCACGCTGAGGACCAGCAGGGACGGGCCCAGGGCGGCCGCGGTCAGGGCGCCGATGACCAGGCCCATGGCCGCGGGCAGGACCGCGTTGCCGGCCGCGGAGGCGGCCACCTGGACGCTGACCACCCAGGATGCGCCGGCCCGGCCGGTCCGCTCGGCGGTGGTCAAGGTGAGCAGCGGGAAGATCGGGGCCGCGGCCAGGCCGAGCACGGCCAGGCCGGCCAGCGGCAGGGCGGCCGCGGGCAGCCCGGGCGGGGCGGGCGCGGTGAGCAGGATCCCGCCCGCGATCAGGCCGGCCACTCCCCCGGTCAGCACCCGCGTGGCGCCGGCGCGCTCGGCCACCGGGCCGAGCACGGCCCGGCCCGCGAACATCGTGGCCCAGTAGCCCGACACGGCCACCCCGGCCAGGTCCGGGGGCAGGCCCCGGCCCGCGGTGAGGTACACGTAGCCCCACACCCCGGCGCCGGCCTCGATCCCGCATTCGACGGCGGCGAACGCCGCGGGCACCAGCACGGCCAGGAGCGGGGTCCGGGCCCCGGGAGCGGCCGGCCGGGCGATCTCGGCGGACTCCGAGGGCCCGGGCCGGGAAGCGGGCCGGCCCCAGGATCGCCAGGCCAGGCTGAGCACCACCGCCACCCCGCCCTGGAGCAGGGCCAGCGCGCCGAACGTGCCCCGCCAGCCCAGGCCGGCCGGCCGCAGCGCGGTGACCAGCAGCGGGCCCACGGTGGCGCCGAGCCCGTAGCTGGCGTGCATCCAGTTGATCTGCCGGGGCCCGAACCGGGCCGCGGCGTTGGTGTTGAGCGCGGTGTCCAGCGCCCCGAAGCCGAGCCCGAACACCACCATGCCCAGGGCGAAGACCCAGATGAACGGGGCCGCGGCCTCCACGGCCAGGGCCACCGTGGGCAGCACGGCGCCCGCCGCCACCATGGGCCCGGCCCCCAGCCGGGGCAGCAGCCGCCCGGCGCCCAGGCTGGCCAGCACGGACGCGGTGACCCCGACGATCAGCAGCACCCCGAGCGCGCTGAGCGGCTGGTGCCAGGTGAGCCGCATCGAAGGCCACAGCAGCCCCAGCGCCGAGCCGGCCACGGCGATGCTCAGGTAGGCCAGGCAGGAAAGGGCAAAAGAAGATCGCCGAATGGACGGCACAGCCGGAACTTCCTTCGAGCAGACGTGCTTGAGCCCGGGAACACTCCGGCTAAGCACGCGGTGACGGTCAGGGACCTGGTGTCAGCGCGTGCGAGGTTGCCCGGGCACCTCAGCTCCTCGAAGGGTTGACGCGATCTGGAATCAGGGTAACTCTCTTGGCCATGGCCGTCCGCCCCCCGAGCAAGGACCAGCTGGCCGCGATCGCCCGCGGCTACGGAATGAAGCTGACCGACGCTGACCTGGACTCGTTCGGGCTGGTGGTCGCGGGCGCGCTGGCGTCCTACGACGCGGTCGAGGACCTGTACGCGGCCAGCGCCCCGGTCCCGCCCGCGGACCGGGCCTGGACCCGGCCCGGTGACGCCGGCAACCCGCTCGGGGCCTGGTACGTGCGGACCGACATCCGGGAGCGGGACGATGGCCCGCTGGCCGGCCGGACCGTGGCCATCAAGGACAACACCGCGGTGGCCGGGGTGCCGATGATGAACGGCTCCCGCACCCTGGAAGGGTTCGTGCCCAGCCAGGACGCGACCGTGGTCAGCCGGCTGCTGGCCGCCGGGGCCACCATCACCGGCAAGGCGGTGTGTGAGGACCTGTGCTTCTCCGGGGCCAGCCACACCTCGGCGACCGGCCCGGTGCGCAACCCGTGGGACCCGTCCCGGACCGCGGGCGGCTCGTCCAGCGGCAGCGCCGCGCTGGTGGCCGCGGGCCAGGCCGACCTGGCCCTGGGCGGCGACCAGGGCGGGTCGATCCGGATCCCGAGCGCGTTCTGCGGCACGGTCGGGCACAAGCCCACCTACGGCCTGGTCCCGTACACGGGCGCGTTCCCGATCGAGTTCACCATCGACCACCTGGGGCCGATCACCCGCACGGTGGCCGACGCGGCGCTGATGCTGAGCGTGCTGGCCGGCCGGGACGGGCACGACCCCCGCCAGCCCGAGAACGTCCGGCCCGCCGACTACGTGGCGGCCCTGAACGAAGGTGGCGCCGGCCTGCGGGCCGGCGTGGTCAGCGAGGGATTCGGTATCCCCGGGCTGTCCCAGCCGGAGGTCGACGCCACGGTCCGGGCCGCGATCGCGCGGCTGGGCGAGGCCGGGCTGACCGTGGGCGAGGTCAGCGTGCCCTGGCACCGGCAGGCCATGCACGTGTGGAACGTGATCGCCACCGACGGGGTCGCGGCCCAGATGATCGACGGCAACGGCTACGGCTACAACTGGGACGGCCGTTACGACCCCGAACTGATCGCCTACTACGGCCGCCAGCGCCTGGAGGTGGCCGACGCCTGGTCGGAGACGGTCAAGATGGCCGCGCTGGCCGGGCGCTACTCGATCGAGCAGTACCAGGCCCGGCACTACGCCATGGCCCGGAACCTGGTCCCCCGGGTCCGCGCGGCCTACGACGAGGCGCTGGCCTCGTTCGACGTGCTGGTCATGCCCACGCTGCCGATCGTGGCCAGCCCGCTGGTCGAGCCCGCCGACCCGCGCGAGACCTACCTGGCCCGGGCCCTGGAGATGATCCCCAACACCGCGCCGTTCGACGTCAGCGGGCACCCGGCCACCTCCGTGCCGGCCGGGCTGGCGGGCGGGCTCCCGGTCGGCCTGATGATCGTCGGCCGCCACTTCGAGGACGCCACCTGCCTGCGGGTGGCCCAGGCCTTCGAGAGTCTGACCGGCGGCTTCCCTGCCCCGCCGGCGGGGTGAGCCGGGCCCCGAGCTGGGCCCGGACCTCGGCCGCCTCGGGGCACCCAGGATCGTGTAGAGGACCAGGGCCTGGCGCCAGTGGCCGCGGGCCTGACGGGGCTGGCCGGTGGCCCGCTAGCTGCGGGCCAGGGCGCTGTGGCTGGTGGCCTGCTGCTGCCGGTCCCCGGTCCGGCGGCCCACGCCCAGGGCCGCCGTGAGCTCGACCCGGGCCCGGCCAGGGTGCCCGCTCTGCAGCGAGGCTAACTCCGCAGCGTGGCCCGCGATGTCCAACTTGCAGCAGAGGTGATAATCGTGAACGTTCACGTCGACTGGGACTGACGACGCGGAGGACAGATGATGCGGGCGCGGTACCGGGTCAGGGCCGGGGCCAACCTGCTCAACGGGTCCACAGCGGCCGGGGTGCTGGTGGCGCTGGCCGGCCGGGCCCGGCCGCGGCGGGCCGGGGACGGGCTGCTGGTGGCGGCCGGTTACCGGCTGCCGGTGCCGGCCGCGCCCGCCTTCTGTGTCGGCAACGTGCTGGTGACCCGGTGGCCGGAGCGGCAGTTCCGCGCGGCCGCCCGGCTGTTCGCCCACGAGGCCCGGCACGCGACCCAGTTCGCCTGGTGCGGCGGCCTGCTCATGCTGCCCCTGTACGGGGGCGCGGCATTGGCGTCGTGGGCGCTGACCGGCGACTTCGGCGCCCGCAACGTGTTCGAACGCCAGGCCGGACTGGCCGACGGCGGGTACTCCGCGAAGGCACTCCGGCCCACCCTGCGCCGGACGCGGCCCGGGACGCGGGTCCGTGACCTTCGATAAAAAATTGGAGGTACGGCGCGGGCGGCCCGGGCTAGGTCAGGGACAGGGCGGCCAGGGCGGCGTTGACGATGGAGCCGGGCAGGAGGTCGTGCAGCTCGTAGAGTTCGGCGACGCTGCCGGACTGGCCGAACTGGTCGACCCCCAGCGGCACCGACGGGACGCCCAGGGCGGAGCCGAGCCAGGCCATGGCGTGCGAGGCGGCGTCGTGCACGGTGACGATGGGCGCGCGGGCCCCGAACGCCGCGCGCAGCGCGCCCGGGATGGACGGGGTGGCGGCGGTGCGGATGCCGTGCCGCAGGGTCCGCTGCCAGGCCGCGTGCAGCCGGTCCAGGGAGGTGATGTCCACGACGTGGGCGGCGATGCCCTCGTCGGCCAGTTCGGCGGCGGCGGTCAGGGTCTCGGGCAGCACCGCGCCCGAGGCGGCCAGGTACACCTGCGGGGCCCCGGTCGCGGCCAGTTCGGAGGCGTCGACCAGCCGGTAGGCGCCGGCCAGCACCTGGCGGCGGAGCACGGCCTCCCCGATCCGGGCCCGGGCCGCCGCGAACGGGGCCTGGTCCAGCGGGCGGGTGCTGAGCCGGAAGTAGTAGGCGCCGTTCTCGGCCGGGACCGCGGTGGTGGCCGGGCTGGCGGAGGGGGCCGGCCCGGACGCGATCCGGCCCAGCGCGTCGCAGACCAGCCAGTCGGTGGCGGTGGCGTAGCCGGGCTCACAGAACGTGACGTTGGGCAGTTCCAGTCCGATGGACGGGGTGATGGTGGACTGGTGCGCGCCGCCCTCGGGAGCCAGGGTGACGCCGGACGGGGTGCCCGCGATCAGGAACCGGGACCCGGAGTAGACCGAGTAGATGAAGGCGTCCAGGCCGCGGCAGACGAACGGGTCGTAGACCGTGCCCACCGGCAGCAGCGCCTGCCCGGACAGGTCCCAGGCCAGGCCGAGCTGGCCCAGCAGCAGGAACAGGTTCATCTCCGAGATGCCCAGCTCGATGTGCTGGCCCTTGGGCCCCTCGGACCAGCGCAGGACCGGGTCGTCCCGCCACGACCGCCGTTCGGCCGGGGCGAAGACCCCGACCCGGTTGATGAACCCGGCCAGGTTGGTCGAGGTGGCCACGTCCGGTGCCGACATGACCAGGTACGGGGCCAGCGCCTCGTCCCGGGACAGGCTGACCAGGGTGCGGCCGAACACCTCCTGGGTGGAGACCGGCTTGGTGCTGGAGGTCCCGGTGGAGGCGGGCACGGCCACCGGCGCGGCCGGGGTGCGCGGCTCCCGGTGCAGGGCCTCGCGGCGCTGGCTGCACAAGATCCCGGGCGCGGTGGAGGCGTCGAACCGGTCCCATTCGGTGGCCGCGGTCAGGCCCAGCCCGGTCCGGAACTCGTCGATCTGCTTCGGGGTCAGCAGGGCCGAGTGGTTGCGCGGGTTGCCCGCGATCGGCAGCCCCCAGCCCTTGACCGTGTAGGCGAACACCACGCTGGGCCGGTCGCGGGCCGCGTCGCAGGCGGCGAAGGCGGCCAGCATGCTGGCCAGGTCGTGCCCGCCCAGGTCGGTGACCAGCGGGGCCAGTTCGCCGTCGGGCACGCCGGCCAGGGCGCGGTCCACCCCGGGCGGGGCACCGTCCAGGAACTGGTCCCGCAGCTTCTCGCCGGCCAGGCCGAACAGCGACTGGTAGTGCTCGTTGGGCATGTTGTTGATCCAGGCCCGCAGGGCCCCGCCGTAGGGCTCGGCGAACTTGGCCTCGAGACGCCGGCCGTACTTGGCTTCGACCACGTGCCAGCCCGCGGCCTCGAACTGGCCCCGCCAGTGGGCGATCCGGACCCCGGGCACCACCCGGTCCAGCGACTGGCGGTTGAAGTCGACCACCCACATCACGTTGCCGAGGCCGTGGGTCACCGGGTCGAAGATGGCCTCCCAGACGTTGCCTTCGTCCAGTTCGGCGTCGCCCATCAGCGCCACGAACCGGGACCGGGGCCGGTCGCCGAAGTGCGCGTCCACGTACCGGCGGGCCACCGCCGCGAACAGCGGCGCCACCGCGCCCAGGCCGACCGAGCCGGTGGAGAAGTCGACCTCGTCCGGGTCCTTGGTCCGGGACGGGTAGGCCTGCAGGCCGCCGCGGGCCCGCAGCGTGGTCAGGTACTGCCGGTCCAGGTTGCCGAGCAGGTACTGGATGGCGTGGAACACCGGCGACGCGTGCGGCTTCACGCTGACCCGGTCCTGGGCCGAGAGGTGCGCGAAGTACAGCGCGGTCATCGCGGTGACCAGGGAGGCGCTGGAGGCCTGGTGGCCGCCGACTTTGACCCCGTCGCCGGTCGTGCGCTCGTGGTTGGCCGCGTCCACCATCCGCACCGCCAGCCACAGCACCCGGCGCTGGATCTCGTCCAGGACGCCGAGGTCGACGGCGGTGCTGGCGGTCACGGCGGCGGTGTCCGGGACGGTCGGGCCGGGGAGGCTCAGGTCAGTCATGCCCGGCTCCCTTGCGGGCGCGCGGGTCGTTGAGCGTGCGGACCGCGCGGGCCGAGAACCCGGACGAGATCGACGCGAAGCTGAACATCGAGCCGATCGAGAACGCCGAGAACAGCGAGCCCAGGGAGACGAACGACCCGATCGACAGCATGGAGCCCGCCGAGCCGATCGACAGCACCGAGCCGGACGAGCCGATGGACAGGATGGAGCCGGTGGCGCCGATGGACAGGATGGAGCCGGAGGAGCCGATGCTCAGCAACGAGCCACCGCTGTTCGCCGGGACTGGGTTCTTGGCCATGAGGGCATTGTGCAACGTGGGCCGGTCCCGGCGGAATGTCGGCGGGGGCTGATAGGACGGTGTCATGACCGATACTCCGATCCGGTACGGCGCGGTGCTGCCCGGCGGGACGGCACCGGAGCAACTCGAGCAGGCCGAGCTGGCCGAGCGGGCGGGCTGGGACGGTGTCTTCTCCTGGGAGACCGGTTACGGGGTCGACCCGTGGACGCTGCTGGCCGCGATCGCGGCCCGGACCAGCCGGGTGCGCCTGGGCACCATCCTCACCCCGCTCCCGTTCCGCCGCCCGTGGAAGCTGGCCAGCCAGGTGGCCACGCTGGACCAGCTGTCGGGCGGGCGGGCCATCCTAGCCGTGGGCGTGGGCGCGATGGACGCCATGCTCCCGGACACCGGGGAGGAGCCCGATCTCAAGACCCGGGCCGCCCGGCTGGACGAGGGCATCGACCTGCTCCAGACCGTGTGGGGCGGCGGCGACCGCTACGACGGCCAGCACTACCGCTACCACGGCGGGGAACTGGACCTGGGCGCGGTGGTGCGGCCGGTCCAGCAGCCGATCCCGATCTGGGTGGCGGCCCGGTGGCCGCGGCCGAAGTCGCTGCGCCGGGCCCTGCGCTGCCAGGGAATTTTGCCCGAATTTATTATCGAAGGCCGCGGCCCGGAGCCCGGCGACGTGTCGGCGCTCCGGACCTGGCTGGCCGAACACGACGCGCCGGCCGGGATGGACGTGGTGGCCGACGGGGAGACCCCGGCCGGCGACCCGGCCGCAGCCGCCGCGCAGGTCAAGGCCTGGGCCGACGGCGGCGCGACCTGGTGGCTGGAGACCCGCTGGGGCATGCCGGGCACCGAGGACGAGCGGAACCGGCAGATGACCGAGCGGCTGGCCGCGGGGCCGCCTCAGCTGTAGCCGGGGGCGCCCGGTGGCTAAGGCCGGCCGGCGGGCAGGGCGGAGCGGGGCGGCCGGCGCAGAAGCCACGCCCAGAAGGACCGGTGCGGCGCCCGGGCCACCACGTTGCTGTGGCGAACCCGGCCCGCCAGGTCGACCCGCAGCGCGGCCGGGACCTCGGGGCCGCGCGGCGGCCGGATCCGGCTGTTGCCGCTCTCCAGGGTCAGCGCATCGGCGTCGATGAGGATGCCGGGCTTGGTGAACAGGACCTGGTTGCTGTGGTGCAGGTCGACGTCGCGCTGCAGGGTGGGCCAGGCGACATCGGCCTCGGTGAAGTCCAGGATCACGTTGCCGTGCCTGGCCTCTACCGTCATCCGCTGGGGCACGGCCCAGCGGCCCTCCCGGCGGCTGTTGCCGTGACG
>DASXMW010000081.1:0-29698 GCA_036495425.1 Streptosporangiaceae bacterium | reverse complement strand
CGTGCCCGGGACCGACGTCCTGGTCACCGCCGACCCCGGTACCGTGCTGGCCGTGCTGGCCGCCGACTGCGTGCCGATCGTGCTCTACGACCCGGTGGCCCAGGTGCTGGCCTGCGCGCACTCGGGCTGGCGGGGCACGGTGGCCCGGACCGCCGCGGCCGCCGTCCGCGCCATGCAGTCCCTGGGCAGCCGCCCGGCCGACGTCATCGCCGCCGTGGGCCCGGCCATCCCGGCCGCCCGCTACCAGGTCGGCGCCCAGGTGGCCGAGGCCGCCGCCGAGACCTTCGGCGACCAGGCAGCGGCGGTGCTTGCGCTGGCCGGCCCGGACCAGTGGCGGTTCGACCTGTGGGCCGCCAACCGCCTGGTCCTGCGCGACGCCGGCGTCCAGGACACCAACATCCACGTCACCGGCGTCCCCACCGGGGACCGGTTCTTCAGCCATCGCGCGCAGCAGCCGTGCGGCCGGTTCGCGGCCATCGCCCGCCTGGACCGGCCGGACCGGAAGCTGCACCACCAGGAAGAGGGCCGATGAGCATCCAGGCCGTGTCCGCGGCGTCCACCCCGCAGGCGCCCCGAGGCCAGGAATTCCGCTACCAGTCGTACCGGACCGACCCGGCCACCGGCGAGCTGGCCTGCCACTACAGCGTGGACGGGCGGCGGTTCACCGAGCGGATCACGCTCCGCCCCGGTGACCGCTGGGACGACCCGGCCGCGCAGGCCGCGGCCCGGCTGGTCTTCCTGCTGGCCGGCGTCTCGTACTACAAGACCGCGGCCCCGCCGGTCATCCACACCGGCGACCTGGCCTTGACCCGCCGCGAGCGGGTCTTCCTGCGCGACTTCTACACCGAAGGGCTGGGCGAGTTCGCCTACCGCAACGGCCTGGACCTGTCCGAGCTGCGCATAGAGGGCCCGGAGGCCCCCACCCCCCAGGTCACACCAGCCCCGCGAGCCCCGGGCACCACACGCCGCGCGCTGGTCCCGTTCGGCGGCGGCATCGACTCCGTCGTCACCGTGGAACTGGTCCGCCCCAGCGCCGACATCGCGCTGTTCGTGGTCAGCCGCCCCGGCGACCGGTTCGAGGCCATCGAGCGGCCCGCCGCGGTCACCGGCCTGCCGGTGGTGCGGGCGGCCCGGGAGATCGACCCGCAGCTGCTGCGCTCGCGTGAGCTCGGTTTCCTCAACGGCCACGTGCCGGTGACCGGGATCATCTCGGCCATCGCGGTGCTGGCCGCGGTGCTCGAGGACCGCGACGCGGTGATCATGTCCAACGAGTGGTCGGCCTCGGTGCCCACGGTCCAGGCCGGCGACCACGCGGTCAACCACCAGTACTCCAAGAGCGCGTCGTTCGAGGCCGCGTTCCGCGCGGTGCTGGCCCAGACCCCCGGCCTGCCCGAGTACTTCTCGGCCCTGCGGGCCCGCACCGAGCTGTGGATCGCCGACCGGTTCGCGGAGCTGACCCGGTACCACAGCACGTTCCGCAGCTGTAACCGCGCCTTCCACATCGACCCGGCCCGGCGGCTGGACCACTGGTGCGGCCAGTGCGACAAGTGCTGCTTCATCGACCTGATCCTGGCCCCGTTCCTGCCCGCCACCGAGCTGGCCGGGATCTTCGACTCCCATGAGCCGCTCACCGACCCGGCCCTGGCCGGCCGGTTCCGCGCCCTGCTCGGCGACGCCGACCTCAGCAAGCCGTTCGAGTGCGTGGGCGAGGTCAACGAATGCCGCGCCGCCGTGCTGCTGGCCGCCGACCGTCCCGACCGGGCGGGCTCGCCCCTGCTCGGCCAGCTGGCCGCCGAGGTCCGGTCGCTGCCCGACCAGCCGTCCACCGACGGCCTGCTCCACCCGGCCGGGGAGCACTTCATCCCGGCCTCATACGCGACCGAGGAACTGCTGGCGTGACCCCCACCGAAACTTCCACCCCCTCTCCTTCCCGGGCCAAGCTGTCCTGGTCGGACCTGCGCGGCGCCCGCGTCGGCGTCTGGGGCCTGGGCCGCGAGGGCCTGGCCAGCGTGCGCAAGCTGATCAGCCTGGGCGCCGAGCCGGTGCTGATCGACGACCGCCCGCAGACGGTGGCCATCGACGGCCTGCCCGTGCTCACCACCGGCTACGGCGGCCTGGCCGCGCTGGAGAAGTGCGACGCCGTGGTCAAGTCGCCCGGCATCAGCCGCTACCGGCCGGAGGTGGCCCGGCTCGAGAAGCGCGGCGTCCCGGTGGCCGGCGGCCTCGGCCTGTGGCTGCAGGAAACCGACCCGCGCCGCGTGCTGCTGATCACCGGCACCAAGGGCAAGAGCACCACCGCGTCGATCGCCGGCCACCTGCTGAACGGCCTGGGCGGCCGGACCCTGGTCGGCGGCAATATCGGCCAGCCTCCCTACGACCCCGAGGTGGCCGCGCAGGACTGGGCCTACTGGGTCATCGAGGTGTCCAGCTACCAGGCCACCGACCTGCCCTGCTCCACCCCCGTGGTCGCGGTGACCTCGCTGCACCCGGACCACCTGGACTGGCACGGCGGGGTGGACCGCTACTACCGCGACAAGCTGTCCATCTGCTCGCTGCCCGGCGCCGACCTCACCGTGGCCAACGGCGACAGCGACCTGATCCGGGAGCGCGCCGCCCTGCTCGGCCCCCGGGTGGAGTGGGTGCACGCGGACGACAATCCCGGCGCCACCTGGATGGAGCCGCTGGGCCTGGTCGGCGGGCACAGCCGCCGCAACGCGCTGATCGCCCGGCACTGCCTGCAGGCCATGGGCATCCCCGGCGCCACCGACGAGCAGGCGCTGCGCACCGCGGCCGGCGGCTTCGTGCCGCTGGCCCACCGCCTGCAGATCACCGGCACCGTGGACGGGGTGACGTTCGTGGACGACAGCCTGTCCACCAACGTGCTGCCCACCCTGGCCGCCCTGGAGGCCTTCCCGGGCCGCCGGGTGGCCCTCATCGTGGGCGGTCACGACCGGGGCATCGACTACGCGCCGCTCGCGGCCGGCCTGCGCGACCGCTCCGCGCCCACCCTGGTCCTGACCCTGCCCGACAGCGGCCCGCGCATCCACGCCGAACTGGACGCCGTCCTGGACGGCACCCCGTCCCCGGTCGACGGGATCGTCGAATGCGACGACCTGGACGACGCGGTCGCGCGCGGCTTCGGCTGGGCCCGGCCGGACGGGGTGGTGCTGCTGTCCCCGGCCGCGCCGAGCTTCGGCCACTTCCGGGACTACCGCGACCGCGGCGAGGCCTTCACCCGCGCCGCCGCGGCCTGCCGGTAACCGGCAAGCGGCCGCCGGTTACGGCCACCGCCGGAGGCCGGCCCCAGGTTCACAACTCAGCCTTGCTACCTGGCTGAATGTGGCCGTGACCTGACTATTGGTCAGAAAATGTTACGAAATCTTCTACCTACCGGATTCTTTCCGGATGGTCCTAGCGGCGCCTCCGAACGGCACATAGCCTGTGCTGGCAGGAAGCGGGCGACCTTGGGGGGATCAGTGAACTGGGGAGTATCGGCGGCGGTCCACGCCGCGCTGGAAACGCCCGTGCCCGCCGAGGCTGAGGCGGAGACCTTCCCTCGTTCCGCCTTCGAGGAAGCCGCACCCGAGCAGGCCGGGATGTGCGACGTGTTCCTGCCCCGCCGTCGCCCGGCCGTGCCGTACCCGGCCGCTCCCGGCGACGAAGCCCAGCCCCGCCGGACCCCGAGCCCGGTTCCTGCCGTCCGGCACCGGCCGCCGGACCTGGCCCTGCTCGACCAGGTGCTCCGCGGCCTGCAGCGCATGGCCTGACCCGGCCCGCCGTCACCACCCCGCACCCCGCGCCCCCGGCTCGGTCTTCCCCGGGCACTCCCACGTTTCTGGGACAATGAAGCCCGAAGGGGGTGACGAGCGTGCGCGTCGGCATCCTGGGCCCGCTGGAAGTACGGGGCGCAGCCGGAGAGCCCGCCCCGCTGGCCGGCCCGCGGCTGCGGGCTCTGCTGATCCGGCTGGCCGTGGCCGGCGGCAAGACCGTCACCGCGGACCGGCTGGCCGATGACCTGTGGCCGGGTGAGAGCCCGGCCGAACGGCCCGCCGACGCCGCCAACGCCCTGCAGGCCCTGGTCTCCCGGCTGCGCCAGGCGGCCGGCCGGGACCTGGCCGAGTACACCGGCGGCGGCTACCGGCTGGCCATCGACCCGGCCGGCATCGACGCGGTGGCGTTCGAGCACCTGGTCAGCCGGGGTCGCGCCGCCCTCAGCGCGGGGGAGGCACCTCGTGCGGCCGCCTTCCTGGCCGACGCCCTGGCCCTGTGGCGCGGCCCGGCCCTGGCCGACGTGGCCGACGCGCCGTTCGCGGCCGGGCCGATCACCAGGCTGGAAGAGCTGCGGGTGGCCGCGGCCGAGGACCTGACCGAAGCCCGGCTGGCCCTGGGCCAGGGCGCCGAACTCGTCCCCGACGTGGAAGAACTGGCCGCCGCCCACCCGCTACGGGAACGGCTGTGCGGCCAGCTCATGCGGGCCCTGTACGCGTCCGGGCGCCAGGCCGAGGCCCTGTCCGTCTACGACCAGACCCGGCGCCTGCTGGCCGACCGGCTGGGGGTCGACCCGTCGCCGGAACTCGCGTCGGTGCACCTGGCCATTCTGCGGGCCGACCCGTCCCTGGCCAGCCCGGCGACTGGCCTTCGAGATGTAAACGAGACTCCAGCCGCCGATGACGCCAACGGTTCCGGCCCGCCCCGGCCCGCCGGTGACGAACCGGCCCGCCGCGGTAACCTGCCCGCCCAGCTGACCAGCTTCGTCGGCCGGGAGGACGAGCTGGAACGGGTCGGCAAGCAGCTGGGGGACACCCGGCTGGTCACCCTGCTCGGGCCCGGGGGAGCGGGCAAGACCCGGCTGGCCCTGGAGGCGGCCGCGGTCAAGGCCCCGGAGATGCCGGACGGTGCCTGGTTCGTGGCGCTGGCCCCGGTCCGCGACGCGGCCGAGATCCCGGCCGCCGTGCTGGCCGCGCTCGGCGTCCCCGAGCTGGTGTGGGTGTCCGATGCCCGCCGCGCCCTGGCCCCGCCCCCGCTCGACCGGCTGACCGACGCCCTGGCCAGCCAGCGGCTGCTGCTGGTCCTGGACAACTGCGAGCACGTGATCGACGCGGTGGCCCGGCTGGCGGCCCGGGTTCTGGCCGACGCCCCCGGCGTTCGCGTCCTGGCCACCAGCCGGGAGCCGCTCGGCGTGACCGGGGAGACGCTGTGCCCGGTGCCGTCGCTGCCGCTGCCGCCGTCCGGCACCGGTGCCGCCGAGGCGGCCCGGTACGCGGCCATCCGGCTGTTCGGGGACCGGGCCGCGGCCGTGCGGCCCGGGTTCACCGTGGACGCCGACACCGTGGCCCCGGTCATCGCCATCTGCACCGCGCTGGACGGCATCCCGCTGGCCATCGAGCTGGCCGCGGCCCGGCTCCGGTCGCTGACCCTGGCCCAGGTGGAGAGCCGGCTCAGCGACCGGTTCCGGCTGCTGGCCACCGGCCCGCGGGCCACTCCCGGCCGGCACCAGACCCTGCGCGCCATCGTCGACTGGAGCTGGGACCTGCTCAGCGAGGCCGAACGGACCGTGCTGCGGCGGCTGTCGGTGTTCCGCGGCGGCGCCAGCCCGGACGCCGCCGAGCAGGTGTGCGGGCCCCCCGGCCCGTCCGGCGGCGCGGGCCGCGACACCGGTGACGTGATCGACGTGGTCGCCTCGCTGGTGGACAAGTCGCTGGTCACCGCGACCGGCGACACCAACGTGCGCTACCGGCTGCTGGAGACCGTGCGGGTCTACGCCGACGAGCGGCTCACCGGGTCCGGCGAGAAGGAACGGGTCCGGGCCGTGCACGCCGCGCACTTCCTGGCCCTGGCCGAGGAGGCCGAGCCCCGGCTGCGCACCGCCGAACAGCTGCGCTGGCTGGACCGGCTCGACGCCGACCACGACAACTTCTCGGCCGCGCTGCAGTACGCCGTCGATCACCGGGACGGCGACCTGGGGCTGCGGCTGGTCGCGAACCTGATGTGGTTCTGGGTCATGCTCGACTTCGACGCCGAGGGCGGGAACTGGGCCCGGCAGGTCCGGGAGATCGCCGGCCCCACCCCGCCGCCGGGCCTGGTCGAAGAGTTCGCCATCAGCGAGTTCGGGGCGGCCGTGGGCGGCGCCGCCGACGACGATTCACCGCTGCGCGGCCCGGACGGCGTGGCCCTGCTGCGCCAGGCGCTGGAGCGGTCCGCGACCCGGGTCAGCGCGGCCGAGCCGGTCCATCCGGTGCTGGCCCTGGCCCCGGCCCTGACCGCGATGTTCAGCGGAGACCACGACCTGGCCCGGGCCAAGATGGACGAGCTGACCCGGCACCGCGACCCCTGGGTCCGGGCCGCCGGGCTGGCCATGGGCGGTCACCTGGCCATGAACGACGGTGAGGTGGACGTGGCCATCGGCTACTTCGAGCAGGGCTACGACGCCTTCCAGGCCGTCGGGGACCGGTGGGGCCTGATCGTGGTGCTCGGCGGCCAGGCCGAGGTGGCCATGGCCCGCGACGATCCCGACACCGCCGTGCGGGTGCTGGAGGAGGCCCACGAGTACGCGATCGAGGGCAAGGCCACCCACTGGGGCGAGATGCACCTGATCCCGCTGGGCCGGGCCCGCGCCGCCGCCGGCGACCTGACCGACGCCCGGGCCGACCTGGAACGAGGCGTGCGGGCGGCCCGGCAGTTCGGCGAGTACGACGACGAGATCAGCGGCTACGTGGAGCTGGCCGAGCTGGCCCGCCGGGACGGCGACCTGCCCGCGGCCCGGCGGCTGCTGGAGCAGGCGCGCGAGGTCGCCGAACCCCGGACGACCCGGCTCGACATCCGGCTGGCCGCGGTCAAGGCGTTCAGCAAGCTGGGCTGCCTGACCGAGCAGGAAGGCCAGCTGGACGAGGCGGCCCGCTGGCATCGCCGGGCCACCAGGCTGCTGACCGAGAACCTCGACGGCATCATGCCCATCCCGATCAACCCCACCCTGGGCAGCGTGGTCGAGGGCTGGGCCGCCCTGACCGCGGCCCAGGGCGAGCCGGCCCGCGCCGCCGAGCTGCTGGGCCTGGCCCACACCCTGCACGGCTTCCGGGACACGGCCAGCTTCGAGGTGACCCGCACCATCGCCGCCGTCAACGCGGCAATCGGCCCGGATGAGTTCGCCGCCGCCTACCAGCGCGGCCGCGCCCTCACCCGGGCCGATGCCCTGGCTCTGGCCCCGTAGCCCAGGCCCTGGCCCCTCAGACCCGCCGGGTGTACATCCGGACCGCGATCGGGAACGAGACCAGCACGATCCCGGCCGCCCACGCCAGCGTGTACAGCACGTGGGTCGAGGTCGGCCCGCCCACGGTCAGGCCGCGCACCGCGTCGGCCAGGTGGGTGATCGGGTTGACCTTGACCCAGGCCTGCAGCCAGCCCGGGAAGGTGCCGGTGTTCGGGACCAGGATGCTGCTGCCGAACACCAGCGGCATGATGAAGATGAACGCGATGCCCTGCACGGTCTCCGGGCTCGGCGCGATCAGCCCGATCAGCACCGAGATCCAGCACACGGCCAGGTAGAACAGGTAGGCCAGGCCGAACGCGGCCAGCACGGCCAGCACGTTGGTGTGGAACCGGAAGCCCAGCGCCGTCCCGAACCCGGTCAGCACCACCATCACGGTCAGGAACCGGGCCGTGTCACCCAGCACCGCCCCGATCAGCGGGGAGGACCGGCCGATGGGCAGGCTCCGGAACCGGTCGAACACCCCCTTGTGGATGTCCTCGTTCAGCGCCGTGCCCAGCCCCATGGTGGCGAACATCGTCATCTGGGCCACCAGCCCGGGCAGCAGCACCTCCAGGTAGGCGTGCGTGCTGCCGGCCACCGCGCCGCCGAACACGTACAGGAACAGCAGCAGGAACACGATCGGCATCAGCGTGACGTCGAGCAGTTTTTCCGGCGAGTGCTTGAGCTGGGCCATGTTGCGCCAGGCCAGCGTCAGCGCGTTGGCCACCATCTGGCGGCCGCTGATCCGCTTGCTCGGCTCCGGGCCCAGCACGGCCGGACTGGTGATGTCCAGGGTTGTCATGCCGTCCTCCCCGCGTCGGCCAGCTCCTCGCTGGGCTCGTCGTCGTGGTCTTCGTTGTCGTTCTGGTCCTCGGCCGGGTGTCCGGTCAGGGCCAGGAAAACCTCGTCCAGGCTGGGCAGCCGCAGCGCCAGTTCGGCGGCCACGATGCCCCGCTCGGTGAGCTGCGGCACCAGCTCCGAGAGGACGGCCGGGTCCACGGCGGTCGCCGTGACCAGGCCCGTCTCGGTCCTGACCTCGGGGGTCTCCCCGGTCAGCCGGGTCACCAGCTCGGCCACCTCAGGCGCCTGGAACCGGTCCACCGGGCGGACCTCGATGGTCTGCTTGCCGGTGGTGGCCTTCAGCTCGCTGGCCGTCCCCGAGGCCACCACCTGCCCCCGGTCGATGACCGCGATGTGGTCGGCCAGCTCGTCCGCTTCTTCCAGGTACTGCGTGGTCAGCAGCACGGTCACGCCGCCCGCGGTCAGCCCGCGGATGGTGTCCCACACCTGGTTGCGGGCCCGCGGGTCGAGCCCGGTGGTCGGCTCGTCCAGGAAGATCACCCGGGGATCGCCGACCAGGCTGGCGGCCAGGTCCAGCCGCCGCCGCATACCCCCGGAGTAGGTCTTGGTGGCGCGCTTGCCGGCGTCGGTCAGGTCGAACCGGGCCAGCAGCTCACGGGCCTTGCCTTTGGCCTGCGCTCGGCCGAGCCACAGCAACCGGCCGATCATCACCAGGTTCTCGATCCCGGTCAGCTCGTCGTCCACCGAGGCGTACTGCCCGGTGAGCGCGATCAGCTGCCGCACCTGGACGGCGTCCTTGACCACGTCGTAGCCACAGATCCGGCCGACCCCCGCGTCCGCCTTCAGCAGCGTCGCCAGCACCCGCACCGCGGTCGTCTTGCCGGCGCCGTTCGGCCCCAGCAGCGCCAGCACGGTGCCCTGCTCGGCGCTGAACCCCGTCCCGGCCAGGGCCTGCGTGCGCCCGAAGCGCTTCTCCAGCCCCTCGGCCTCGATCATCGCGACCATAGGCCCTCCCTCGTTGGCATTCGGTCGATGTCAAGCCTCACTCTGCCCGGGGCCGCTGATATCTCGCTGACACCGCGCCCCGCCCCGCTGACAGCCCGCCCTCATCCCGCTGACACGGCCTCCCGGCCCGGCCAGCACCCCCCGCGCCACCCGCCAAGGTCCGGCGTCAGCACCAGCTGGCCAGCGCCAGCCAACGGACGGCTCAGGAGTCCTTGACGACGATGCCGATCTGGCGGGCCAGCACCGGCGCGATGGACATGAGCTGGGCCGTGTTCAGGATGGCCCCGCGCAGCGACTCGTACCCGGCCGTGATGTCGAGCTCGGCGCCCCGGAAGTCCACCTTGTCCAGCGTCACCCGGGAGAAGTCGGCCCGGGTCAGCGTGCACCCCGGGAACTTGACCTGCTTCAGCGACGCGCCGCCAAAGTCGGTGTCCCGGAGCAGGCAGTGGTCGAACACGACGCCACGCAGCGTCGCGCCGCGGAAGTTCCACGAGTCGAGCTTGCATTCGGAGAACACCACTCGCTGGAAGCCGGCGTCGTAGGCCTGGATGCCAGCGCCGGAGCAGGCGATGAACGTGCTGTCCAGCCAGTTCGACCCGGCCAGGTCGGCCGACAGCAGCCGGACGTCGCGCAGCCACACGTCGCTGAGCCGGGCCTTGCGCAGGGCCACGTCGTCCAGGGTGACGTCGGTGAACGCGCACTCCACGAACCGGGACAGGTCGGCGTGGCCACCTTCGATCGCAAGGCCAGAGAACAGCACTCCGTCGTAGTGCCCCTCGTCCTCGAGGGCACCGTCAGACGCGGTGAGCGAGTCCCCGAACGGCAGGTCACCGAGTTCGCGCGGCAGCTTCATCACGGCCTAACCTACCGACTGTGACAACCGTGGCCGCCCCCGCTCCGTCCGTCCGCACCACGGCCGGCCTGGTCACCGGCCGCCGCGAGGACGGTCTCAACGTCTTCCGCGGCATCCCGTTCGCCCGGCCGCCGGTGGCCGCCCTCCGCTTCCAGGCCCCCCAGCCGGTCGAAGCCTGGGACGGCCCCCGGCCCGCCGCCACCTTCGGCGCCCCGCCACCCCAGCCGGCCGGCCGGCCGATCTCGGCCCCGGCCGGGGCCGGCGACCCGGACGACTGGCTGACCGTCAACGTCTGGTCGCCCGACCTGGGTGCCGCGCGGCTGCCGGTCATGGTCTGGATCTACGGCGGCGCCTACGTGGCCGGGTCGGCCAGCGCCCCGGCCTACAACGGCGCCGAGCTGGCCCGCCGGGGCGTGGTGCTGGTCAGCTTCAACTACCGCCTCGGCATGGAGGGCTTCGCCCAGTTCACCGGGGCGCCCGCCAACCGCGGGCTGCTGGACCAGGTGGCCGCGCTGCGCTGGGTCCAGGACAACATCGCCGCGTTCGGCGGCGACCCCGGCCGGGTCACCGTGTTCGGCGAGTCGGCCGGGGCCGGATCGGTGGCGTCCCTGCTGGCCATGGACGCGGCCGCCGGGCTGTTCCACCAGGCCATCGCCCAGAGCGTGCCCGGCACGTTCTTCTCGGCCGACCTGGCCGCCGATCTCGCCGCCGCGGCCACCCGCCACCTCGGCCGGCCCGCGGACGCCAGCGCCCTCCGGGACGTCACCCCCGGTCAGCTGGTCGAGGCCGGCCAGAAGGTGCTGGCCAGCTTCGGCGAGCGCGCCAGCCGGGACCGCTGGGGCGCGGTCGCCCACACCCTGACCCCGTTCTCGCCGGTGGTCGACGGCGAGGTTCTGCCGGACCCGCCCTGGGCCGCCCTGCGCCACGGCCGCGCCCGCGACGTCGAGCTGATCATCGGCCACAACCGCGACGAGTGCCGCCTGTTCACCGCCGGCCACGAGGTGGCCGACGCGGCGGTCACGTCGGCCCTCGACGCGTTCACGCCCCAGCCCGGGGGCCCCGCCGCCTACCGGAAGGCCTTCCCGGCCGCCGACGACCGGCGGCTGTACGAGCTGGCCTACTCCGACTGGCTGTTCCGGATGCCCAGCCTGCACCTGGCCGACGCCCACGCCAGCGGCGGCGGCGTCGCCTACCTGTACGAGCTGACCTACCCGGCCCCGGGCGCGGGCGGCGTCCTCGGGGCCTGCCACGGCCTGGACGTGCCGCTGGTGTTCGGCACCCCGCGGGCCGACTTCGGCGCGATGCTGCTCGGCGATCCGGTGCCCGAGTCCGCCCTCGCCGTCGGAAACGCCATGCGCGCGGACTGGACCGCCTTCGCCGCCGGCCGCCCCCCAGCCGCCTGGCCCCGCTACGACCCCAAGCAACGGCTCACCCGCGTCTACGGCGACCACGTCACCGACGAGGAGTACCCGGAGGACGCTTCGCGCCGTCTGTGGGCCGAACACCGGTTTGCCCCCCTTCCCCTCCTCTGAAGCTTCCGGCCCGAACGGCCCGAAGGTTCACTACAGGGACTTCCGACCCCGTTTGCCGGGCCGGCAGGCGGGTATCGCGGCGCTAACAGCGATGCGAGAGTGGTGCTTTTTACGTGCGGTTCGAGGACTGGCGACTTGATTCGATCTGGCCCGTTGACCTCCTGGCCCGCTGCCTGGCCGGGCACCGCCGTGCTGGTCATCGGATCGTCCTGGCCAGCGGCTGTTTCGACATGCTGCACCGCGGTCACGTGGAGTGCCTGCAGCAGGCGGCGTCCCGGGGCGACGTGCTCGTCGTCGCGGTGCAGTCGGACCAGACCGTGCGCGAGCTCAAGGGGCCCGGCCGCCCGGTCACTCCGGCCGAGGACCGGGCCGCGGTGGTGGCCGCGATCGGCTGTGTGGAGTACGTGACGATCTTCGACGGCGACGAGACCGCGGATCTGCTGGAGGCCGTGCGTCCCGACCTCTACGTCAAGGGCTCCGATCACGACCCCGACACCCTGCCCGAACGCCTGGCCGTGGAGATCTACGGCGGCCGCATCGAGACGGTCAGCTACCTGCCCGGCCGTTCCACCGCCGCGCTGGTCGAGCGGATCCGCGGCACCGCCGACCCGCTCCCCACCCCCGACCGCGCCGGCCGCGTGCAGGGCTGACTCTTCCCCTCCGAGCCAGCCCGTCTGGCCTGTGCTTGGCCCGCCTGGTGGGTTTACTGCTTTCTGCTGGCCGCGCTGGTCAGATAGGTCGCGGCCATGTCCTTGTCACCGTGCTCGCGGGCGCCTTCGGCCATCCGGTCCCGGAGCAGGCCGGTCAGTGGCACGTCCACGCCGTGCCGCTCGGCCGACTCCGCCACCAGCGCCGCGTCCTTGGCCGCCAGCGCCAGCCGGAAGGACGGGGTGTAGTCGTGGTTGAGGATGGCCTTGCTCTTGATCTGCAGGTAGGGCAGGTCGAGCGTGCCGCCGCCGATCGCCTCCAGGAACAGCTGCGGGTCCAGGCCGAAGCCCTGGGCCAGCGCGAGCGTCTCGGCCGTGCCTTCGGTCACGGTCAGCACCCAGTTGTTGGCCACCAGCTTGAGCCGCGTCCCGGCCCCGGCTTCGCCGACCCAGATCGTCTTCTGCCCGACCGCGTCGAACACTGGTTGCACCCGGTTCCGGACCGTGGCCGGCCCGGACGCCAGCACGACCAGCTTCCCTTCGTCGGCGGGCTGCTTGGTGCCCAGCACCGGCGCGTCGACCAGCACCACGTCCCGGCGGCCAGCCAGGTCGGCGCAGCGTTCGGTGCCGTCCTCGCCGATCGTGCTCATCTGCAGCCAGAGGACCCCGTCCCCGGCCGCCGGCCCCGCTCCGGCCGCCGGCGGCGCGGTGGTGAACGCCCCGTCCGGGCCGTCCACCGCGGCCAGCACGGCGTCGGTGTCGGCCAGCATGGTGAGGATCACACCGGCCCCGTCGGCGGCCTCGGCCGGGGTGTCGCAGACCCGCGCGCCGTCCTTGGCCAACGGCTCGGCCCGGTCCCGGGACCGGTTCCACACCCGCACCGAAAACCCGGCCCGGGCCAGGTTCCGCGCCATCGGGCCTCCCATCGTGCCCGCTCCGAGTACCGCTACGGTCTCCTGGGCGCTCACGACTGCACCTGCCTTCCTGGTCGCCTGCTGGAACCACGCCTCGCTACCCGGCCGGGCCCGCAATACACCGGCGGGCCGCGCCGGGCATGAGCCCGCTGATCTCGGGTAACGAATGCCTCATGCCTGAACTGACGACCATGAAGGAGCGCGTGACCAACGGCTGGCGCCGCCAGGAGCAGAGCTACGCCCACGGCGAGGACTTCCCGCTCCGCGGCTACGCCGGGGCCATGTCGGTGTACGGCGGGGTGGTCACCGCCATCGCCGCCGCCGCCAAGCTGACCGGCCGGGTCCTGCCCGAGCGGATCAGTCCCTGGGACACGGCCGTGACCGCGCTGGCCACCCACAAGCTGAGCCGCCTGCTGGCCAAGGACCCGGTGACCAGCCCGCTGCGGGCCCCGTTCACCCGGTTCGAGGGCACGTCCGGCCCGGCCGAACTGGCCGAGGACGTCCAGGGCAGCGGCGGCACCAAGACCATCGGCGAACTGGTCACCTGCCCGTTCTGCATCGGCATGTGGGTGTCCACCGGCTTCACCGCCGGTTACGTGTTCGCGCCCCGCGCCACCCGGCTGGCCGCCACCACCCTGGCCGTGCTGGCCGGCTCGGATTTCCTCCAGTTCGGCTACGCCTACGCCGAGCGCAAAGCCGAGTAGCCCGCGGCCGCGCTGGTCAGGGCCGCCGGTCGACCGCGCTGGCCCGGTTGGCCACGATGGCCGCCACCGGCGGGATGACCAGCGCCACCGCCGACATGATCACCGCCGCCACCACCGAGTACCGGTCCACCACCGCCCACGACAGCACGAACAGCACGACGCACACCCCCATGAGCACGAAGTAGCGCCGCTTGTCACCCCGCGGTGGTTCCGGTCCCGCTTCCCCGCTCACGTCCGCCCCATCCTTATTAGTCGAAGGTCTCGGCCAAGACTCCCACCCCGGCCCGAGCCACCACCCCCTTAGTCTCGCCCTGCCCGCCCGGCCCCCGCCCAACCCGGCCGTCAGGAAATCCCTTTCCTCAGATCGCTTGACATGCGGCAGCGTCACCGGCTACAACGCCGCCCTGCACATCTTCGCCCTCAGCACCGGCTGACACGCTGCCCGCTGGCCGGCCCGGTCCGTACGGGGTAGCCGACCGGAGGCGTGCCGCCTGTCGGGGACGGGGCCGGGTGTGGTTAGCTGTGAGTCTCTGGGGTGTTACCGGCGGAAGGCGTTGGTCGTGCGTACCTGGATCGAGGGGTGGCCGGTCTACCGGCAGCTGACCGGTCAGGACAAGCTCGGCCTGGGCGCCGCGGCCAAGAGCGGCCCGACCAGCCGGCGCCAGGCCCGCACCGCGACCGCGGACCAGGTGGTCAAGTCGGTCTGCCCCTACTGCGCGGTCGGCTGCGGCCAGAAGGTCTACGTCCAGGGCGGCCAGGTCACCCAGATCGAAGGCGACCCCGACTCGCCGGTCAGCCGCGGCCGGCTGTGCCCCAAGGGATCGGCCAGCCTCCAGCTGACCACCGGCGACGCCCGCGAGTACCAGATCCTCTACCGGCGCCCGCACGGCACCGAGTGGGAGCCGCTCGGCGTCGACCAGGCCATGGACATGATCGCCGACCGGGTCATCGCCGCCCGGAAGAATGGCTGGCAGGAAGAGGTCGACGGCCAGCGCACCCGGCGCACGCGCGGCTTCGCCAGCCTGGGCGGGGCGACCCTCGACAACGAAGAGAACTACCTGATCAAGAAGCTGTTCACCGCGCTCGGCGCCGTGCAGATCGAGAACAAGGCCCGTATTTGACACTCCTCCACCGTCCCCGGTCTGGGGACTAGCTTCGGGCGCGGCGGTGCGACCACGTTCCAGCAGGACCTGGCTAACGCCGACTGCATCCTCATCGAGGGCTCGAACATGGCCGAGGCCCACCCGGTCGGCTTCCAGTGGGTGATGGAAGCCAAGGCGCGCGGGGCCAAGGTCATTCACGTCGACCCACGGTTCAGCCGGACCAGTGCCCTGGCCGACGAGTACGTGCCGATCCGGGCGGGCAGCGATATCGCGTTCCTGGGTGCGATCATCAACTACGTCCTGACCGAGGAGAAGTACTTCCGCGAGTACGTGCTGGCCTACACCAACGCCTCCACGATCCTGACCGAGGACTACGCCGACACCGAGGACCTGGAGGGTGTGTTCTCCGGGCTGAACCGCGAGCACCGCACCTATGACTTCGAGGCCTGGCGCTACCAGGGCGGCGAGGTCGGCTCGGCCGCGGGTAACCGGGACCGAGCCGGCGCCAACGGCAACGGCAACGGCCGGCGGCGTGCGGTCCGCGAATCCGCCCGCGGTGAGGCGCACGGTTCCGGTGGCGCCGAGGCGCACCCCGACCCGGACCGGGACGAGACCCTGCAGCACCCGCGCTGCGTGTTCCAGGTCCTCAAGCGGCACTTCGCCCGGTACACGGCGGAGATGGTCGAGCAGGTCTGCGGCATCTCGCCGGACGCCTTCCGGCGGGTGTGCGAGGCCCTGACCAGCAACTCCGGCCGGGACCGGACCACCGCGTTCGTGTACAGCGTGGGCTGGACCCAGCACACGGTCGGGGTGCAGTACATCCGGACCGGTGCCATCCTGCAGTCCCTGCTGGGCAACATCGGCCGGCCCGGCGGCGGCATCATGGCCCTGCGCGGGCACGCCTCGATCCAGGGCTCGACCGACATCCCGACCCTGTTCGACCTGCTGCCCGGCTACCTGCCCATGCCGCACGTGCACGGCAACGAGGACCTGGACGCCTACGTGGCCAACGAGGGCATGGACCACGGCTTCTGGGCCAACATGCGGACCTACATGGTCAGCCTGCTCAAGGCGTACTGGGGACCGGCGGCCACGCCGGAGAACGACTTCTGCTACGGCTACCTGCCCAAGCTGACCGGCAGCCACAGCACCTATGAGACCGTGATGGAAATGCTGGCCGGGAACTGCCGCGGCTACTTCCTGTTCGGCGAGAACCCGGCGGTCGGCTCGGCCAACGGCCGGATGCAGCGGATGGCCATGGCCAAGCTGGACTGGCTGGTGGTGCGCGACTTCTCGCTGATCGAGAGCGCCACCTGGTGGAAGGACGGCCCCGAGATCGAGACCGGGGAAATGACCACCGAAGACATCGGCACCGAGGTCTTCTTCATGCCCGCCGCCGCCCACACCGAGAAGGCCGGCAGCTTCACCAACACCCAGCGCATGCTGCAGTGGCACCACCAGGCCGTCGAGCCGGCCGGCGCCGCCCGCAGCGACCTGTGGTTCACCTACCACCTGGGCCGCATCATCCGGGAGAAGCTGGCCGCCAGCGACGCGGCTGACCCGGCCGGCACCGAGATGAACCGCCCGGTCTTGGATCTGACCTGGGACTACCCGGTGCACGGCCCGCAGAACGACCCGTCCGCCGAAGCGGTGCTGGCCGAGGTCAACGGCTGGGACGCCGACGGCAAGCCGGTGTCCTCCTACACCCAGCTCAAGGACGATGGCAGCACCGTCAGCGGGTGCTGGATCTACTGCGGCGTCTACGCCGACGGGGTGAACCAGGCCGCGCGCCGCAAGCCGGGCCGGGAGCAGAACTGGGTGGCCAACGAGTGGGGCTGGGCCTGGCCCGCCAACCGGCGCATCCTGTACAACCGGGCCTCGGCCGACCCCGACGGCAAGCCGTGGAGCGAGCGCAAGGCGCTGGTGTGGTGGGACGCCGACGCGGGCAAGTGGACCGGGCACGACATCGCCGACTTCGTGGCCAACCGGCCGCCGTCCTACCGGCCCGAGGAAGGGGCCGCCGGAGTGGCCGCGATCGCCGGTGACGACGCCTTCATCATGCAGGCCGACGGTAAGGCCTGGCTGTTCGCCCCGGCCGGGCTGGTCGACGGCCCACTGCCCGCGCACTACGAGCCGCAGGACTCGCCGGTGCAGAACCCGCTCTACCCCAAGCAGGAGCACAACCCGGTCCGCCAGATCATCCGGGACAAAGGGACCAGGTATCAGCCCAGCGGCGACGAGTACGGCTCGGACGTGTTCCCCTACGTGGCCACCACCTACCGGCTCACCGAGCACCACACCGCGGGCGGAATGAGCCGCTGGCTGCCGTACCTGTCCGAGCTCCAGCCCGAGTTCTTCTGCGAGGTGTCGCCGGAACTGGCCGCCGAGCGCAACCTGGAGCACATGGGCTGGGCCACGATCATCTCCGCCCGCAGTGCCATCGAGGCCCGGGTCATGGTCACCCACCGGATGTCCTCGCTGACCATTCAGGGCCGGCGACTGCACCAGATCGGGCTGCCCTACCACTGGGGACGCAACGGGATCACCACCGGCGACAGCGCCAACGACCTGATGCACCTTTCGCTTGATCCGAACGTCCACATCCAGGAGGTCAAGGCGCTGGCGGTCGACATCCAGCCGGGCCGCCGGCCCCGTGGGCCAGCCCTGCTGGCGCTGGTGCAGTCTTATCTGCAGCGGGCCGGCATCACCGGCGAGACCGGGACGGAGGTATGAGGTGAGCGTCACCGAACCGCGCCGCCCACCCCAGGCCGGCCTGACCGGCGGGGCCGAACCGGCCGACCGGGCCGGCTGGCGGGAGCACCCGCCGCGGATGGGCTTCTTCACCGATACCTCGGTGTGCATCGGCTGCAAGGCCTGCGAGGTCGCGTGCAAGGAATGGAACACGGTGCCCGAGGACGGGCTGAACCTGTCCGGCATGTCCTTCGACAACACGGTCGGCCTCAGCGGCACGACCTGGCGGCACGTGGCCTTCATCGAGCAGATCGCCCCCGGGCCACCCGCACCGGGGCCACAGGAAGCACAGAGCCCGCAGCAGGCCGGCAGCGGGCCCAGTGGCCCGGAGGACGGCCCGATGCGCTGGCTGATGTCCAGTGACGTGTGCAAGCACTGTTCCGAAGCGGGCTGCCTGGACGTGTGCCCGACCGGTGCGCTGATGCGGACCGAGTTCGGCACGGTGGTGGTCCAGGACGACATCTGCAACGGCTGCGGCTACTGCGTGCCTGCCTGCCCGTTCGGCGTGATCGGCCGCAGTGAGGTCGACAACGGCGCCCACAAGTGCACGCTGTGCTACGACCGGCTGGACGTGGGGCTGGAACCGGCCTGCGCCAAGGCCTGCCCGACCCAGTCGATCCAGTTCGGCCCCCTGGACGAACTGCGCGAGCGCGCCAAGGCCCGGGTCGACGACCTGCACGAGGCCGGCCGCCCCGAGGCCCAGCTGTACCTGGAGGACCCCGACGACGGCATCGGCGGAGCCGGCGCGTTCTTCCTGCTGCTGGACGAGCCGGAGGTGTACGGCCTGCCGCCGGACCCGGTGGTCAGCACCCGGGCGCTGGGGAGCATGTGGAAGCATGCCGGGCTGGCCGCGGCCGGCCTGGGCGCGATGGCCCTGGCCGCGTTCGCCGGGCGGCGCCGATGACCACCGCCCCCGGCACCAGCGCCACCACCGGCGACGGCCCGCAGCCTGGGCGCCACCGCCGCGGCCGCCGCGGCGGCCGCGGCGGCGAGCGGTTCATGGTGCCCAAGGCCGAGTTCCAGTCGTACTACGGCCGCCCGATCATCAAGGAACCGGTGTGGGAGGTGCCGGACGTGCCGGGCTACCTGTTCTTCGGCGGCCTGGCCGGCGCCTCCTCGGTGCTGGCGGCCGGGGCCCAGCTGACCGGCCGGCCGGGCCTGGCCCGGGTGGCCAAGCTCGCGGGGCTCGGCGGCATCAGCATCTCCACCGTGTTCCTGATCCACGACCTGGGGCGGCCAGCCCGGTTCCACCACATGCTCCGGGTGTTCAAGCTGTCCTCGCCGATGAGTGTGGGGTCCTGGATCCTCAGCGTCTACGGCCCCCTGGCCGGGGCCGCTGCCCTCGCCGACCTGGCCAAGCTCCTGCCCGCCGGGCCGTCGGCCCCCGCGACCACGCGCGTGGCGGCCGGGGCCGCCCGTCTGGCTGGCCCCCCGGCCACCGCCGCGGCCGCCCTGCTCGGGCCCGCCGTGGCCACGTACACGGCCGTGCTCATCTGCGACACCTCCGTGCCCGCCTGGCACTCGGCCCACCAGGAAATGCCGTACGTGTTCGCGGGCTCGGCGGCCAGCGCGGCCGGCGGCCTCGGGCTGCTGGCCGTCCCCCGCGACCAGCAGGAGCCCGCGCGGCGGATGGCCATCGCCGGGTCGGTGGCCGAACTGGCCGCCCGCCAGGTGCTCGAACGCCGCCTGGGGGACGTGGCCGAGCCGTACCACCAGGGCAAGGCCGGCCGCCTGCTCAAGGCGGCCGAGATCCTGACCGCGGCCGGGGCGGCCGGGGCCGCCCTGACCCGCCGCAGCCGGATCGGCTCGGCGCTGTCCGGGGTGGCCCTGCTGGCGGCGTCGGCCCTGACCCGGTACGGCATCTTCGAAGCGGGCCTGGCGTCTGCCCGTGACCCCAAGTACACGGTGGTGCCCCAGCGCAGGCGCCAGCAGGAGCGGAAGGAACAGGAGCAGACACCGGCTACTGGGTGATCAGGCCCTGGGGCGTTTAACCTAACGGTAGGTCCTGACGGCCGCTGGCCCGGTCAGGGCGAGGGGAGGTTCCGTTGCCGATTTACGCGCTTGGTGAGGTCGAACCGCAGATTCACCCCGACGCCTACGTCCACCCGGACGCCGTGGTGATCGGGGACGTGCGCCTGGGTGAGCAGGCCTCGGTCTGGCCGTGCGCCGTGCTCCGCGGCGACCACGGCTACATCGAGGTCGGGGCGCGTACGTCCGTCCAGGACGGCACGGTGGTACACACCACCGAGCAGTGGCCGACCATCATCGGGTCCGAGTGCGTGGTGGGGCACAATGCTCATCTCGAAGGTTGCGTGGTTGGCGACCGCTGCCTGATCGGCTCCGAGTCGACCACGCTCAACCGGGCCGCGGTGGGGGAGGGGTCGCTGGTCGCCGCCGGGGCCCTGGTCCCGGAGGACTTCAAGGTGCCGCCGGGCTCGCTGGCCCTCGGCGTGCCCTGCACGCTCCGCGAACTGGTCCGGCCCGAGGGCTGGATCGACGCCAGCGTGCAGCACTACCTGCACTCCGCGCGCCGCTTCCGCGCCGAGCTCCGCCGCATCGGCTAGCCATGAGCCCCCAGGCCCGGCAATCCGTCGCCGGACGCGCACTTGTTCTCAGCTCGCGCGGGTAGGTTGGCGCCGTGAACGCCCTGGACTACGCGCTCACCCTGGTCGCCGCCCTGGTGCTGGGGGTCGGCTTCGTGCTGCAGCAGCACGCGGCCGAGCAGGCCCCGAAGTCCTACTTCCTCAGCCTCAAGCTGATCGGTGACCTGTTCCGCAAGCGCCTGTGGCTGGCCGGGATCGCGGCCATGATCGTGGGCCAGGTGCTGGCCGCGTGGTCGATCGGCAACCTCGAACTGTCCATCGTCGAGCCCCTGCTGACCACGAACCTGCTGTTTGCGCTGATCCTGGCCGTGCCCCTGTCCCACCAGGCGGTCCGGGTCACCGAGGTGGTGGGCGCGCTGGTGCTGATCGCGGGTGAAGCGCTACTGGAAGTGGCCCGGTCGGCCCAGCCGATCGGCCGCTCGTTCGGCTCGTTCGCCCACTGGCCCGCCGCCGCCCTCATCGCCGGGGTGGCGTTCGCCGCCGTCCAGGCCGGGCGGCAACGGCACGACAGCCGCCGGGCCACCCTGACCGGCCTGGGCGCGGGGCTGGTCTTCGGTATCCAGGACGCCCTGACCCGCCAGACCCTGCAGATCCTGCAGCACCACGGGCTGTCCGGGCTGCTGCAGAGCTGGTCGGCCTACTGCCTGGTGGCCACGGGCGCGGTCGGTGTGCTGCTCATGCAGTACGCGTTCAGCGCCGGCCCGCTGCACGCCTCGCTGCCCACCATCGCCGCCGGTGAGCCGGTGGCGGGCATCCTGCTCGGCATCGTGGTGTTCGGTGACCGGATCTCGCTCACCCCGGCCAGCCTGGCCATGCAGGCCGCTGGCCTGTTCGCCCTGGTCGTCGGGGTCATCGCGGTGGCCCGCGCGCCCGCCCTGTCCGCCGTGCGCAAGGCCGTCACCGAGCCGGTGCACATCCCGCACCCGCACTTCCGCGAGCACCGGCCGGGTGCGGCCCCGGGGGACCCGCCCAACGGCGCCCCAGCTACGGTCGCGCAGAACGGCCACCCGGCCACGGCCCCGCACAATGGTCACTCGGACCCGGCCGGCGATCCGGGCGAGCAGCCGGACCGGCCTGCCCCGCGGGTCCCGGCACCCGCGCCCGCCACGCCCCGCGGGCCCGGCGACTCCGGCCCGCTCGCGCCACCCACCGCGCCGGACGCCCATCACGAGGCCCTCGCGGCCCCGGCTCAGCCGCCCATGGCCGTGCCGCCCGACTCACCCCTCGACCCGCTCTGACCGGACCGACGGCCCGGACGTGACTGACGTGGGCCACCTGCCCGTCAGCACCGCGGTTCAGGTCGCGGCCCTGTTCCGCCCCGAACTGCCCCATACGTCACTCAGCTCCCCCCAGCCCCACGAGCCCACTCATCCACCCCGGTCGCAGAAAGTTCAACCAGGTTGCATATTGCCCGCCGGTCCGGGCAGGAAGGTGGGCCTTGGACCTGTTGACGAGCGAAGGGGAGATTCTGCGCCGTGGCCGGAACTCAACCGACCGAAACCAGCGCCGTGCACCGCGAGGAGTGGCTGGACGCGGGCGCCTGCCGCAACGAGGACCCGGAGCTCTTCTTTCCCATCACGTCCAGCGGCCCGTCGGCCCGGCAGATCGAGGCGGCCAAGGCCGTCTGCCAGCGCTGCGATGTGCAGGACCAGTGCCTGCACTACGCGTTGGAGAGCCATCAGCACCACGGTGTCTGGGGCGGCACCAGCGAGGAGGAACGCGATCGCATGGCCCCGCCCCACACCGCCGCCAGCGCCCGGGTCACCGCTGACCCGAGGCCCCCGGCCGACCAGCGGGCCGCCGGCCGCCGCCCCGCCAGCGCGCGACGGCCCTCCCGCCGGATCAGGTCCGGACGAGAGGGCCGCAACGTGGGCTATCGCGCCTGATAAGACCAACACTGACAAGACCAACACTGACAAGACCAACACTGAGCGCTGGGCCCGGGAGTTACCTCACCCCTTGCTCAGCCACGTGTTGCTGAAGCTGCCGCCGCTCAGCGAGGAGGTGCTGTCCTCCTGCTTGCCGCTGGCCGAGACCATGGTGATCTCGGTCGGGCTGAAGCTGCTCAGCGTGGACCCGTTGGCCGTGGACCCGGTGTAGCTCACCTTGCCGAAGTCGGCCAGCGGGAGGATGCCGCCGCTCGCCGTGCAGCAGGGGGCCTCCGTGATGACCTCCGCCGACGAGCGCGGCGCGCCCGACAGCGTCTTGCTGGTGGAGTAGGTCCAGCCCTGGGTCGAATCCGCGATCTTGAGGGTGTACTTGTTGCTCCCGGCGTAGGTCACCGACGCGCTGATCTTGTCGCCGGGCCGGACCGTGTGGTTGATCTCAACCGAGCCGGCCGGGTACATCTCGTACCAGGCGTAGTACTGCGCGGTACGGCCGGAGCAGTCGACGTCGGTGCCGGTCTGCTCGACCGAGTTGCTGTTGTAGCCGTCGAGCCCGACCCAGAAGCTGGAGTACTGGCTTCCCGAGCTGCAGGTGCCGGTGGGCTCGGTCCAGCTCGACGCGACGCTGGTGAAGGTGCGGCCGGTAGCGGCGTAGCCCGACCAGTTCGTGCTGGTGGTGGAGGCGTTCCTGGTCCCGCTCTGGGCGGTCTGGGGCCGGGTCAGGTGCCTGATGGCGCCGCCCGGGTTGACGTGGGCGCCGCTGGCGGTGACGGGCGCCGAGGTGACGGCGGTCGTGGCGGAGTGGCCCGACGTGGCGGCGTAGGCGGGTGCCACCAGCGCGAAGCCCGCAATAGCGGTGCTCCCCGCGATGACCAGCGCACGCTTCCGGGCGCGAAGACCCATGTGTCTCTCCGTTGCTCGAGCGTTCCTCTTTGTGAGGGTGAACGCGGTTCGGTCTGATGGTGATACTTTCCGACCGAATCGAACACCAAAGCAACGTAAAAAACGGTAAACAAAGATTAAATTTATTAAAAGGTGATTTGACTTGCTAAACACTCATAAACCGGCTATACAGCGCGCGCTTAGCGCTTAATTGGCCCGTGTGCTGGCGTTCTGGCCGGATATCACCACCTGGCAATTACCTTGTAACCTCACGGTAATCCCGGTTCCGAATTGCCCCAATTGTCCGTGTGGCGTCATAACATTTGCCAACAAGCCAGCCGTTACCAACCAGCTGGCTCGTACCAACAAGCCACCCCGGGTCACCGCCGGTGGTGGCTGATCGGGCGTTCGGCCAGGCGCTGGGCCAGCTGGGCGTCGGCCACGATGTCCTCTTCCGACGGGGCCAGCATGATCACGATGGTGGCCAGGAACGTGAACACCGCGATGCCGAGCAGCAGGGGCAGCAGGAAGCTGGTCGCGGTGGCTCCGCTCCCGCCCGCGCCCGCCGCGTACACCCCGGCCGACGAGGTGGCGAACACGCTCATCGCGGCCATGCCGGTGTAGTGCATGCCGCTGACGGCCACCCCCATGAGCGCCGAGGCGCCCAGGGTGGCCCTGATGCCGCGCACCTTGAGCCCGGCGTACAGGGCGGCCGTGCCCGCGGCGATGGCGATGAGCACCGACAGCGCGACCAGCACCGCGTTGTAGTTCATCATGTCCGGGATGTTCATGGCTTCCATGCCCAGGTAGTGCATGCTGGCCACGCCCAGCCCCACGATGACGCCGCCGGTCAGCAGCGGGGTCAGGCGCTGGCTCTGGCTGAAGCCCACGATGAACAGGCCGATTGCCACCACGGCCACCGCCACCAGCATGCTGACGATGGTGAGCGGGACGTTGTAGGTGATGGTCTGGCCGGGGATCGAGTAGCCGAGCATCGCGACGAAGTGCATGGCCCAGATGCCGGTGGCCCCGATGGCGATGGCGGCCAGGGACAGCCACAGCGCCCGGGTGCTGCCCGAGTAGACCCGCGCCCGGGTCAGGCAGCGCAGTCCGATGAAGGCGCCCAGGCACGACATGAGGTAGCCCAGCACCGGATTGAGCAGGCCATACGTAAAGTTTTCGACATGCACGGCAGGCATGGTTTGTTCCCCCCACAAGGTCAAGATCCTCGCGAAAGATAGCACGGCTTGTCCCGTTCTGGACGAGCAAACGTAATACGCCAACACCCGGCGTCGGGCAGTGGTCCGGCCGTGAAAGTCCAGGTGGCCGGGGAGGGATGCGCCGCCGTCGGGAAGGCCCGCCGGGCGGCCGGATCGGCGCGCCCCGGGCCGCCCGGCTCACCTCTTGACGGCCTCCGTCCCGCGCCCTAAGGTCACGGCGGAGTAGTCAGAGCCGGACATTAGCCGCCACAGTCGCTCACCGGCCCGGCCGCCGGGTTCCGCCGGACCCGGCGGTGACGGCCGCGGCTCTGAGCTCGCTCTGAGAACTGGGAATTCGCTCAGGAGGGCATTCGTGATGGCGCCATCACGCAATATGATGGGTGACCGGCAGCCGGGCCTGAGGCGCCATCCGGCGGACTGCTCCGCATCCTGCGTCCGCCGTGACGTAAGCGGGCGCCGCCCGGCGGATTCGCAGCCGACGGGCACAGTCTTCCAGCCCGGTGTGGACCAGCACTGCGGATGATCACAGCGAGAGGTCAGGTTACGGCAGGCGATGGGTAAGGCAAGCAAGGCCAAGCGGCAGGGCAGCACCCGCCAGCAGCGGATCGCCGCGCAGCGCGCGGTCGCGCGCCGGGCCGAGATCCGCAACCGGATCCTGATTGTTTCGGGCAGCGTGGTGGTGGTCATCGCCATCGTGCTGGCCTTCGTTCTGGTCAAGGTCAACTCCAACGGCAAGAGTTCCGCCTCCTCGTCGGCCAACGGGCCGACCGGGACCGCACTGGCCACCGTGGTCAAGAACACCACCACCGTCCCGGCCAGCACGCTGGACTCGGTCGGCGCGGGCAGCGGGGTGACCGGGCTGCCCAAGCCGATCACCGGCAGCGCGCTGACCTCGGGCGGCAAGCCGGAGGTGCTCTACATGGGTGCCGAGTACTGCCCGTTCTGCGCGGCTGAGCGCTGGGGCATGGTCGTGGCCTTGAGCCGGTTCGGCACGTTCAAGAACCTCAGCACCACCCACTCGGCCAGCGGCGACGAGTTCCCGAACACGGCCACCTGGACGTTCTACAAGTCCAGCTACACCAGCAAGTACCTGGCCTTCTCCCCGGTCGAGATGCAGACCAACAAGCTGGCGTCCGGCGGCCAGAGCTACACCACCCTGCAGACCCCGACCGCGGCCCAGAACGCGCTGCTGGCCAAGTACGACGCCCCGCCCTACGTGGCTTCGGCCGACAAGGGCGCGATCCCGTTCGTCGACATCGGGAACAAGTACATGATCAGCGGGGCCAGCTTCAGCCCGCAGGTCCTGCAGGGCAAGACCTGGAGCCAGATCGCGACCGCGCTGAAGAACCCGTCCAGCCCGATCGCCAAGGCTGTCGACGGCACCGCCAACTACATCACCGCCGCCATCTGCAAGGTGACCGGCAACCAGCCGGCCTCGGCCTGCACCCCGGCGGTCAAGAAGCTGGAGGCGAAGCTCTGATGGCCAAGGCCCGGTCCGGCTCACGCACCACCGCCCCGGCCAAGGGCAAGGACAAGGCTGCGGCCAAGGTCCCGGAGCCGGTCCGGGCCAAGAGCGGCGCGGACGCCGCCCGCCCGGTCAGCGGGCCCGGGGCCCGCAAGGCCAGCACCCAGGTCCGGACCAAGCCCGCCTACGCCTCGGCCCGGCCGGTCCGCGACGACGACCTGGAGCCGGCCGAGGCCGAGGTGTCCGGGCCGCCCGCCTGGCTGCGCTGGACCGCGTTCGTGCTGGCCCTGGCCGGCCTGGGCGTCTCGATCTATCTGACCTACGCCCACTACACCGAGTCCGCGCTGGCCGGCTGCACCGAGACCACCGGCGTGGTCAACTGCGGCAAGGTCACCACCAGCGCCCAGTCGGTGGTGTTCGGTATCCCGGTCGCGGTGCTGGGGCTGGCCTTCTACGTGTTCGTGGCCGCGATCATGAGCCCGTGGGCCTGGCTGATTCGTCGTCGTGAGGTGGGCCTGCTCCGGCTGGTGTCCATGATCGTGGGCATCGGCTTCGTGCTGTACCTGCTGTACGCCGAGCTGTTCGACATCGGCAGCATCTGCCTCTACTGCACCAGCGTGCACGTGATCACGTTCGTGCTGTTCGTGCTGACCGGGCTGGCCGTGGCGGTGTGGGGCCTCAGCCCCACGGTCCAGCAGCGGCGGCCGCTGCGCTAATCCGAGGTCATCGGCCCTGCGCCCGGGAACGCCGGGCGCCCGGCCGGGCCCAGACCCTGATGGCTCCCTGAGCCCTGGCTGACGGCCACGTCAGCCGCTGGCGCCCGATAACGCCGTATATGGCTACTCACGCGTTAATATTGAGGATCGACGGACGTTGCTCTGCGTAGTCAATGTCCGCTACCTGCGTTAAGTCCTCGAGTTCGGCGTAGGAGCCATCGGGAGGGCTCAGATGCGAATCCTGCCCGTCAGGGTGTTCCCCCTAGCCGCACTGGCCGTGCTGGCGGTGACCGTCGCGGCCTGCGGCAGCAGTGGCGGTTCGTCGTCGGGTTCCAGCGCGTCCGCCAGTGCCAATGCCAGTGCCAGTGGGCCGGCCAGCTCGCCCGCTGCGGCGCCCTCGTCGGCGGCCCCCTCGGCGTCGTCCGGCGGCGGCTCGTCCGCGGCGGCGTCCCAGATCAAGGCCAACTGGGTGGCCTTCTTCAACCCCAAGACCCCGGTGACCAAGCGGGTCAGCCTGCTCCAGAACGGCCGGACCTTCGCCTCGATCATCAAGGCTCAGGCCTCGTCGGCGCTGGCCTCCTCGGCCACCTCGAGCGTGAGCGCGGTGACCGTGGAGTCGGGGACCCAGGCCAAGGTGACCTACTCGATCCTGGTCGGCGGGTCCCCGGCGCTGAAGAACCAGCCCGGGGTGGCGGTCAAGGAGGGCGGGGTGTGGAAGGTCGGTGACCAGAGCTTCTGCGCGCTGCTGACCCTGGAGAACAACGGCAAGGCGCCGACCGCCTGTGCCGGTGCCGCGGGCTGACCCATAGGACGGCCGGTGGACCCGCAGAGCTCCAGCCCGCCCACTCCCGTTGGCCGCGCCGCCCCGGCCCCGCCTGAGGCGGCGGCCACGGCCCGCCGGGGCGGCCCGTCACTGGCCCTGGCCGTGCTGTGCACATTGCTGTTCCTGACCTTCCTGGACAACACGATCGTCAGCGTGGCCCTGGGCAGCGTGCAGACCGACCTGCACGCGGGCGTCTCCGACCTGCAGTGGGTGGTGGGCGCCTACGCGCTGACCTTCGCCAGCGTCATGCTCGCGTGCGGGATGATCGGCGACGAGTTCGGCCGGAAGATCGTGATGCTGTCCGGGGCCGGGGTGTTCTGCGCCGGGTCGGTACTGTGCGCGCTGGCACCCAACCCGGGCGTGCTGATCGCGGGCCGGGCCGTGATGGGCCTGGGCGCCGCGGCCAGCGAGCCGGGCACATTGTCCATGCTGCGCCACCTGTACCCTGATCCTCGCCGCCGCGACCGGGCCATCGGCGTCTGGGCGGCGGTGTCCGGTCTCGCGCTGGCCCTGGGCCCGGTGATCGGCGGAGCGCTGGTCGGCGCCTGGAACTGGCGGGCGCTGTTCTGGTTCAACCTGGTCTTCGGGCTGGCCGCGCTGATCCTGGCCGCGGTGGTGCTGCCCGAGAGCGCCGACCCCGAGGCCCACCGCGTCGACACCGCCGGGGCCCTGCTGGGCGCGGCCGTGCTGGCCACGTTGATGTTCGCGATCATCGAGGCCGAGACCGTGGGGTTTGCCGCGCCGCAGGTCATCGCGCTGTTCTGTGTGAGCGCGGCGGCCGCGGTGGCCTTTGTGTGGCGGGAGTCGCGGGCGGCTCACCCCCTCATCGACCTGAAGATCTTCCGGGCCGCCGCCTTCACCACCGCCAACGTGGTCGCGTTCTGCACCTACTTCGCGACCTTCGCGGTGTTCTTCTTCACCGCGCTGTACCTCTTCGAAGTGGTCGGGTTGTCGGGCTACCGGATCGCGCTCGTGTTCCTGCCCATGACCGCGCTGATGATCCTGGCCTCGCTGGTCACCGGGCGCTGGCTGGCCACGATCGGGGTGCGCTGGGCCATTGCCGCCGGGTGCCTGCTGTTCGCGGCCGGCCTGTGGTGGTCAGACCTGAGCCTGAGCCCGCACCCGCACTACTGGCCGCTACTGACCGCGCTCGCGCTGACCGGCATCGGCATCGGGGCCACGGTCGTGCCGGTCACCTCGTCGGCCCTGGCTGCCGTTCCGCCGGAGCGGTCCGGCATGGCCGCGTCGGTCACCAACACCAGCCGGGAGATCGGCGCGGTGACCGGGGTGTCGGTCCTGGGCGCCCTGGTCTACGGCCAGCTGAACTCCAGCATCGCCAGCCAGCTGCACGCCCTGGGCCTGCCCGCCGCCATCCAGAAGGTCGTCATCAACGGGGTTGAAACGGGTCAGGTCCCGTCCAGCGGCGCCTCCGGCATCGGGCCGGCGGGCCAGGCCGCACTCGTTCAGAAGGTGCTCGATGCGGCGTACACTGCCTTCCACGACGGCCTGCGCGATGCGTTGTTCCTCTCGGCCGGCCTGGTGCTCGCGGCCGGGCTGCTCGCGGTGGTGACGCTGCGCGCCCGACCTACGGACCAGCGGGGCGATGGGTAAAGCAAGCAGAACCAAGCAGGCCGCCAGCCGGCGGGACCGGATCGCGGCCCAGCGAGCCACCGAGCGCCGCCGTCAGGTCCGGAACCGGATCTTCATCGCCATCGGGGCCGTGGCCGTGATCGTCGTGGTCGTGGTCGTGTTCGTCGTGTTCGCGGCGAACAAGAAGTCGCCCAGCACCAAGTCCAGCGCCAATGGGCCGACCGGGGCGGCCCTGTCCAAGGTGGTCTCCGACACCACCAGCGTCCCGGCCAGCACGCTGGAGAAAGTGGGCGCGGGCACCGTGACCACCCCGCCGTCTGCGCTGGCCAACGGGACCCCGCTGACCTCCGGCGGCAAGCCGGAGATGCTCTACATCGGGGCTGAGTACTGCCCGTACTGCGCGTTCGAGCGCTGGGGGATGGTGGTGGCCCTGAGCCGGTTCGGCACCTTCAAGGGCCTGAGCACCACCCACTCGTCCAGCACCGACCAGTACCCGAACACGCCGACCTGGACCTTCTACAAGTCCAGCTACACCAGCAAGTACCTGGCGTTCTCGTCGGTGGAGGAGACCACCAACCAGCTCGCCGCCAACGGTCAGGGTTACACGCCGCTGCAGACCCCGACCTCGGCCCAGCAGGCCCTCCTGGCCAAGTACGACGCGCCCCCGTACGTGGCCTCGGCCGACAAGGGCGCCATCCCGTTCGTGTACATCGGCGGCAAGTACCTGATCAACGGGGCCAGCGCCACGCCCGCGGTGCTCTCCGGCAAGACCTGGGCCTCGATCGCGTCCTCGCTCAAGGACCCGAACAACGACGTGGCCAAGGCGGTAAACGGCACGGCCAACTTCATCACCGCCGCCATCTGCAAGACCACCAGCAACCAGCCGTCGAACGTCTGCACCCCAGGCATCACCGCCCTGCAGTCCAAGATGAAGACGGTGGGCTGACCGGCTTCCCC
>DASXMW010000080.1:0-7926 GCA_036495425.1 Streptosporangiaceae bacterium | reverse complement strand
CGCGGCCAGGGCCCTGGCCGCCCCGGCCTGGTCGGCCGAGCTGTACTGGATGATCGTGGTCGATGACGGCTCGGCCGCGTTGCCCGTGCCGACCACCTGGAAGCCGCCCTGGGTCAGCGCGCCCGAGGACTGGGTGGCCAGACCCGCGACACCGGCCGCGTTGAGCACTTTGACCCGGACGCTGGACGGGCTTACGGCCGGGGCGCTGGGGCTGGCCGAAGGCGAAGCCGAAGCCGACGCCTTGGGGCTCGCCGACGCCTTGGGCTTCACGGTCTGATCGTGCTCGACCGCACCGAACAGCGAGGTCGCCTGCGGCTGCTGCCAGATCACCCGGTTGGCGTCGTTCGGGTCCTGGACCACCGGGACCTGGGTGAACTGGACGCCCTTGGTGCTCAGGCCCTTCATGCTGGTGGCGATGTTCTTCATGTCGTCGATGGACAGGCCGCTGTCGGTGGTCAGCGTCTTGGCCACGTCGCGGGCGATGCTGAACACCTTGGTCACGTTGGACAGCACGTTCTGCGACTCGATCTGCTGGACCAGGGCGGCCATGAAGAACTGCTGGCGCTGGATGCGCTGCAGGTCCGAGCCTTCACCGACGTGCCGTTCCCGGACGAAGGCCAGCGCCTGGGTCCCGTTGACGTGGTGCTCGCCCGCGGTCAGGTTCAGGTGGGAGGCCGGGTCGTTGATCGCCTCGGGCAGGCAGACGTTGACCCCGCCCAGGTCGTTGACCACGGACTGGAAACCGTTGAAGTTGATCTCGACGAAGTGGTTGATGTGGATCCCGGTCGTCGTTTCCAGGGTCTTCCACAGGCAGGCCGCGCCCCCGGCCGCGAACGTCGCGTTGAGCATCTCGGTCTCGCCGCTGGCCACGGTCTGGCCCTTGGTGCCGGTCCCGTCGGGCTGGCAGCCGATGACCGGCACCAGCGAGTCGCGCGGGAAGCTGATCACGACCGCGCCCTTGTGGTCGGGCAGGATGTGCAGCAGCATCATCGTGTCCGACCGGGCCCCCTGGATGGTCTGGACGCTGCCGAACCCCTTGGTCCCGACCCGGCTGTCCGAGCCGATGACCAGGATGTTCTGGGCCGACGTGTACTGCGGCGGCCGGTGCGGGCCGAGCAGGTTGGACACGTTCTCCTGCTTGATCCCGTCGACCACGTCGCGGTACGCGATGTAGGCGGTGAGCGAGGCGGCGACCAGGACGATCGTGGTGACCAGCGACGCCCACTTGAGGATCTTGCGCTTGCGGGACTTCCCGGGCCTGCCCCCGCCGTCCAGGCCACCGGGGCCCCCGGGCCGGCCGCCGCCGGGCCCGGCCGGGCCGGCCTTGACCGCGGTGGCCAGGCCGCCGGGCCGATGGTCCGGCTGGACGTGGGCCGACCGGTATTCGGTCACGAACGGGTGCTCGCCGCTGTTGGAGGCCGAGCCGGACCGGGATTGGCGGGCCGGGCGGACCGCGGTGGCCGGCGACGCGCCGTCGGACCCGGTCAGCCGGGCCGGATCGGGGTGCGGGGAGAAGCCGGGACGGCGGCTGGGCGGGGCGGCGCGGCCCGGCCCGGGCTCGTAGGTGCGCGGCGTGAACCGGGGACCACCCGCGCGGGCGGCCGCGCCGGAGCGCGTCTCGTCAAGACCACTCTCGGGTCGGCGGTCCATCGTTCCTGGGGTCCTCTACTGGCCGTCAGGGAACAGGTCGCGGTCGGCGACCGGCTCCGTGCCTAGCGCCCGCATCAGCGGTTCCAGCGAGACGCCCGTCGGTGGTGCCAGGTGCTGAAGTCAGCCAGCGGCGTTGCTGCCCCTAATGTTTACCGCGTCTCAAAAAGATATTTGCTCGAATCAACGGCAAAGGTACTTACGAACAGATATCGACGCGGGGGCAGGCAAATCCGGCCCGGGCCGGGGGGTGGCCCCGCCACGGTGGGGAAGACGAACGGGCCCGGCATCAAGTTCCCGATGGCCCCGGCCCGTGAACACGATATGGCCACGCGTGGCCGGCGCTGGACGGTCCCTCTAAAGTAGGTCCGTGCGCCGAGGACCCCGCTCGTCAGGCAAGGCCGCTGACACGAGCCACCGGGCCGGCGACCCGCCGCAGCAGGCCGGGGCGTCCGGGCCCGACGAGCCTGCCTCCGCCGCTCCGGGCGACACCACGGACCCGGCCACCGACACCAGGGCCAACACCGCCGCGATCCGCACGCTCGGCGACAGCCTGGACGACGAGCCCGGCTCGGGCGGCCAAGGCCCGGACGCCGACGCGGCCGCCGGCGCCCCCAGCACCGAAGACGCCAGTAGCTCCGTCAACCCTGCCGCTCCCAAGAGTCCCGCGGCCCCCAAGAGTCCCGCCGTCCCCAGGAGCCCCGCCGTCCCCAGAAGGCCCGCCGTCCCCAGAAGGCCCGCGGTCCCCAGGAGCCCCGCCGTCCCCAAGAGCCCCGCCGATCCCGATGGCCCCATCGACCACAGCGGCCTCACGAGCCCTGCGGGCCCCACCGGAACCCCCGGCCCCGGGAGTCCGGGCGGCCCCGAAAGCGAGAGCTCGTCCGCCCCCGGCCAGCCCCGCCGCTCCCGGCTGGGCCGGCTGACCCGCCGCGTTCCCGGCCGCCGCTCCGGCGCCCCGCGCCCCGGTCCCAGCCGCCTGCCCGGCATGATCTTCGCGGCGGTGACGATCGCCCCGGCCATGCTGGTCATGGCCTGGCTGCTGGCCGGCCTGCCGCTGCTGCTGGCCGGCCGGTTCTCCGACATCCCGATGCTGATCATCTCGATCCCGCTCGCGGTGGCCCTGCTGTTCCTGGTCATGCGGGACCTGCCGTCGGCCTGGCCGCACGGCGTGCGCGAACTCTGGGACCGAACCCGCGACCGCCCGGCCGCGCTCCCCGGGACGTCGCCACCGCCTGGGGACACCGAGCCCGGCGAAATTAAATCTGATCAGCAGCCGAACGCCGCCGGCACCGGGTCCCGGCCCAAGGCCGACGTCCCCTGGTGGGCACTGATCGCGACGTTGCTGGTGGCGGCCGGGTTCGCGGTGTGGCAGCTGGCCGAGAACTCCCAGCAGATCATCGTGCTCCGCGACCCGGCCAGCTACCTGCAGTTCGCCTACTGGATCGCGCAGCAGGGCAGCACCCACATCCCGGAGTCGCTGCCCGCGTTCGGCGGCTCGCACGCGGGCATGACCTTCGGCAGTCTGGGTTTCTTCCAGTCCGGTGGCACGATCGTGCCGCAGTTCATGGCCGGCCTGCCGATGGTGCTGGCCATCGGGGTGTGGGCCGGCGGCCCGCTGGCCGCGGTGGCCATGGCCCCGTTCATCGGGGCCTGCGCCGTGCTGGCCTTCGCGGGCCTGGTCGGGCGGCTGGCCGGGGGACGCTGGGCGCCGGCCGCGGCCCTGGTGCTGGCCATCAGCCTGCCCGAGCAGTACACGAGCCGGAACACGTTCAGCGAGACGCTGGCCCAGATCATGCTGTTCGGCGGGCTGTGCATGCTGGCCGACTCGTTCGCCCTGACCAGCGGCAGGCACGCCGCCACCCCGCCGGTGACCGCTTCCTGGCGCGACGGACCCGCGCCCACGGTGGCGCTGGCGTTCTTCGGCGGCCTGGCCATCGGGCTCACCCTGCTCATCCGCATCGACGCCATCAGCGACCTGCTGCCGGCCATTCCGTTCCTGGGCATCCTGCTGCTGACCCGGCGCCCCCAGGCCGTGCCGTTCGGCCTCGGCCTGGTCATCGGGGTGGCGTACGGCCTGGCCGACGGTTTCGTGCTGTCCCGGCCCTACCTGGACTCGCTGTCCAGCTCGCTGCGGCCCCTGGCCATGATCACGCTTTGTGTGATCGCGCTGACCGGCATCGGCATGGCGCTGCTGAACATCCGCTTCACCCGGCGCTGGATCCGGATTCTGCTGCGGGCCCGCCCGCTGCGCTGGCTGCCCGAGGTGGTCGCGGTGCTGACCGTGCTGGCGGTCATCGGGTTCGCGGTCCGCCCGTACTTCCAGACCGTCCGCGGCGAGACCGATCCGGGCACGATCAGCTACGTGGCCGAGCTGCAGAAGCTCGCGCACCTGCGCATCGACGGCCACCGCCAGTATTCCGAAGACAGCCTTTACTGGGTCATCTGGTACCTGGGGGTGCCCGCGGTCATCTTGGGCACGCTCGGCCTGGCCCTGCTGGCCCGGCGCGTGCTGAAAGCCCTGATCACCTGGCGCGACAGCGGCGCCGCCCGGGTCTGGGCCCTGCCCCTGATGATCACCGGCTGGGTGATCGTGAGCGTGCTGTGGCGGCCCGGCATCATCCCCGACCAGCCGTGGGCCAGCCGCCGCCTGGTCGCGGTGGTGCTGCCCGGACTGATCCTGGCCGCGACCTGGATGGCGGCCTGGATCTGCGAACGCGGGCGGCGGCTGGGCGCCAGCCCGGTGGCCGCGGCCATCGTCGCCGCGTGCTGCGTGATCGCCCTGCTGGTCCCGGCGGCCGTGACCACCTTCGGGGTCGGCACGACCAAAACTGCCGCGGGCTCGACCCGGCCCACCGCGAACGGCCTGGCCTTCAAGCGGACGGCCAAAGGTGAGGACCGGGCCGTCCGCGAGCTGTGCTCGGCCATCGGCCCCAACGCCTCGGTGGTCATCGTGGACTCGCTCACGGCCGACCGGTTCAGCCAGGTCATCCGGGGCATGTGCGCCACCCCGACCACCCGGATCGACAGCGCCACCACCAGCGAGGTGTCCACCGTCGAAGCCGGGATCCAGCACGCCGGGCGGCGTCCGGTGCTGCTGGCCGGCACCCAGTCCCAGCTGGCGCCCTACGGCGGCTCGGCCCGTAAGGTCCTCGATCTGCTGACCACTCAGGACGCTCACGAACTGACCCAGCCGCCCACCCGGAACTGGCTAATTCACTTCGTGGTCTGGATGTCGAACCCGGGCGGAGTCTCCGGAGGAGGCGTGGCGAGCCAGGCGGCAGAGTATTCTCGCCACGCGTGAGCACACCTAGCGAACCAGGGCCCTTCGGCGACCGGTCCGACGAGCCGGCCAGGCGCAACCGGGCCGGCGGGTCTCACGAACGCCCCGGCCGGTCGCGTGGCCGGTCCGGCGGGTCGCGCCAGGCCGACCGGTCCCAGCGCCCCGACCGTGACCCGTCCTCGTCGGTCCCGCCGCCCGCCCCGTCAGGCCCGCCGCCAACCGGATCACCGCTGGACGACATGTTCCCGGAGCAGTTCCCGGACCAGCCGTGGTCGCCAGACCAGGACTTTCCCGGCCACGGCGCCCCGGGCAACGGAGTCCCCGGCCACGGCGTCCCGGCCGCCCCGACCGGCCCGGCCTACTCCTACCCGCCACCCCCGGCCTACGACCCGAACGAGCCCCCGGCGCCCTACGATCCGGCCGAGCCGCCGGTGTCCTACGAGCCCGGCCCGGCGACCTCTCCCTTCGATTCCGTCCCAGGGACCTCTCCGTTCGATTCCGACCCGTTGGTCCCACCCGGCACACCGGCCTCACAAGGCGCATCCGACCCACTGGCCCGACCCGACCCACTGGCACCACCCGGCCCAGCGGACCCACTGGCCTCGTACGACGCGCCGCCTCCTTACGATCCAGCGGCCACGTACCAGCAGGCGCCCACCTACGAGCTGCCCCCCGGCTACGAAGGCGCGCCCGCCTACGAGAGCGGACCCGGCTACGAGGCCACCGGCTACGACACCCCGGCCGGCTACGGCACGTCGGCCGGCTACGGCACGTCGTCGGCCTACGAGACCCCGCCCGGCTACGACCGGCCCGGCGCGGTGGTCGACGACCCGGCCTACCCGTTCGGCGCCGCCCCGGCCGGTCAGGGCGCCCCGGCCTTCGCCCCGCCCGAACCCGAGCCGGAGCCCGAGTTCACCTACCAGGGCGCCCCCGACGACGGCCAGGTCCCGCACGTGTCCATCGTGCTGCCCTGCTACAACGAGCAGGACCACGTGCTGCGCGAGCTGGAGCGGATCAGCCGGGCCATGGACGCCAGCGGGATGCCCTACGAGCTGATCGCGGTCGACGACGCCTCCACCGACGCCACCCTGGACCGGCTCAAGCTGGCCGAGCCCAACCTGCCGCGGCTGAAGATCCGGCACTTCCCCCGCAACGGCGGCGCGGGCACCGTGCGCCGGATCGGCACCCAGCAGGCCCAGGGCGACATCGTGGTCTGGACCGACGCCGACATGACCTACCCCAACGAGCGCATCCCCGAGCTGGTGGCCATGCTCGAGGCCGATCCCACCATCGACCAGGTGGTGGGCGCGCGCACCAGCGAGGAAGGCACGCACAAGTTCGTCCGGGTCCCGGCCAAGTGGTTCATCCGCAAGCTGGCCGAGAAGCTGACCAACTCCGAGATCCCCGACCTGAACTCGGGGCTGCGGGCGTTCCGGCGCGAGGTGGCCCTGCCCTACCTGCGGCTGCTGCCGGCCGGGTTCTCCTGCGTGACCACGATCACACTGTCGTTCCTGTCCAACGAACACGGTGTGAAGTACGTCCCGATCGACTACGCCAAGCGGGCCGGGGTCTCGAAGTTCAAGTTCGTCTCCGACGCCTACCGGTACATCCTCCAGGTGCTCCGCATGGTGATGTACTTCAACCCGCTCAAGGTGCTCATGCCGGTGGCGCTGTTCCTGCTCGGCCTGGGCATCCTCAAGGGGATCTACGACATGGCCAGGCACCCGTTCTACTTCGCCATCGACACCGTGCTGATCTTCCTGACCGGGCTGATCATCGCGTCGATGGCGCTGCTGGCCGACCTGATCGTGAGATCACGCGGCGACACCTGACCCCCGGCTATCCTCGGCTCCGTGCGGATCGCGCTGATCGGCCCGGCCCACCCCTACAAGGGGGGTGGCGCCCGGCACACCACCGAGCTGGCCCGCTGGCTGGCCGAGGCCGGTCACGACGTCGTGCTCGAATCGTGGCGGCACCAGTACCCGGCCGGGCTGTACCCGGGCGGGCGGCAGACCGTCGACGTTCCCGACGGCGAGCCGTTCCCGGGCACCCGCCAGGACCTGTCCTGGGCCAGTCCGGTCAGCTGGCTCCGGGCGGGCCGCCGGCTGCGGAGCGCGGACCTGGTGGCGTTCGCGCTGATGATCCCGCCCCAGGCCATCCCGTACCTGGGCATCATGACGGCCATGCGGGGCGTGGGCCGCCGGGCCCGGGACACCAGGCCGGCCCCGCGGGCCGTGGTGATCTGCCACAACGTGCTGCCGCACGAGCGCCGCCCGGCCGACAAGCAGCTGACCCAGCGGCTGCTGCGCTCCGCGGGCGGCGCGCTGACCCATTCCGCCGAGGAGGCGGCCCGGGCCCGCACGCTGGCCCCGGACGCGCTGGTGACGGCGGCACGGATGCCGCCGCACCTGCCGGCCGCCGACCCCGCGCTACCGCTGGACGATCATGCCCCCTTTGCTGATCGAAGGTCTTTTCCCCCGGTCCCCGCCCCCGGCTCGTGCCGTCTGCTGTTCTTCGGCATCGTGCGCCCGTACAAGGGGCTGGACGTGCTGCTGCGGGCCATGGCCCGGGGCCCGGGGCACGTGACGCTGACCGTGGCCGGCGAGTTCTGGGGCCAGGCCGAGGCCGAGACCCGGGCCCTGATCGGGCGGCTGGGCCTGACCGGCCGGGTCACCCTGCGACCCGGTTATGTGCCCGCCAACGAGATCCCGGCCCTGTTCGACGCGGCCGGCGCCCTGGTGCTGCCCTACCGCTCGGCCACGTCGTCGCAGAACGCCTGGCTGGCCTTTGAGTACGGGCGGCCGGTGGTGGCGACCCGGGCCGGCACCCTGGCCGATCAGGTCCGCGACGGCGTCGACGGCGTGGTGTGCGCCCCCGATGACGAGGACGACCTGCTCCGGGCGCTGGTCAGGATCAGCGCGCCGGGGGAGGTGGAACGGCTGCGTTCGGCGGTGCGGGCGGCCGATCCGGCCCGCTACTGGAAGGAGTACCTGGACGCC
>DASXMW010000079.1:0-18867 GCA_036495425.1 Streptosporangiaceae bacterium | reverse complement strand
CAGCCTCTGCAGCGGACTCCGGGTCGATGGGAGTTCGCCGCCACGATGGCCCATAACAGTCGTTATACCCAGCGGCCAACCTGCTCATGAGGCACCCACTGAGTCCGGCCGAACTCGTTTCACCTCGTACGGGTGATGTCATCACGGTGGGGCGGTGCTTGGCTGGCCCAGCACCAGGGAGATACCCGTGGAGATTTCCCGGCTGGCAGCGGCACGCCGCTGCAGCCCGGAAGGAGATGCCATGACGGTGACAACCGGTCGTACCGCGGCGGCAAGGCCTGGTGCGCCAGCAGTTCCCCGGCAGTCGGCGCGGTCCAGGGCGGTAGAACAGCTGAGCCGCGCGGACCGGGCGGCGCAGGGCAAGGATGCCAGAGCGGTCGCCCCGCTGGAATCGCACGCGGAGTTCCGGCCAGGCCGGCGGCGGGACCCGGTCGGGCTGCTGCTTGGCCAGGCCGCGTCGCGGGTACCGGAACTGGTGCCGGTCCGGCACGGGCGGATGCTCGTGTCGCCGTTCACCTTCTACCGGGGCGCAGCGCTGCCGATGGCCGCGGACCTGGCCGGCACGCCCACCTCAGGGCTTCGGGTGCAGCTGTGCGGGGACGCTCACTTGTCGAATTTCGGCGCGTTCGCCTCGCCGGAGCGGAGACTGGTCTTCGACGTCAACGACTTCGACGAAACCCTGCCGGGTCCGTTCGAGTGGGATGTCAAGCGGCTGGCCGCCAGCCTGACCGTGGCCGGACGCGACAACGGGTTCACCGGCAAAGAATGTCGCAAGATGGCCCTGGCTGCGGCCGAAGGCTACCGCACCGCGATGCGGGGGTTCGCGGAGCAGACCTTCCTTGACGTGTGGTACGCGCGCCTGGACATCGAGCCGGCCATGAAGGAGCTCACGTCCGAGATCAAGGCCAAGCGGCTCAAGGAGTTCGAGAAGCTGCTGGCTAAAGCCCACACGAAGGACAGCACCCAGGCACTGGCGAAGCTCACCACCGAGGTCGACGGCCAGCAGCGGATCATCGCCGACCCGCCGACGATCGTCCCCATTGAGGAGCTTCTCGAAGGCGTGCAGGCCGAAGCTATTTACGATCAGGTCCGCGCCGTGCTCGGGAAATACCGGCGCAGCCTGCAGTCCGACCGGCGGCACCTGCTAAAGGAGTTCACCCTGGTGCACGTGGCCCGCAAGGTGGTCGGGGTGGGCAGCGTCGGCACGCAGGCCTGGATCGTGCTGATGGAAGCCGACGACGGCCAGGACCCGCTGCTGCTGCAGGCCAAGCAGGCCCAGCGTTCGGTGCTGGCCGCCTACGCCGGGGAGAGCCGGTACGACCACCACGGCAAGCGGGTCGTGGTCGGCCAGCGGCTGATGCAGGCGGCCAGCGACATCTTCCTCGGCTGGCAGACCATCACCGACGCCGACGAAGTGCGGACCGACTACTACGTGCGCCAGCTGCGGGACTGGAAGTACTCGGCGCCGGTCGAGCAGTTCGACCCGGCCGTCATGGCCAGCTACGCCGAGCTGTGCGGCTGGACGCTGGCCCGGGCCCACGCCCGCACCGGCGACCGGATCGCGATCGCCGCCTACCTCGGCGGTTCCAGCCGGTTCGAGGAGGCCGTCACCGGCTTCGCCGTCACCTACGCCGACCAGACCGTCCGCGACCACGCCGCCCTGGCCGGCGCGGTCGGGGACGGCCGGATCCAGGCCCAGACCGGGGTATGACCGAAGCCCGCACCGCCCGCCTGGACGCCGAGCAGGTGGCGGCCGGGACCCGGCTATGACGCGGGTGCTTCCTCGGTGGCGTCGTCGGGGAAGTCCTTCGGGTCGACCTCGTCCGGGGCCCAGTCCGGGGCCTTGCCGGTCAGGGCCCGCTCGCGGGCGGTCTGGATCGCGGCGGTCAGCGTGGCCAGATCAAACGCCCCGTAGTGACGCTGCCCGTTGATGAAGAAGGTCGGTGTGCCGGACACCCCGCTCAGGTCGGCCGACTCCAGGTCCTGGGCCACCCGGGTCTCGTACACGTGGCGTTCCATTTCGTCGCGGAACCGCCCGGCGTCCAGGCCCAGGGACTCCGCGTACCCGGCCAGGTCGACCATGGTCAGCGCGTCCTGATGCTGCAGCAGCAGGTCGTGCATGGGCCAGAACGCGCCCTGGGCGCCGGCGGCCTCGGACGCTTCGGCGGCCAGCTGGGCCCGCGGGTGCACGTCGGGCAGGGGCAGGTGCCGCCACACGTACCGGATCGTGGTGTCGGTCAGGATGTCCCGCACCACCGGCTCGGCCTGCCCGCAGAACGGGCACTCGAAGTCGCCGAACTCGATGATCGTGAGCAGCGCCTGGCGGGGGCCGCGGATGTGGTCGTGGTCCGGGTCGACGGCCGGGATCAGGTCCTGGATCAGCCGGGTGTCGCCGAGCAGCAGCCGGGTCCGCTTCTCGGTCGGCAGCAGCTGGGTGACCCGGAGCACGGCCCAGGTCAGCCCGGCCGCCACCAGCACCGCGGACAGCGCCCCGAGCTTGGCCTCGGCCAGGTCCTGGCCGGTGAACGCGCGGGTCGCGATGAGCAGCGCGGCCGTGAACCCGATCCCGGCGATGGTGCCGCTGCCCAGCACGGCGGCCTTGCCGATCGGCGGCTGGATCTTCCCGTGGCTCAGCCGGGTCACCGCCCATGAGCTGACCACGACCGCGATCGGCTTGCCGACCACGTAGCCGACGAGCACGCCGAGCGTGATCGGCGCGGTGTAAGCGTGGGTCAGGAAACTGCCATTGAGCACCACGCCCGCGTTGGCCAGCCCGAACAGCGGCACGATGAGGAAGCTGGTCCACGGGTGGTAGAAGCTCTGCAGCCGCGAGTTGGGCGACAGCGCGGCGGTCAGGCCCTGCCGGGCGGTCCGGGCCAGTTCCGGGGTGGGCTGCTCACGGAACTCGCGGACCAGCCCGGTGGCGTCCTCCAGGTCCTCGCGGCTGGGGGAGTAGGCCGGCACGGCCAGCCCGATGGCCAGCCCGGCCACCACCGGGTCCACGCCGCTGGCCCGCAGCGCGCCCCACACCACGATCCCGAGCACCACGAACACCCAGCGCCGACGCGACCGCAGCCGCTGGGACACGAACATGAGCGCGAACGCGGCCACCGCCACCACCAGCGGCACGACCACGATCTTGTCGCTGTAGACGAACGCGATGACCAGCAGCGCGCCAATGTCGTCGACCACGAACACGGTCAGCACGAACACCCGCATCCGGTCCGGCACCTCGCGGCCGAACAGCGCCAGCAGGCCCAGGGCCAGGGCGGTGTCGGTGGACATGGCCACGCCCCAGCCGTGGGCGCTGGGACGGCCCGCGTTGAAGGCCAGGTAGATCGCCAGCGGAATGGCCATCCCGGTCAGCCCGGTGACGATGGGCAGCACGAACCGGCGCCGCTCCCGCAGGTCGCCCAGGTCCAGTTCACGGCGGGTTTCCAGCCCTACGACCAGGAAGAACAGGGTCATCAGACCGCTGTTGAGCCAGGTCCGCAGGTCCTGGTTGATCCCCATCGGGCCGACGCCGAGGTAGAACCGGGTGTGCCAGAACGACTCATAGGCGGCGTCGCTGGCGTTGGCCCACACGATCGCGGCCAGGATCCCGGCGACCAGGACCAGCGCGCTGGCCGCCTCGGTGCGCAGGAACTCCCGTAGCGGCGCCGCCCGGTCCCGGGCCCAGAGCGTCTTGCCCTGCCAGTGCGGCAGCGCGGAAGCTAGATCGGCCACCTCAGTAATTTACGGCTTGCGGGCCACGGCCCGGAATGGGCAGGTAAGGCCGGAAATGCCCGCCGCTCGAATGCGGAGGCCAGGCGCTCATCTCGGCAGGTCCCGTCCGGCCCGGGCAACGCACCGGCCGGCACGCCCGCGATGGGATGAGTCGGGCGCGCCGGCCGGGCGAGCACCGGCGCCGGAACGGGCGGAACGGCCCGGCGCCGGCGCGATCAGGCCGCCGGAGACGGGTCGCGGGGCCGGACCCTTTCCGCTTGGGCGTGCCGGGGCTGACTGTCGTGCTTGCTGACCTGCAAGTAGCCCACCAGCACGACCAGGGCGACGACGAAGGCGGCCGCCACGGGCAGGTCGCCGAGGTTCAGCCCGCTGAGCGAGTGCGGCTTGCTGAACCAGTCGGCGAACGAGGCGCCCAGCGGGCGGGTCACGATGTAGGCGAACCAGAACGCGGCCACCGGGTTCAGGCCCAGCCGCCAGCCGATGGCCGGGACCGCGATGACCACCATGAACAGGACGGCCGAGCCGAAGTAGCCTAGGTGCAGGGTGGTCGCGGTGAGGTCGCCGAGGGCGGTGCCGAGCGCGAACGTGGCGAACACGGTCGCCCAGTAGTACGCCTCGCGGCGGCGGGTGACAATGCTGTGGATGGACAGCGTGCCCTCGCTGCGGTACCAGCGCCAGAACACCACCGCCAGGACGACCGCCCACAGCAGCGTGGTCGCGGCGTAGGGCAGCCCCAGGTCCAGGTGCAGCACGTCGGCCGCGCCGGTGCCGAAGGTGGCGATGGCCAGGGCCAGGTACCAGTAGGCCACGGCCACGTAGCGCCTGGTCCGGAACTGGAAGAACAGTCCGGTCACGATCAGCAGCAGGTCGGCGGCGACGCCGAGCGCGATGTTGTGGGCGAACCAGTCCGAGGTCGCCTCGCCACCCGCGGTGGTGAGCAGCTTGGCCGCCCAGAACAGCGCGCCGATCTGCGGCACCTTGGCCGCCAGCGGCTCCGGGCTGATCCAGCGGGCAGCAGCACGCACGGTTTGGTCTCCTCGAGTCGGGCGGGACGAGTCAGGCGGGACGTGACGGCCGGGGCCGGGCAACCCGAACCATGACGTGGTAGGTGATCAGCGCGATGGCCAGGTGCATGGCCACCAGCACCAGCACCGCGCGGCCGGGCTGGCCGGTCCACCAGATGTACAGGTCGGGCAGCAGCAGGACCGCGGTGACCAGCACGGCCAGAATCCGGTAGACCCAGCGCGGGTCGGCGGTCAGCCGCACCACCACTGGCCAGGCCAGGCCGGCGATGACCACGCCGATCACCGTCAGCTTGGCGTAGTCGGCGAACTGGAAGTGCACGTAGCCGTGGGTGCTGGGGAAGATCGCCGTCCCGGCCCTGGCCAGCAGGGCGTCAGCCAGCAGGCACAGTCCCACGCTGAGGGCGGTCCCGGCCGCGACCGCGGCCGGGTGCGGGGCCCGGTGCGGCGGCGCGAACTCGACGCGGGCCAGCGTCATGGCCCGGTCCAGCACGGGAGAAGGCATGGTGAAGGGTCCTCCAGATCGACTACTACAAATATAGTAGTAGAGCATCCAGGGGGGCGCGCTGATACCGGGACTTGCCGGGAACTAGCGGGTGGCGACCGTTCGGGCCGGGACGTGCCGAGCATGGGCCGACACGTACTGGGCAACCTCGATCTGGTTGTGCACGGCGAAGGTCAGCGTGATCGCGATGGCACTGGCCGCCGCGGCCAGCGCCACCACGGATGCGGCCGCCCACGGGCGGAGGCGGGGCGGCAGGCCGGTCAGCGCGCCGACCCGGGCCCGGACGTCGGACTCGGCCACGGCCAGGCGGAACCCGCCGCCCCGGGGCCGGGACGCGGCCAGGCTGGCCCGGGCCAGGGCCCGGGCCACCACCCGCGGGTCACCGACCTCGCGGGCGGCCAGCTGGTCGGCCCACAGCTCCACGGCCAGCCGGACCTGCCGGGCCACCGGCCGCAGCAGGGGGTTGGCCGCGGCCGCCAGCGAGGCCAGCAGCACGAAGCCGATGTGGAAGCGGCGTAGGTGGGCCGACTCGTGGGCCAGCAGGGCCCGGCGCTCGTCGGCGGGCAGCAGCCGCAGCATCCCGGTCGACACCACGATCGCGCCCCCGGGCAGCGGCACCGGCAGCGAGTAGGCGGCCGGATGCTCGTCCGGGGTGATCATGAGCTGGTCGCCGGCCGGGGTCAGATCCCGGCAGGCCTGCCGGGCCCGGGCCAGGTCCCAGGCCACGTGGCCCAGGTAGATCAGTGCGCTGGCCATCAGCACCCCGGCCAGAGCTGCGGCCGCCGTGCCCCAGCCGGTGGCCAGCCCGGCCCACGGAAGCCGGTAGTCGGCGCTGAAGCCGCCCAGCGCGGCGACCTGCGAGATCCGGGCCAGCGCGGTGAAACCGGCCAGGCACAACACGATCCCGGTGGCCAGCGAGGTGGCCAGGGCGGCCAGGGTCAGCAGCGGCGCGGCCACCGCCGGGCACAGCCGGCGGGCCAGGCGGCCCGCGGTCAGCGCCAGCAGCAGGCTGCAGGCGAACGGGACCAGGCCGAGGGCGATCATGTCCGGCCCGGATCCTCGTCGCCCGCGCCCGGGCCAGTGCCCGGGTCCGGTCCCGCGGCCAGCAGGCCGTTGAGCAGTTCCTCATCTTCGGGTCGCAGGTCGGCCACGAACCGGGACAGCACCCCGGCCCGGTCCTCGCCCGCGTCGAGCAGCTGGAGCATCCGGTGCGCGGTCATCGAGGCCTGCGCGGCGTCCGGTCCGCCGGGCAGGCCGTAGGCGTAGCCGCGCCCGGCCCGCTGCCGGGTCAGGGCGCCCTTGCCGTGCAGTCGGGACAGCGTGGTCATGACCGTGGTGTAGGCCAGGTCGTCGCCGAGCTCGGCCCGCACTTCACCGGGGGACAGCGGCCGCCCGGCCGCGGCCAGGCACGCGAGCACCTCATGCTCGAGCGCGCCCCGCGGGCGCCCGCGTCCAGCACCGGCCACAGCTGCTCCCGAATACTACTATTTTCGTAGCACGACGTTAAAGGTCGTCTCAGTGTAGGCCGGGAAGGGGACGCGGGTAGCGATGACCAGTGGAGCGGGTGCGCTGTTCGTCGCGGTGTTCCTGGCCTGCGCGGTCGAGGGGGTCGAGGCCACCACGATCGTGCTGGCCGCGGGGACCGCGCGGGACTGGCGTTCGGCCGGGGCCGGGACGCTGGCCGCGCTGGCGGCCCTGGGCGTGGTGGTGGCGGCGCTGGGGCCGGCCGTGTCGGCGCTGCCGCTGACCGGCTTGCGGCTGGTCATCGGGGCCCTGCTGCTGGTCTTCGGCCTGCAGTGGCTGCGCAAGGCCATCTTGCGGGCCAGCGGGTTCAAGGCTCTGCACGACGAGGACGCGATCTACCGCCGCCAGCTGGCCGATGCCAGAACCAAAACCTGGGCCGAGGCCAGCGGCGCGGGCCGGGCCACCGGGCGGCTGAAGGTGGACGGGTACGGGTTCACGCTGGCGTTCAAGGGCGTGCTGCTGGAGGGCCTGGAGGTGGTGGTCATCGTGCTGACCTTCGGCGCGGGCCAGCACCAGCTCGGGCTGGCCGCGGTGGCCGCGGCCTGCGCCGTGCTCCTGGTCGCCGCGGCCGGGGCGGCGATCCGGGCCCCGCTGGCCCGGGTCCCGGAGAACTCGCTCAAGTTCGTGGTCGGGATCATGCTCACCGCCTTCGGCCTGTTCTGGGGGGCCGAGGGCGCGGGCGCGCACTGGCCCGGATCGGACGCGGCCCTGCTGGTCCTGGTCCCGGTGGTGGCGCTGTGGGCGCTGACCCTGACCGCGCTGCTGCGCCGCCGCCGCACGACGGGGCTGACCTGATGGGGCGCCTGCGCGCGTTGGCCGCGTTCTGGTACGACTTCGTGTTCGGCGACGACTGGCTCCTGGCCCTGGTCGTGGCCGTGGGCCTGGCCGCTACCTACGGGCTGGCCCAGGCCGGGCTGGCCGCCTGGTGGCTGCTGCCCATCGCGGTGGCGGTGGCGCTCCCGGTCAGCCTGTGGCGGGCGGTCAGACGGGCGCGGCCCGGGGAATCCAGGTGAAGGTGTCCGCCTCGGGCAGCTGCCGCGAGAGCTGCTCGGCGACCTGACCGCCGAGATCGTCGGCGTCCCGCGTGGTCAGGGCGCCATCCACCCAGCCTTCGACTTCAATCCGGAGCGACCGGCCCGTCCAGCGAGCCCGCGCGTGCGCGTGCACCACCCCCGGCACCGATCCGGCGATCGCCTCGGCCTTGTTGATCACCTCGGGGTCCACGCCGTCGGCCAGGCGGCGCAGCACGTCGGCGCTGACCTCGTAGCCGACATGGCCGATGAACGCGGTCACGGCCAGGCCGGCCACCGGGTCTCCCCAGGACTGGCCCAGGGCCACCGCGATCAGGCCCGCCAGCGCCCCGGCCGAGGACAGCGCGTCCAGCCAGGAATGCCGAGCGTCGGCGACCAGGGTGGCGGAGTGGATCCGTCTCCCGGTAACCAGCTTGTACCGGGCCACCACCTGATTGCCGATGATGCCGAGCAGGGCCCCGGCGATACCGGCCCCTACGTGGGCCGTGTGACCGTGCTCCACCAGCTTGCGGACGCTCTCCAGGCCCGCGAAGGCGGCGCTGGCCCAGATGACGATGGCGATGCCGATGCCGGCCAGGTCCTCGGCCCGTTCCAGGCCGTAGGGGTACCTCTCGGTGGGTGGCCGGCGCGACAGCCGGAACCCGAGGAACACCACCGCGCTGGTGGACACGTCGGACAGGTTGTGGATCGCGTCGCCCAGCAGCCCGACCGAACCGGTGAGCAGGGCCAGCAACAGCTCGGCCAGGCCGGTGACGGCCAGGCCGGCCGCGCTGAGGCCCACGGCCCGGTTGGCCTGCCGCCGCTCGTCGGCGTCGTCGCGCGTCCGGGCCAGCGGGAACGCCAGCGCCGGGTCGCGCTGTCCCATGGTCTTGTGCACTCAGCCACGATAGCCAGCGGGGCGGGCCGGCCCCCGGCGGCCCGCCCCGCGGAGCATGGTCAGGCCCTGGCCTCGTAGACCAGGTTGAACGGGGTCTCGGCCACCCGGCGGAACGAGCCGAAGCCCGCGTCGTGGGCCAGGCGGGCGATGGCGGCCTCCCCGGCCTGGGCGCCCAGGGAGTACCCGCCCTCCTGGGACAGCGCGTTGGGCACGCACAGGAACGTGGAGAACGAGTAGTAGACCCGGCCGACCGTGTTCAGGTTCCCGGCCACGGTGTCCTCGGCCCGCGGCTCGACCACCATCCAGGTACCGCCCGGGGCCAGCTGCTCGCGCACGTGCCGGGCCGCGCCGGCCGGGTCGCCCATGTCGTGCAGGCAGTCGAAGCTGGTCACCAGGTCGTAGGGGCCGCCGGTGAACGTCTGCGCCGAGGCCACGTCGAAGCTGACCCGGTCGGCCAGACCGGCGTCGGCGGCCCGCTTGCGCGCCTCGAGCACCGACTCCTCGTGGTAGTCCGACCCGGTGAAGGTGGACTCCGGGAAGGCCCGGGCCATCAAGATGGTGGAAGCCCCGTGACCGCTGCCGATGTCGGCGACGCGGGCTCCGGCCCGGAGCCGGCCGGTCACGCCGTCCAGGGCGGGCAGCCAGGCGTCGACCAGGCTGGCGATGTAGCCGGGGCGGAAGAACCGCTCGCAGCCGACGAACACCTCCCCGTCGTGCTGGTGCCAGCCGAGGCCGGCCCCGGTCCGGAACGCCTCGGTGACCTGCGGCTCGGCCTTCAGCGCGCCCAGCGCGAGCTGGAACGCGCCCGGCGCGTACACCGCGCCCTCCGGGTTGGTCAGCGCGAACGCCTGCTCGGGGGTGAGCGAGTACTGGCCGGTGGCCGGGTCGTACTCGACGTAGCCGCCGGCCGCCTGGCCGCGCAGCCACTCGTCGACGTAGCGGGCGGCGGTGCCGGTCCGCTCGGCCAGCTCGGCCGGCAGCAGCGGCCCGTCGGCCAGGGCGCGGTACAGCCCGAGCCGGTCGCCCACGACCACGCTGCCGGCGGCCATGGTCGCGCCGAGGTCCCCGACGAACTTGTGCAGGAACTCCATGAGCTTGTCCTGGTCGATCTCCATGAGCCTTCTCCTCCTGGGTTGGCGATCTCCTGACCCAAGAGGTATCCGGGCGCGCCCCGGCCCCGGATCGGCAGCGGCTACCGATACCGGCGCGGCGGCTACCGAGGCTGGGAGCTGGGCACGCCCAGTTCGGCGGCGCGGGCGGCGGCGGCCCGGCGGTCGCGAGCCCCCAGCTTGGCCAGCACCGCGGCCACGTGCGAGTCGACCGTGCGGACGGAAAGCACCAGCTCACGGGCGATCTCGGCGTTGGTGTGACCCTGCACCAGCAGCCGCAGCACATCGGTCTGCCGCGCGGTCAGGCCCGCCGGGCTGGCCCGGGTCTCCTCCGACGGCCCGCGCGGGATGCGGGCCACGCCCAGGGCCCGCAGCCGGGCCCGGATCCGGCTGGCCAGTGGGCGGGCACCCAGCTCGTCCAGGCTGGCCAGCGCGGACAGCAGGTCGTTCGGGTCGGGACTCTGGGCGAGAGCGGCCGCGTGCTCATACGGGCAGCCGGCCGCCTGCCAGGCCGCGGCCGCCTCCCGCCGCCGGCCCGACGCCAGCAGCGCGTACGGGTGCTCGCCGGACACCGGGGTCGGCTCACCCGCGGAGGTGAGCCAGTGGGCCAGCTCGGCCTGCTGGACGAGGTCACCGAGCCGCTCGGCGTCCTGGTAGACCGGCCGGGTCAGGTCCCGTACGGCCTGATCGTCGCCGCGGAGCCAAGCGTCCTCGGCCCGGGCCGCCGCCACCGGGCCGGTGCGCTGCAGCTCCCCGGTCCCGGCGGCCAGTTTCCAGACGCGGCCCAGGAGGTCCTGGGCACCAGGCTGGCCGAGCCGGACCGCGACCACGGACAGGACGGTCAGCGCCGATATCTGGGTCGGCCGGTGCCCACTGGTGATCAGTTCCATGGCTAGTTCCGCGTACCGGGCCGCCTCGTCCCACTGGCTCCGGGCCAGAGCCAGCCGGGCCTGCTCGGTCCGCATGTAAGACAGGAAGCCGAGGAACTCGGCCTCCTCGGCCAGCTTGACCCCGGACCGCAGATACTGCTCGGCCTCGCCCAGCCGGAACCAGTCCAGCAGGTTCCAGACGATGTTGACGTAGGCGCGGCAGGCGTCCTCGGTCGCCCCGGCGGCCATCGCGACCTGGAGCGCCTCGTCCAGCATGGGGTGGCCGACCGGATCACCCGAGTACCAGTAGGCCGTGCCCACGTTGGTCAGCGCGTGCGAGATGGTCGGGTCGTCGCCGGCCGCCCGGGCCAGCGCGACGGCCCGCTCGCCGAGCGCGATGGCCTCGGCGGCCCGGTTGGCCAGCATGAGCAGCTGCGACTGGTTGCTCAGAGCCAGGCCCAGCACACCCGGCTCACCGGCGCGCTCCGCCGCGGCCACGGCCTGGCCCGCGGTGCGCTCGGCGTTCGGCCGGTCCCCGGCGTTCCAGTGCATCCGCGACAGCCAGCGCAGGCTCACGGCCAGCTGTCCCGCGGTCCCGTGGGCGGAATTCAGCGCCACGGCCTGCCGCTGGGCGTCGATCGCGGTGAAAGACGCGCCGAGCGTGTAGTTCTCGACCCCGTACTCTTCCAGCAGCCGGGCCTGGTCTTCCGGGCTGAACCGGTCCACGTGCTCCAGCACCAGCCGGAAGTGGGCCACCGCCTCGCGGTGCGCGCCCGCGGCGGCGGCATCCCGGGCCGCGGCCGGGCCGAAGGTCACGATGGCGTCCTCGTCGGCGGCCTGCGCGGCGTAATGGACGACCTCGGACGCGTCGGCGCCTGGGCGCTGGATCAGGACGTCCAGTACCCGCTGGTTGAGCGCCATCCGCCGCGCGGCCGGAACCGCGCCTTCGATGGCCCGGCGGGTCAGCTCGTGGTGGAACGAGATTCGGCGGGCGGACACGGTCAGCAGGCCGCGCTGCTCGGCCTCGCCCAGCGCCGCGGTGGCCCCGGGCCCGGCCAGTTCGCCGGCCAGCCAGCGGTCCAGCCCGGCCGGCACCACCGCGAACTGCTCCAGCACGTCCTGGGTACCCGGGTCCAGCTGCCGGACCCGGGCCAGCACCGCGGCCGCGATCGACGGCGGCACCTGGTCGCCTTCCGCCGACACCAGCAGCTCGTGGACGAAGAACGGGTTGCCCGAGGTCAGCGCGTACAGCCCGGTCGCGTCCACGGCGCTGCCGGCGCTGAGCCGCTGGACCGCGCCGGGGGACAGCCGGGCCAGCGGCAGCCGCCGCACCTGGTCCAGGCGGGACACCGTGCCGAGCAGGCCGTGCAGGGGGTGCTCGCGGTCCAGTTCGTCGTCGCGGTAGGTGAGGATGAGCACGGCGGGCAGGGCCGCCATGCGCCGGGCCAGGTAGCGCAGCGCGTCCAGGGTGGCGTCGTCGGCCCAGTGCACGTCCTCGATGACCAGCACCGTGGGGTGACCGGCCCAGTCCAGTTCGGCCCGCAGCGCGGCCAGCAGCCGGTCCCGGTCGCTGCCGTCGGTCACGGCCTGGCTGAGCTCGGTGCCCACGCTGCCGATCAGGTCCCGGAACGGCCCCAGCGTCCGCGGCGTGGCCAGGTCGTCGCAGTACCCGGTCAGCATGCGGCCCTCGGCCGGCAGCTCGGCCCGGACCGCTTCGACCAGGCTGGACTTGCCGATCCCGGCCTCGCCGGAGATCAGCACCACCGACCCCTCGCCCCGGCCGGCCGCGGCCACGGCCCCGGCCAGCGCGGAGAACTCCGCATCGCGCTCGACGATGCCCCGCTTCATGCCTGGATTGTAGGGCCGTCCAGGTCAGCTGGCCGCGCTGGCGATCATCCGATCCGGATCACTGTGATCCACCGTCCAGGGCTGGCCGTTGACCGCGACCAGCGCGGGCGGGTCCTCGCCGGGCAGCCGGGGCCATTCGGCCCGGGTCAGCGGGGCCGGCCCGGTAACCGTGATCTCGGCGGCACCGCCGGCCACGGTGAGCGCGATCCGGGTCTCACCGCGGTCCTCGTAGACCGTGGTGGTGCCGCCGTCGCCGCCCCACACCTCCAGGGCCAGCCGGTCCGGGTCCGCGGCCGCGCTGACCGGGGAGCCGGGGTCGACCGGCAGCAGCGCGCCGTGCCGGACGAACAGCGGGGCCTGCTCGGGCGGCCGGGTCAGCCGGTGCCAGCGGCCGCCGTCGTACCGGGTCCGGGTCGTGTAGTCGATCCAGGCCCCGGCGGGCAGGTAGACGTCGTGCTCGCCGTCGGCCGCGGTGACCGGCGCGGCCAGCAGGTCGGTGCCGATCAGGTACTGGCCGTCGGCGTCCCGGGCGGCCCGGTCGCCGGGGACGGCCGCCACGGCCGGCCGCAGCCAGGTGCGGTGCTGGCGGACGGCCTCGGCCGCCGCCGAGTACAGGTAGGGGAGCAGCCGGTAGCGGGTGGCCACGATCTGATGGGTGGCCTGGTACACCCCGGCCGCCTGATCCCAGGGCAGCCGGCTGGTGGTGCCGTGGTACCGGTTCAGCGGGGACAGCGCGCCGAACCAGGCCCAGCGCAGGTACAGGTCGGACGGGGGCGAGCCGTAGAAGCCGCCCACGTCGTGGCTCCAGAACGTGCCGCCGCCGATCGCGTAGGACAGCCCGCCGCGCAGCGTGCTGCCCATGCCGCCGTAGGTGGAGGCCGGATCGCCGCCCCACTGGGCGGCGTGCCGCTGCCCGCCTAGGTAGGACGAGCGGCCCCAGACCAGCCGGTAGCCGTGCACCTGCTCGGTCACCTCGGCCGCCGCGTCGTTGTACAGCAGCGTGTAGACGTTGTGCAGGTCGCGGCCGCTCGCGCCGTTCCAGGCCACCGTGCCCGGCGGCACGGCCTCGGCGAAGTCGGTCTTGAACACGGCCACCCCGTCCTCCAGCAGCCCGGTGAGGTGGCCCTGCCACCAGCGGACGGCGGCCGGGTTGGTGAAGTCGACGATGGCCATCTCGGGCAGGCCCTCGGTCTCGCCCCAGGCCTGGCCGGTCCAGGTCGAGCCGTCCGGCCGGCGCAAGAAGTACCCGGCCTGGCTGGCTTCGGCGAACCGCGGGCTGTCCACGCTGATGTAGGAGTTGATCCACAGGCAGAGCCGGAACCCGAGCCCGCGCAGCTCGGCGGTCATGGCCCGCGGGTCGGGAAACGTCTCCGGGTCCCAGGCCAGGTCGGACCAGCAGCCCGGCCGCTGCCAGTACGGGTCCACGTGCAGCACGTCGGCCGGGAAGCCGTCCCGCCGGAGCTGCCGGGCCCGCTCCAGCACCGATTCCTGGGTGTCCGGCTGGAAGCTGGACGAGATCCAGGTGCCGAACGCCCAGCGTGGCGGGAGCGGGACGTCCCCGGTCAGCGCCCGCAGCGGGGCCAGCGCGTCCTCCGGCCCGGGCGCCCGGATCACGTAGAACTCCAGCACGTCGTCGGGGACCACCAGCGACACGGTCGAGTGCGAGGTGTGGGCCAGGTCGATCTCGGCCGGGGCCCCGCTGTTGACCAGCAGCCCGTAGCCGCGGGTGGACCAGTAGTAGGGCACGGCCTTGTACACGTTCGGCCCGTTGACCCCGAGCGCGTCCTCGATCCAGGCCACCGTCCGGGTGCCCCGTTGGCCGAACGTCCCGAAGCGCTCGCCCAGCCCGTAGAACTGCTCGTCGGGCCGGGCCTCGAAGCTGACGTGGTAGGCCAGTTCGCCGTCGGGCCGGGCGGTGCCGCCGAACGGCAGCGAGCACGGCGCGCCGGTCACGTCCACGTCGTCGTGCTGCTGGGCCAGCAGGGTCCGGCCGCCGCCGTCGGTGAACCGCAGCGACCACGGGTCCGGGGAGATCACCGCGACCAGGTCGCCGGTGGCCACCCGGACCTCCCCCCCGGGCTGCTCGCCCGCGCCTGCCGGGTCGCTGGTCCGGGACGGATCCCGGACCAGCGGCAGCGCCGTCTCGCTGCGCGGCCGCTGGGTCCCGTCCCGGCTCAGGCTGACCCGGACCACCCCCGCCGCCACCGCCGCCACCTGCACGGTCAGCGGTTCACCGTCGCTGGCCAGGCCGGTGAAGGTGGCCTGCCCGGCCCCGGCCGCGGCCACCCGGGCCGACGTCAGCGCGGCCGGGGGGCCGCCCGGCGTACCGGACGCGGATGGCAGGTCGCCCACCTGCTGCTGGCGGCGGATCAGTGACTGCAGCGGAAGCAAGAGCGTCCCCCCAGGAGTGGACTCAGTCTTCGAAGAATGGTGCGTCGGCGTGCACGGTGCGGGCGCGGCCCTTGGGCTCCTCCCACTCTTCCTGGCGCCCGAGCGCGGTCAGGTCAAGGAAGGAGTACGAGCTGCCGAGCGTGTCGGTGCCGCGGGCGTAGGTGGAGTAGGTGTGGTAGATCTGCTCGCCGTCGCGCAGAAAGCAGCTCATGCCGGGCAGTTCGGTGCTGTCGGCGTCGCCGAGAGCCTCGGGCAGGGAGCGGTAGTTGTAGTCGAGTTGGGGCCGGCCGCGGTCCATGGTGACCTGGAAGTCGTAGTTGAAGTCGCTGCCCAGCGACGAGTACCAGGGCACTGTCCAGCCCCGGCTCTTCGCGTAGGCCTGCAGCTTGGCCAGCGGGGCCCGGGACACCAGCACGAACTCGGTGTCACGAGCGTGCAGGTGGGTCAGCAGGCCCTCGGCCACCTCGTCCACCCCGGCCGTGCAGCCCGGGCAGGCCGCGTCCCAGTCCGGGCCGAACATCACGTGCTGGACGATCAGCTGGCCGAGGCCGCCGAACAGATCGGCCAGCCGGGCCGGCCCGTCCGGCCCCTCGAGCACGTAGTCCTTTTCGACCAGGACCATCGGCAGCCGCCGCCGTTCCGCGTTGAGCGCGTCGCGCTGGCGGGTCAGCGTCTTTTCCTTGTCGAGCAGCTGGCGCCGGGCTTCGACCCACTCGATGCGCGACACGACCTGGGGCAGACTCATGGTTGACCTCCTGGAACAGGGATTCGAATCTCTGCCAGGTCAGACTGGCCCACGGGCGGAAAGTCATCGGTGCTCGCTTCCTCCCAGGTCACAGCCCCAAGACTGTCATATCGGCCCAAGCCGGGCTCAGCCGGGTCAGCCGAAGATCGCCGAGATCTCGGCCCGCTCGTCTTCGGTGAGATCGACCGTCAGCGCCTCGCGCACGGCCTGCCACTGCCCGGGCTTACTAGGTGAGACGATCGGCGCGGTGACCAGCGGGTGGGCCCGCAGCCAGGCCAGGGCCAGCCCGGACACGCTCACCTGGTGGCCCCGGGCCAGTTCGCGCAGGGCCGCGACCCGGGCCAGGCTGGCTCCGGTGTGCATGCCCGGGTAGTAGCGGTCACCGGCGACCGCGATCCGGCTGCCGGGTGCGGGCGGGGTGCCGTCCAGGTACCGGTCGGACAGCACCCCGCCCGCCAGCGGCGAGAACGGCGTGTAGCCCAGCCCCTCCGCGGCCGCCAGCGGCAGCACGTCCTGCTCGTCGGCCCGGGCCAGCAGGCTCATCCCGTTCTGCACCCAGCCCGGCCGGTCCAGCCCGGCCCGGTCGGCGGCGGAGAGGAATTCTTCCAGCTGAGCCACGCTGACGTTGCTGACTCCGTAGGCGCGGATCTTCCCCTCGGCCCTGGCCTGGGTGAACGCCTCGATGGTCTGCGCCACCGGGGTGGCCGGGTCCGGGATGTGCGACAGGTACAGGTCGACCCGGCCGAGCCGGTCGACGCTCTGGGCCAGCTGGCGCGCGATGCGGGCGGGGGAGAGGTCCACGCCGCCGCTGCCGTCGGGCCGGACGACGTTGCCGACCTTGGTGGCGACCAGGGTGCCGGCCGGATGCCGCGCGGCGAGCCAGCGGCCGACGGTCCGCTCGCTCTCCCCGCCGCCGTAGGCGTCGGCGGTGTCGATCACGGTGATGCCGACGTCGTGGGCCTCGTCCAGCCGGGCCAGCCCCTCGTCCGGGCTCAGACCGTGCCCGCGGGTGGCCGGTGACGATCCGATGCCCCCGATGGCCCCGGCCCCGAAGATGAACTCGCTGACGCTGACCCCGGTGCGACCGAGCGGGCGGCTGTCCACGCCGGCACGCTAGCGTGCCGCGCCCCCGCCTTCAAGCCGCGGGCCGGCGACCGCAGTCAGCACAGGCAGGCCCGGGCCGCGCGGACCTCGGTGACCTCGGCCCACACCTCGCGCTGGCCGAGGGCGCGGGCCACCGCGATCCGGTGGTGCCCGTCGTTGACGTAGTAGCGGTCGCCGCAGCGGTAGAGCTCGACCGGGTCGGCGCCGTCGCCCCGCCGGACCTGGGCCGCGACCCGCTCGAAACGGTAGCGGGGCAGCTGGGAGGTGGGCCGGAACAGAGCGTCGAAGTGCACCGACGGCTCGACCGAGCCGACGATCTGCCCGATCGGCACCAGCGCGCCGCAGGGCCTGCCCACCGCCACCTCGCCCAGCACCTGCAGCCGGGCCACTGGCCGCCCCCGCAGCCAGCCCGCCAGCCGGGCCCAGTTGGCCCGGCGGCGGGCGCGGTCGAAATCATCCCGGGCGTCTGCTTGCGGGAACCCCGTCTCCATGACCCTCGCCCTTCGCGGTCGGCGTCGCTGGCCAGCGGTCCTGGACTGCACACCAGGAACCCCTCCCCAGTAGTATACTCACGGTTAAAGAACTTAAAACCGTTAATATCGAAGGCTGGTGAGCATGGCCATCGTCAGGTGGAGCTGGCTGGGCGACCCGCTGTCCATCGACCTGGTCAACACGGTCCGGCGCCGCGGCTGGCAGTACACCGAGCTGATCCGCTCAGCGGCTGACCTGCGGGAGTGGCTGGACCGCGAACAGGACCGGCTCACCGTCCCGGTCGAAGTCGGCGACGACCTCGTGACCCGGTTCCTGGCCCTGCGTGACCACGCCCTGGAGCTCCTGCGGGCCGCCGCCAGCGGCGGGCCGTGGCCGGCCGGGGCGGTCGCGGCCGTGAACGCGCTGATCCTGGCCGCCCCGGCCAGCCGCCTGCTCACCGGGGAGCCCGGCGGCTACCGGACCCAGCCGGTGACCGCGGCCGATCCGGCCGCCCGGCTGCTCGGCGACCTGGCCACGGCCGTGGTCGACCTGCTCACCGGCCCGGACGCGGCCGCCCTGACCCTGTGCGACGCGCCCGGGTGCGGGCAGCTGTACCTGCGGCAGCGCCCCAACCAGCAATGGTGCAACCCGCTCTGCGGCACCCGGGCCCGCACCGACCGCCACACGGCGGCCCACAGCTAGCCAGCGGCGGCCCAGAACGAGCAGTGGTGCTCGGCCGGGAAATTGGTCTCGTTCTGCGGCCGGGGCGGCACCAGGTCCCGCCACACCGGGTGCGCCGCCGAGAACCGCGGCCAGCCGGCCGCCGGGGTGCCGAACGTGGCCAGGTTGGCCCAGTAACCGCGCATGGCCGCGGCCAGCTGCTGCTGGGCCGGGGACAGCGTGGCCGGGAAGGCCTCGGTGTTCAGGGTGAACAGGTACTGGATCTCCGAGGCGTGGGCCGCGCCGTACGGGAAGCCTTCCGGCGGCAGGAACACCTCGGGCGCGTTCTCGTCGCTGAACTCGTAGGCGTAGGTCGGCACGTACCTGGACAGCGAGTCCTCGGCGGTCTGCGCGTTACAGGCGAAGATCGCGTCGGTGCCGACCGCGCCCAGGGCCACGGCCGGGCTGGAGTAGGCGCTCAGCGGGTACTGGGCCGCGATCACCGCCGCCACGGTGGCGGACCCCCCCAGCGTGCTGGAGATCATCGACTGGTAGTTGGCCGCGGTGACGGCCGGCCCGCCCTCGGCCTGGGCCAGCCCGACGAACAGCCGCCACTCGTCGTGGTTGGTGCCGATGATGACCGGCACGTGGTTGAACTGGCCGCTGCTGAGCGCGGTCCCGATGGACTGGGGCAGCACGTCCCCGTCGATGTTGGGCTGGTAGCCACCGGCGCCGACGTTCTCGTTGGCCAGAATCGTGGTTACCGGCACGCTGCGCAGGCAGGCGGCGGTGTTGGTGGTGCAGCCGACCTTGGCCGCGAACGCCGCCCCGGACGCTTCGGCGCTGGCCAGCGTGGCCTGGGTCAGGGCGTAGGTGCCGCTTTCCACGATGGCGTGCTGGAACAGCCCGCGGGCGCCCGGCGACACCAGCTGGGACAGGGTGGACAGGCCGCCCGCGGACTCGCCGAACACGGTCACGTTGCGCG
>DASXMW010000078.1:0-5089 GCA_036495425.1 Streptosporangiaceae bacterium | reverse complement strand
CCGCCGTCGTTGTCGATGCGGCCCGTTCCCGGCCGCCCAGCGCGTTGACTGTCATGCCGCCAGCGTCGGCGACCAGCCCCGTTCGGGCGATTACCTGACAGGTAAGGGCCCGCCTTACGCGCCCGGCGCGGCCGCGTGGGCCGGGCTGGGCGGGCTGGCCGGACTGGGCGTCGCGGTCAGCTGTCTTTCCGGTCGGCGACGGCCGCGATCACACCCTGGGTCCCGGACGGGGCGTGGATCAGCATCTGCACCGCGTTGGTGGCCGGGGTGAACCAGAGCAGCGAGGTGCTCGACACGCAGCTGGTCTGGGCCCGGACCAGCAGCCGGCCACCGTCGGCGGTGACGACCTGGTTGTCGTTGCCCCTGGTCTGGGGCACGTTGACCGCCGTGGCCGATCCGTCGCTGGCCTGCTTGGCGATGAAGATCACGCCGCAGGGACCCAGGGCCTGCAGGTAGAGCCCGCTGGGCAGCTTCCAGGCGTCGACGTCGCCCAGGTCCGGGCCCTTTCCGTCCCGTTGCGCGGTCAGCGCGGTGGGCTTGCCCCCGGTGACCGGGACCAGCCACAGCCGGGAAGCGTTGCGGCCGGAGGCCAGGCAACTGGCCAGGATCGTGCTGGTGTCCCACCACCGCACCTGCTGGCAGGTCCCGGCGCCGGGGACCGGCAGGGATTTCGCGGCCCCGCCGGAGTTGCTGACGTGCTCCAGGCCCTGGGCGCCGTTGACGGCCAGGGAGGTGCCGTCGGCCGAGTACAGCGCCACGTTGGCGGCATTACGCGGCCCGGAGGCCAGGGTCTTCTCAAGCCTCCCGGTCAGGTCGTAGCGCAGGATCTTGTCCCCGCCGCCCGCCTGCCGAGCGGCCAGGATGGCGGTGCCGCCGGGCCGCGAGTAGCTGATCGCCTGGGTGCCGCCGGGCAGCTTGAAGCTGGTGAACTTCCCGGTCGCCAGCACCAGCTGGCCCACGCTGTCCGGCGTCGAGCCCACGAACAGCGCCCGCGCCTTGTCCCCCGACCAGTCGACCAGCCGCCAGCCGGGCTCCCCGGCGGCACCCCAGCGGTACAGCGTGGTCCTGGTCCCCTGCGGGCTGACCAGGTACAACGTGGTCGCCCCGGCCCGGCCCGGCTTACCCTCGCTGACCCCCGCCGCCGAGTACTCGGCCAGCGCCCGGCCCGGCCGAAGCCAGCGGCCCACCCAACTGCGCGGCTTCGGCGGACGCCCCGGCGGCCTTCGTGGCCACGGGCGAACGTCCCGGGTCGGCGCTACGGCCGACCGCCGTGCCGCACCCTGCCACGGCCAGAATTGCCCCCGCCGAAACCGCCACGGTCCGCAGTCGGCTGTTCCCCCGGCGTCTCCGAACACCCATAACGAACTCCTGCCTCAATGGCGGTCCCCTTCGCCGCCACCCAGGCATTGAGACGCTCTTTGAGCGCCAACGGTTGGATTTTCTGGCCCAGTGCCGGGGACTCCCAAACCCGACGCCACAAGGGCTTTGCGACCCGTCCGAGGTATTTCCGCAAATCAGCCGGGTCAGGGTGGCGGGCGCATCGTTAAACGCTTGAGCCGTCAAATGGTCGGCGTTGGAGGGTGCGGGTGACTGGGGACCCGGGTGGCGCTGGGGGAGCTGAGCCCAGTTTTATGCAAATGCTGCATAAAACTGGGCTCAGCCCTCCGGGGCATGGAGGCCGACGGGGCTGGTGTGGCGGTGGGGGCGGAAGCGGGTGCGGCTGGCGGAGGCCGGACGCAGCGCTGGGGCGGCTGGGGCCGGTGTGACTGGGAGGGTGCCGGGGCAGGGGCTGGGAAGGTTTTTCCGCAGATCCTGCGGAAAACCCCGACCCAGCTCGGAGCTCGCCCGGAGTGGTGAGGTGGGAGGGACTCGTGTGACTGGGCGGGCGCTGGTGAGGACGGGACTGGGCGGGGCGGACTGGGCGGTGGGGGCGGGGACGGAGGCACTCGAGGCGGCCGGGACTTGTGGGATTGGATGGGGGCGGACCGGGCGGGTGCCGGGGCAGGGGACTGGGCAGGGTTTTCCGCAGGTTGGGTGACGACTATCAACCCTGGCGGATGCGCAGCCGTAGGTAGCGAAGCTAGCGTGATGATCATGCCGATGCGTGTTCTGCTGACCAGCGTTCCGGTCTATTCACACCTGGTGCCGACGGTAGTGCCCGTGGCCCAGGCGCTCCAGGCGGCCGGTCACGAGGTGGTGGTGGCCACGGGCGGGGTACTGGCCGACGACCTTGACCGGTTCGGGGTGGCCTACCGGCCGATGCCCCGGATGCTCGCGCCGTCACAGTTCGGGTCCGACCCGGATTTCGCGCGCCGGGTGGGGTTCAGCCCAGACGGAAAGGCACTGCCGGAAATGGAAGAACTGGGCCGCATCGCGGGGCCCGGCGCGGTGGTGGGCCGCATCTTCGCCGGCCTGACCGCGGAGCGGGCGGCACAAGACATGCTGGACGCCGTGCCCGATTTCCGGCCTGACCTGGTGATACGGGAGTGCACGGAGTTCGGCGGGTATCTGGTCGCGGAAAAGCTGGGCGTGCCGTGCGTCACGCTGGACGGCGCGCCGCTGCAGGTGACCCGGGATCCGGGCCTACTGCCCTGGCTGAACCAGTCGCGGGCAGCAGTGGGCCTGCCGCCGGTCCTCGACACCTCCAGCCTGACTCGTGATTTGTGGGTCAGCTGGCTGCCCGAGGCTTGGTATCCCACCGGGATACGAAGCACGGCGTACCGGTACTACCGGGGGCCGCAGGAGGCATCGCAGCAGCTCGACCCGGCGATCGCGCGACTGGCCGATGACCGGCCGTTCGTCCTGGCCACGCTCGGTACCCACAGCAACCGGATGCTGTCTCCGGCGAGGTCGCCGTTGCCGCGGATCATCGAAGCGCTCGGTTCTCTGCCCTGCACCGCTGTGGTGGCCCTGGGCCACGACACCGACCCCGCCACCTGGGCCGGGCCACGGCCCGGCAACGTGCAGCTAGCATCGTTCGTGCAGCAGCCGCTGCTCCTGCAGGCCTGCGACCTGTTCGTGACGCACGCCGGGTTCGGGGGTGTCCTCGACGCGCTGAGGGCCGGGGTGCCCATGGTCGCACTCCCGTTGTTCGCCGAACAGCCGGCCAACGCGCAGCGGCTGACCGAACTCGGCCTGGGCCTGACCACTGACCCGTACGAGGCGGACGCGGCCACGATCGCTGCGGCGTGCCGAAAGGTGCTGGATGACCCGTTGTACCGGTTCACCGCCCGTGGCTTCCAGCGGCGGATTCTCGCCCTGCCTGGCCTGGACCAGCTGGTGGCCGACCTGACGGTCTAACTTGCCGGGTGCGGTACGGATGGTGCACAAAAGGGTTCCTCCATCCCGAGGCCGGGCGGGCTTTACCTGGGAGGTAATGGCCGGTCCTACCGGAGGGCGCTTAGGGTCCCGGGTATGGCGATGGTTGGGGAACGGCTCCGGGGCTGGCGGGAGCGGCGGCGGGTCAGTCAGCTGGACCTGTCGTTGCAGGCCGGGATCTCGGCGCGGCACTTGAGCTTCGTGGAGACGGGGCGGTCGAAGCCGAGCAGCGGGCTGATCCTGCGGCTCTCGGAAGAGCTTGATGTGCCGTTGCGGGAGCGGAACGCGCTGCTGCTGGCGGGCGGGTTCGCGCCCGCGTACCCGGAGCGGGGCCTGGACGCGCCGCCGCTGAGCGCGGTGACCGAGGCCATGCGGCAGGTGATCACCGCGCACATGCCCAACCCGGCGCTGGCGGTGGACGGGCACTGGGAACTGATCGACGCCAACGACGCGCTGTTCAAGCTGGTCGAAGGGTCGGCGCCGGAGCTGATGGAGCCGCCGGTGAACGTGCTGCGGGTGAGCCTGCACCCGGACGGGATGGCGCCGAACATTCTCAATCTGCCCCAGTGGCGACGGCACGTGCTGTTCCGGCTGCGGCGGCAGGCCGACCGGAGCGGGGACCCGTTCCTGAACGAGCTGTACGAGGAACTGCTGGGGTATCCGGGCGGGGAGCCGGGGCGCGGGGGCGGCGCCCCGATGGACGGACCCGAGATCGAGAGCGCGGCCGACGTGGTGCTGCCCATGCGGGTACGGCTGGCGGGCCAGGACCTCTCTTTTCTCAGCACCACCACCGTGTTCGGCAGCCCGCTGGACGTGACCGTGGCCGAGCTGGCCATCGAATCCTTCTACCCGGCGGACGCCGTGACCGCCGACGCCGTACGCGCGCTGGGCTGACAGGATGGGGTTCCGTGCGCTTCGGAATCACGCTGCCCCAGTTCGGCCCGGTGGTCGCACCCGGCCTGATCGCGGGCTTCGCCCGGCAGGCGGAAGAGCTCGGCTACGAGTCCCTGTGGGTCGGGGACCGCGTGCTGGCCCCGCTGAAGCCCAGCCGGCCGTATCCGGGCTACACGGCGGAAAAACCCCTGCCACCGGCCTTCGGTAATTTCATGGACCCGCTGGCGGTGCTGACCGCGGCAGCGACGGTGACCCAGCGGGCCCGGCTGGGTTCCAGCACCCTGAACGCGACCTGGTACCACCCGCTGCTGCTGGGCCGCACGCTGACCACGCTGGACCAGCTCAGCCGGGGGCGGCTGGACGCCGGGTTCGGGCTGGGCTGGATGGAGACCGAGTACGAGGCGCTGGGCATCCCCTGGGCCGGGCGCGGCGCCCGGCTGGAGGAGACCCTGGACGTGCTGCGGGCCATGTGGACCACCAACCCGGTGCAGCACGAGGGCCCGCTGTGGGCCATCCCGCCGTCCACGCTGGACCTGCGGCCGGTCCAGCCGGGCGGCCCGCCGGTGCTGCTGGGCGGGTACGGGCCGCGGGCCCTGGAGCGGATCGGCCGCCGGGCCAGCGGCTGGCTGCCGTCGATCGCCCCCGGCCGGGGGCTGACCGTGGCCAGGCTGGACAAGCCCTGGCAGACGATCGCGGCGGCGGCCGAGGCGGCCGGGCGCGACCCGGGCACGCTGCGGCGTGAGCTGCGGGTCAACCTGGCCCCGGGCCCGGACATGGTGGCCGACGCCCTGGTCTTCGTGCGGGAGGCCCGCGAGCTGGGCTACGACGGCGCCTTCGCCGACCCGCAGTTCGCGGTGGGCAGCCCGGCCGAGATGGC